>CAYWSJ010000009.1:0-51028 GCA_964461045.1 uncultured Bacteroidales bacterium | reverse complement strand
ATTTGATCTCAGTTGCCCGGGAATTATTCAATAAACTCTATTCCCGCCGAATGCTAATACGGCTCCTGGGAATAAAACTCAACCGCCTGATCGGAGGAACCCAGCAGCTTAACATGTTCGAAGATACCAAAGAGCTTGTTGAACTCTACCAAACAATAGACCGTATAAAGAAACGATATGGTTCCGGTGCTATAAAAAGAGCATCAGGATATTATTAATAAAAAAAACATACAATTTTTTAAAGTAGGAATAAAAAGATAAAAAATCGGAAATAGTTTTATATCTTTATCACATTTGGTTAGAAAGAGATTAAAAAATGGAAACATTTCAGCTTAGATTGACAGAAGGATTTTTATTGCTCGCACTAGACAAAAAGAAAGGGAAATTTCTTACAGATGCAATTTCTATAAATCATGGGCTTGCCGGAACTGTTTTGTTAAAATTATCGATTCTGAAAAAAATAAAAGTCAGCAATAAAAAAGTGCAGATAATTGACAACACCAGCACCGGCGTTGATTATCTCGATGAATTATTTGGCTATATCAGAAAAGCAAAAAAAGAACATAAAGTAAAATTCTGGATTCACAGAATTGCCTCAAAACTTAAAAAATTAAAATATGACGTGCTTTCTAACCTGGTCGAAAGAGGAATTCTAATGAGAAAAAGAAAAAAATTCCTGGGATTAATTCCTTATACTGTTTATCCTACGCTAGATCCAGGACCAGAGGATGAAATGAAACAACATTTGGTAGAAGTTATCAACGGAAGAAAAAAAATGGATGAAAAAAGTTTAATGATGCTCAGTCTGGCTGAAGCTACTAAACTTGCACGGGTTTTGTTCTCTTCCAGGAAAGAATACAAACATGCCCGCAAGCGAATAAAAAAACTTGCGAAAGATTTTGAAGTATCCACTGCAGTACAGGAAACCATCAAAGAAGTTTGTTCCGTGGTAATAACAGCTACTACTTCTGCAGCCATAGCAGCCACATCCTCAGGCTCCAGCTAACGAGTCCGGAATTCTGCTGTTATCACTATGTTTGAATAAGATCACAAAAATTCGTACCTTAGAAAACCTTTTATTAAAGAAATATAATATTATGAACATACTTTTAAATTATTTGGAAGACAGACATACAGAAAAAGAAAAACCGAAGGAAAACAAGGATCCGGGCCCGGTTATTACCATTTCAAGACAAATTGGCTGCTCAGGAAAATTTCTGGCAAATAAACTGGCTGATACCCTTAACAAAAAACTGCAGCAACAAAACGGACCCTGGAGAGTTATCAGCAAAGAGATACTCGAAAAGTCTGCCAAAGAGCTTGAATTAGACCCCTCCCAGATAGAATATGTTTTTAAGTATGAAAAAAAATCTGCCATTGATGATATCTTAGGCGCTTTATCCAGTAAATATTATAAAAGCGATCGTAAAATCAGAAATACTATAAAGAAAGTTATATATTCCTTTGGAAAAGAAGGACATTCAATTATTTTGGGTCGTTGTGGTTCATCCATTACAAAAAACATAAGCCGCTCGCTTCATATTAGACTTATAGCTCCCTTTGACTGGCGGGTACAAGTAATAAAAAAACGCTTTAACCTTACAACAAAAAAAGCCAAAGATTATGTGGTTGACATAGACAAAAAACGTCAGGAACTAAGAAACAACCTTGCAGGCTCCAAAATTGATGATACGCATTACGATCTGCTTATCAACGCAAAGCATTTCAATCACGATGAAATAGCTGATATTATCCTGGAAACGATGAGTATTAAAGGCCTATATTCATAAAACTTATTGATACTTTTAAAAATTAAAGAGGGGAGCAATCCAGGCTCCCCTCTTTTAATTTGTTGAAGTCTGTTTATTATTCCTTAATAAACTGTTTGATAAAAGGTACTCTTTCATCATGTAGTTTTAGAATATAAACCCCTGCAGGTAATTCTGAAACATCAATTTCTTCAGAATCACTGTTTACCGGTACTGTCTTCACAAGACTTCCTTGTGTATTGTAAATACTTAACGTACTGTTTCTCTCTCCTTCATTGATTTGAACATTAAGGTAGCTGGTTGCAGGATTAGGATAAATTTCAATACCTGCAGGTGCATTACCCAGTTCAACAGCATCATTATCGCTAAGCATATAGTTTGTACTATAGTTGGTGATATTCACTGTATAATCCTCTACTTCACCATAAGTAAATGTTTCACAAGGAGAAGCAGCACTATTATACTTCATGGTCACCCTCATGCGTGTTTGACCAAGAACCGCATCAGAAGGAATATCAAATGAAGCATAAAGCTGATCTGCACTGCTGGATGAACCGTTTACCAACTCTTCATCACTATCAAAAGTTCCATTTTGATCAAAATCTATCCATACATGCCAGTACTCTGTGTAACTGCTTGAAGCAAATCCGGCACTAATATAGATAGTTACATTACTTCCTCTTGTCAGGTCAGTGGAAAGGTTTGTGTAATCACCATAGCCACCGTCAGCACTTGTAGTATTGTTAATTGAACCAAGTTCAACCAGGTCAATCCATTCATAATTGGTATTCTGGCCATAAGACTCACAGTAACTAACAGATCCGTCATCAGTTGTCACCTCAATAGCATTGCTTGCTGAAGAAACATTTCCTGCTGCATCTTCTGCTTTAACTGTAAAGGTATAAGTTGTAGCAGCAGTAAGTCCACTAACAGTTGCCGAGGTATTTGTAGTAGTACCAATAGAATTACCATCCTGAAATACAGTATAATGATCTACGCCTACATTGTCTGTCGAAGCATTCCAGCTCAGATCAACAGTTGTTTCTGTTACATTGCTTGCAGTAAGACTTGCAGGAGCTGTAGGAGGTTCTGTATCATCAGGCCCTGATCCAAAGGTCACAGTATAATCTTCAACCTCTCCGTAATCAAATGTTTCGCATGAAGTGGGTGCACCATTATATTTCATGGTTACTCTCATTCGTGTAGTTCCTGAGGCACCAGAAGAAACAGTAAATGAGCCACTTACCGCAGCGCTTCCATTTCCACTGAAGACTTCTTCTCCTGCATCATCGAAATCTTTGTCATTATTAAAGTCAATCCAGATCTTCCAGTATTCCTGGTAGGTGCTGCTGTTAAATCCGGGAGTCAAAGTAACATTAGCAGAGGCTCCTGAAGTTAGTGTAATGGTTTGACCTGTATAATCAGCATATCCACCGTCAGAGCCAGAGCTATAACTGAAATCCCCAACATCTACCTGCGATATCCATTCATAGCTGGCATCATTTCCTGCTGAGGCACAGTACTCGTCAGGAGGGGTTGTTCCGTTATAGTCAACATAAGCAGCTGCATAACCAATATTATTTGCACCATATTTAATTCTCATGTACCCATTTTCACCCCAGGAAGAGCCCCACGAATTTTTCATAATCCAGCACTGATTGTTGTCATCCCATCCTGTAATAACAACCGCATGATTTGGTTGTGAATTACTGCTTCCCTGAAAAACTCCGCCTGAGTAATTTGAAAAATAACTATCAGAATAAACGGCACACCAAACAGGCCCATAATTATAGATTGCCTCTTTAATTTCAGTAACAGACGGAACTGAATAAGAACTTCCTGCATAGTCCCATGCATCAATCTTTTCATGATGCGGATAGGGCGCATTACAATATCCGTCTGAGGCCTGATAAGGACAATCACTCTCATAGACAGCTCCGGCTTCATTACCGCCGGAAACAACCTTATATTCAAAATAATCAAAAGGATTCATACCACCGCTGCATCCCCATCCTTCTTCATTACAATTAACCAGAAACTGCTCAGACAGATCTCTTGTATTTCCATCTTCTCCGTTAATTACGTGTTCAAATACTGCACAAGCAGCAAATGCCCAGCAACTACCACAGGAACCCTGGTTTTTGACAGAGGTTTCCCCAGAGTATTCATATTGTGAAGGTAAAGCTTTTACTTCATAATCTTCAGAACTTAAATCAAACACAGGAATTGCAGGTTTTTTAAATTCAACATCGCCTGAATAAGGCCCTTCAGCAGATACCTGGTAGGTAATCTGCATATCGGCCTTTGTTTCTTCCCACGGCCGGGAATAAACTAAATGAATAGCAGATTCTCCTTCTTGCAGTGATGCGAACCGGATTTTTCTTGTTCCTCCTGCACCTATAGCCTTACCGGCCTCGGTTTCAAAATGATACTCCTGATCTAAACAAAGAACTTTGTCATTAACATCAACAACTTCCCAGGAATATCCTGTAGACGGCTTAGCAGGCAATTCCAGGACTAAAATCTTGTCCTGGGGGAGTGTAATTGTTCCAGCGGTTTTTTGTCCAAATTCTACAACTACCGCATTCTCCTGACCCATAGCAAGGATCACAAAAAGCATAAAAATGCTCAAACATGTAAAAAATTTAGCTCTCATAAAAATTTAATTTAGGTTAACAATTTTTAAAATTCAGGTTAGAATTTTAATTGTTTAGCAATTTATTCAAAATTTTAGTCAAAAACAAACAACAGATATTTTTTTATAAGAACCTATATAATAAATAAATATACATAACCCCCAGGAGTAAAGTATATCGTATGATAACACAAAAAAAATATAAAATATTAATTGTTATTTAATATAAATTTAAACAAATAAATTTACCTGCATTGCTCTAAAATTTTCATAATTATAATTTAAATGCAGAAACTGCGATACAATATGGTAGTAACTCAAACAAGATTAGCTTGTCCTTAATTTGATTAGGAAAACAGAAATAAATAAAAAAAGGGAGCTGAAAACTCAGCCCCCTTAATATGAAATATAATTTGTTTATTTCTTAATAAACTGTTTCACCAGTGGCAGTCTTTCATCTGCTATTTTCAGAATATACACTCCACCAGGAAGTTCTGAAACATCAATTTCTTCAGAATCACTGTTAACAGGTACTACCTTAACAAGACTTCCCTGTGTATTATAAATACTTACTGTGCTGTTTCTTTCTCCCTCATTGATTTGAACATTCAGATAGCTGCTTGCAGGATTAGGATAAATTTCAAGACCTGCAGGTGCATTACCCAGTTCAATTGCATCATTATCACTGAGCATATAATTTGTAGTGTTATCTGTAATATTCACTGTATAGTCTTCTACTTCACCATAAGTAAATGTTTCACAAGGAGAAGCAGCACTGTTATATTTCATGGTAACTCTCATACGTGTTTGTCCGAGAACAGCATCTGTTGGCACATCAAAGCTTGCAGACAACTTATCAGCGCTGCTTGATGATCCGCTAACCATTTCTTCGTCACTGTCGAAAGTACCGTTATGATCAAAATCGATCCATACATGCCAGTATTCAGTGTAGCTGCTTGAGCCAAATCCGGCACTAACATAGATCGTTACATTACTACCCCTTGTCAGGTCAGTGGAAAGGTTTGTATAGTCACCATAACCACCGTCAGCACTTGTAGTATTGTTAATTGAACCAAGCTCAACCAGGTCAATCCATTCGTAGTTAGTGTTATTTCCATAAGACTCACAATAGCTTACAGAGCCACTTTCAGTAGTAACATCTATTGAATTACTTGCAGTTGAAACGTTACCGGCAGCATCTTCTGCTTTTACATAGAATGAATAAGTAGTTGCTTCTGCAAGTCCGCTAACAGTAGTTGAAGTATTAGAAGTTGTACCAATTGAACTTCCGTCCTGGAATATAGTATAATGATCTACTCCTACATTGTCTGAAGAAGCTGACCAGTTCAGATCAACACTTGAAGAAGTAATATTACTTGAAGCAAGGCTAGTCGGGGCAGTTGGGGCTTCGGTGTCATCACCACCACCACTGAAAGAAACTGTATAATCTTCTACTTCACCATAGCTGAATGTTTCACATGGTGAAGGTTCACCGTTATACTTCATGGTAACCCTCATTCTTGTTGTACCTGAAGCCGTTGAAGCAACATTAATTGTACCACTTACAGCAGAACTACTCATTGAACCTGGATCAAATACCAACTCACCGTTATCTGAGAAGTCTCCATCTCCATTATAATCAATCCAAATCTTCCAGTATTCATTGTAGGTGCTTCCGCTGAAACCCGGAGTAAGCGTAACACTTACAGAAGCTCCAGCAGTAAGGTTTACAGTTTGTCCTGTAAAGTCAGTATAACCAGCGGCTCCTGAGCTATTGGAGAAATTTCCAATATCTACCTGTGAAATCCACTCATAGGAAGAGTTGTTACCTTGTGAAGAACAGTAACTAACACTGCCATCATTTGTAGTAACATCAAGTGCATTACTTGAAGCTGAAACATTTCCTGCGGCATCTTCTGCTTTTACTGTAAAAGTATAAGTAGTTGCTGCAGTAAGTCCTGTTACACTATAAGATGTATTTGAAGTTGTTCCTATTGAACTACCATCCTGGAACACAGTATAGTGGTCTACTCCAACATTATCGGAGGAAGCGTCCCAGCTCAGGTCAACACTTGTTTCTGTAACATTGCTTGAAGCAAGGTTAGTTGGCGCTGTTGGAGCTTCAGTATCTTCACCACTTGCTGTTGTAACATCAATAGCATTACTGGCTTGTGATACGTTACCTGCAGCATCTTCAGCTTTAACAGTAAATGTATAAGTTGTTGAAGCATTAAGACCTGTTACACTGTATGAAGTATTCGCAGTTGTTCCTATTGAACTTCCATCCTGGAATACAGTATAGTGGTCTACTCCTACATTATCGGAGGAAGCGTCCCAGTTAAGGTCAACACTTGTCTCTGTTACATTGCTTGATGCAAGATTAGTCGGGGCTGTTGGAGCTTCAGTATCTCCACCGCCGGTTGAAATATTTACATTATAATCTTCTACTTCACCATAATCAAATGTTTCACAGGCAGATTGTTCCCCGTTATATTTCATACTTACGCGCATTCTTCTTAAACCGGAAACATCTGATGGGATATTAATAGTTCCACTTACAGCGCTGCTGGAAGTTGATCCTGCATCATAAGCAAGTTCATCACTTGTAAAAGTTGTATCGTTATTATAATCAATCCAGATTTTCCAGTATTCCTGGTATGTACTGTTTGAAAATCCTGGGGTTAATGTAATGCTGTAGGACTGACCTGCATTCAGTTCTATCGTTTCGTTTGTAAAGTCGGTATATCCTGCACCACCAGAACTATTTGAATAAGTTCCAATTTCGACTTTAGAAATCCATTCGTAGGAGGCATCATTTCCTTGTGAAGTACAGTAAGTAGCATCAGGAGGTTCAGGCGCATCTCCTGAAAGGGAAGCATAAGCGTTTAGTCTCCCGCTTCCCAGTTGTCCGACATAACTTGAATTTTCATCGTCAATATTATCTGTATAATCTATAAGTCTGGATCTTACTTCTGAGGGAGTAATATTTCCTGCAAACTTAGAAACTATCAGGGCAGCCACACCTGAAACATGTGGACAAGCCATTGATGTTCCTGACATGGTTTGATAAGAATCGTTAGGTTTACAGCTTAAAATATCACTACCGGGAGCAGCAATATCCACCCAGCTACCATAGTTTGAAAAATATGATTTTACATCATTATGATCAGTTGATGCAACAGCTATGGCACTCTCATACTGAGCAGGCCATGTACTTGCACCACTACTTACATCATCATTTCCGGCAGCAAAAATAACAACTCCACCGTCCATGGGTGTACCAGCACCACCACCGTTGGCAATAAAGTAATCGATGGCATCATTTATAGATTGGCTTTCACCTCCACCACCCCAACTATTCTGGGATACGTGTGCTCCCATATCGGCAGCATAAGTGAAGCCTTCTGCAAATCCGCCCTGTCCATTAGATCCAAAAACCTCTACTGACATAAGTCTTACTCCGTCATTATTTCCACTACCACCGGCAATTCCTGCAACACCTGTACCGTTATTTGTTTCAGCTGCTACAGTACCGCCTACATGTGTTCCGTGCTCACCAGGAGTTATAGGACCCTGATCATCGCCAAAGTTATATCCATAATAATCATCAACATAACCGTTGTTATCATCATCAACACCATTATTAGGAGTTTCTCCTGAATTAATCCACATGTTACCTTCTAGGTCAACGTGGTCATAATCAACTCCCTGGTCTTCTATAGCTACAACAACATTTGTATTGCCTGTTTCAAGTTCCCATGCTTCGGGCAAATCAATATCAGCGTCAGCTGTTCCACCTGTTTGGCCAGTATTATGATAATGCCACTGATCTGAATATTTGGGGTCGTTAGGATCACCCGTTAATGTTTTGTCATTATTTTTTGCCTCCGGATGTGGCTTGTGATCGACTAAAGATTTTTCAGAAACAGGTTCCACATATTCAAGATCCGGTATCTCCTTATAGGTATTTAATAATTCCTTTACATTCGCTTTTGAGTTAAAAGAAATTTCATACCATCGGTGCAATCCAAATTCACGGTGTCGTTTTTCGAATTTCCCGGCATAGCGAAAAACTCTTTTATACTCTACCGCATTTAATTCTTTATTCCTGTTATCCAATGCCTTAATGTTTGTCTTCACATAATCACTTTCAACAGGAACAATTTTGTTAATCGTGTGTGCTTTTTTCTGATGCAAAGCATCAAACTGGTTTACCAGATTGTTTTTAATTTTAATGCGAATCACATTTTTGTAATTCCCATCTTCATTTACTGCTCTTTCTTGCGCAAAAACAACAGTAAAAGAGAATAACATAACTGTTAATAGGGTAAAAATTTTAGCTCTCATAATTTAAATGGTTTAGGTTAACAATTCATGAAATTTAATTGATTTAAAAATTTCATATTTGGGTTTGCAATATATTTATCTGAAAACAGGAATACAAATTTTTCATGATCTTTATCATGTAATCAAATAACATATATCATATAAATATTTGTTAAAAAACATTCACTATCTGTGTGATAAAAAAGAACAAACCTGTTAATAACTTGTTGAAAACTTGTTAACAACTCTACAAAAAAATTGCAACCATAAATTTTTATGTTTAAAATAAACTAGTGAAAATTAAACATTTGGGCACAAATGTCCGTATAACAGGAGTCAGGACTTTCTCTTGGTGAGCGCTTTTACAAAATCTTCATTCCTCCTTGTAGCTACATCAAGCTTAACCCCATTTTCAAGAGTTACTTTATAACGGTTAGATTTACTATAAGATTTTATGTAATTCAGATTAACCAAATATGATTTATGTATTCTGAAAAATATACTTTCAGGTAATAATTCCTCTACACTTTTAAGTGTTTTTGTTACAATAATTGATTCTCCTCTAGTAGTAAAAATTTTGGTATAATTTTCTTCAGCCTGACAGTAAATGATATTATTAATTCTTTCAAGCTGAAAGCCATCCATTGTAGGCAATGCAATTTTATTAAATTCCTTAGAATCCGTATTGATATTGGACAAAAAAGTATCAATTTGTGATTGAGGGGTTATTTTCTTTTGTTTTTCATTTAATCTTTTCAGGACTTCCTTCAGATCTATGTAGTTAATTGGTTTTAGAAGGTAATCCAAAGCAGAATATTTGATGGCATCAATTGCATATTGTTTATAGGCTGTTGTAAAAACAACCTCAAAGCTATAATAATCAAAATAGTCAAATAATTTAAAGCCATTCTCTTCAGGCATTTCAATATCCAAAAACACGAGTTTGGGATCATACTTATTTATGGCAAAAACACCTTCTTTAACAGAATCTGCCAAATAAACAACGCTTATCTGGTCGCTAAAGTACCGCTCAATAATTTTATTTAGCGTTTCCCTCGACTTATTTTCATCATCAATTATTACACTTGTCCACATATCGTTGTTTTAAGGTTCATATAAAAATAAGAAAAATAGATTTTTTAACAATACAATTTAAAGATTATCTTCATTCATTGATCAGATAAAATGATAATCTGCCAGTGAATGTATTGGAGCTTTCTCTACTTTGCTGATATATAAATTCTCCTGCCCGGAAAGATCATCCAGAATATTCTTAAACTCCCATGCTACAGAGCCTGTAAAAGCGATCTTACAATTTCTTATATTCTCATATCTAAGTATATGGTGCTTAAAAAAACAACTCAGTTCTTTTTGAATCAATTCGTGAATAAATTTCTCGTTCTTGTGTTTAATACAGAATGAAGCAAAAGATGCCAGATAATAAGCTGGAAAGGATTCTTTGTAAAGCCTTCCCAATAGTTTTTGCTGATCCACTTCAAATGCAGATTCAAATGCCTGTACCATTTCTTTTGGCATTTCATTGTATGCATAAGCCCGGATAAGTGCTTTCCCAATTGCGTTTCCGCTACCTTCATCACCAAGGATATAACCTAAAGAAGGCTGTTTGCTGCTAATCTTTTTTCCATCATAATAACCGGAATTTGAGCCGGTACCCAGAATTGCTATTATTCCTTTTTGATTCTTCAGCAATCCCCTTGCAGCTCCAAGCAAATCAGTTTCAATATTGATCTCTGATTTTGGAAAAACATTAAAGAGGATCTCCCTTATCACTCTCTTATTCTCTCCATTTCCGCAACCTGCCGAATAAAAGAAAATTTGTAAAGTATCCTCTTTTACAGAATATAGTTTTTTATTCTCTAAGAGACTATTGACTGATAATTCTCT
The DNA here is from genome assembly GCA_964461045.1 of uncultured Bacteroidales bacterium. Classification (GTDB taxonomy): domain Bacteria; phylum Bacteroidota; class Bacteroidia; order Bacteroidales; family UBA12077; genus JAGXLC01. The sequence continues at coordinate 40,393 of CAYWSJ010000009.1, read as the reverse complement.
ATCAATAAAATATGGATTAAGGCTCCTTGTTTGGGTAAACACAGGTTGCTTACTTTCCTTAAGTATAGCCCAGTCTGTTTTTGTAGAGCCACTATCAGCAATTATCTTCATAATTAATCTTTTTTTACATATTTGAGGGTCAGCAAATTCATAGGATTACTCCCTAAGCCGCTTAAATTTTTCTGGGAAAAACGAACCACCTGGTCATAATAAAGTGGTACAACAGGTGCGTTACGGATTAGCAACTTATCCATTTTCCGGTATAATATTTTCCTCTCTTCAGGTTCAGCTGTATTCAGGGCTTTTCTATACAACTTATCATATTTATCATTTTTAAAATGTGTATAGTTGGGACCACCCGGACTAAAATTTTCGCTGTAAAAAAGAGCCAGGTAATTTTCGGCATCAGGATAATCGGCAATCCATGATCCACGAAAAAAAGGTAATTTAGAATTAGCCACCATATCGCGAAAGGTAGCTCCTGTACTTACCTCAATCTCAATATCTATACCTATTTCAGCAAGCTGGTGCTGAATAAATTCACATAAATCCCTGTAATCGTCTGTGGTTGTTAAAGTAATAGTTGACAACCCTTCTCCTTTGGGGTATCCAGCTTTTGCAAGCAAATCTCTTGCTTTTTCAGGTTGGTAAGTATATCCAATTACTGAATCTTTAACAAAAGCAGGCAATCCCTCAGGAATAAATCCATTATTTGCAGGAGTCCCAATGTTATTACGTAAATATTTCATCATTTTTTTCCGGTCAAAGCCGAAATTAATAGCTTGTCTCACATTTTTATTCAGTACTGCATAAGTTTTTCTGTCCAGTTTTGAAGAATCCAACAAAAATCCAAGATATTCTGTATTCAGATAGGGTTGGGAGTACATTTTTATACGATCCCTGTATTTAGGATTTAATTTCCCCGAACGTGTCAGCAGTTCATCCTTATTAGCCGGATTCATACCGGAAATAAAGTCAATATCTCCTTTTATAAATTCCAGAAATTCGGATTGCTTATCAGAAATAAAAGAAATAGCGACTGCATCAAGATAAGGCAATTGATTCCCTTTCTTATCTTTTTCAAAATAATCCTGGTTTTTTACAAGAACAAGTTTTTCGCCATCTTTCCACATTTTAAACTGAAAAGGGCCTGTTCCAACAGGATGTCTTCCGAATTCATCGCCATAATGTTCCACAACTTCTTTGGGTACCACCGAACAGTACTTCATTGTTAAGAGTCCTAAAAAAGCAGGGAATGGCCTTTTTAAGTATATCTTCAATGTTGAGTCATTAATCGCTTCAGGGCCCTTTTTTTTATCCAGGTAATTAAAGATCCAGGCGCCGGGTGAAGCAGTAGCGGGATCATATATCCTTTTTATACTGTACACGAAATCGCTGGCAACTACTCTTCTACCCGTATCCCCAATAAAAATATCATGATCCTGGAAGTACACATCTTTTCGCAGAAAAAATGTATAGGTTTGCCCATCAGCAGATACCTCCCAGTCTTTGGCAATACAAGGCTGAATATTCAGGGCAGTATCCATCTGGACCAGACCATTAAATATCTGGTGCACAGGCCATATTAATGTCTGACTTTTTGCAAAAGCAGGATCAAGGGTTGCAATGCCCTTTGATTCATTATACCTGAATGCAGTAAGATCTTCATTTTCAGAGGAACTTTCTTTACATGAATAAAGAACAGTCAGAATGGGAATAATTAAAAGTAAATAAAACCGCATAACTCTTATATTTAAAACAAATTTACAATTTTTGTTTTTAAAGAGGCAGATGCAAATTTTTAAAAAAAGAATAAGGAGACAAATTAATATTAAAAAAGGCAGAGCTTAAAAACTCTGCCTTATTATAGAATTTGAAAAATGATGTTTAACGTGAAATTAAAAGAGACTGCAGTTTATTCAGCATCTTTTTTACCTCTTCATCATCTTTGTAAGGATCAAGATTCTTACTTATTACAGCCAGAGAAGAATCAATTTCCGAATTAATTTTTTCAAACTCGTTCATTGTTTGCTTAAAATCTTCGGATTGTTTTGCTTTTTTGAATTCGTCACTACCCACTCTCATATTCTTATATTTATTATCAAGAGCGAGTGCAGCTTCTCTAACATCTTTCATCGCGCCATTGAGATCACGGAGAACAGTGAAAGCCTGCTCCTTATTTTGAATATTTTCAGATTGTTTTTCAATCTTATCGATCTCTTTTGAAGCATCTCTTAAATCTTGCATAGGATTATCAGTTCCACAGCCTGACATAAAGAGTATGCCTGCTAAAAGACTTGATATTATGATTAAACGAACTTTCATAATTGTATATTTTTCAATTTCTTAATTAATAATATTATTTTTCAGGATTGGATTTTGTTGCATTTTCAAGAATTCTCATAATTGAGAAAATAAAAATTCCTGACAAGATCGTTAATCCTACCATTAACGCAAAGAATTGCCATATTTCAACGATATCCCATAATTTTCCAACCAGTCCTGCAAGTAAGTTACCGATTGCTGTAGCTCCAAGCCATCCGCCTTGAGCAAGTCCACTGAATCGTGGTGGTGCAACTTTAGCAACAAATGAAATTCCGATAGGACTGAGGAAAAGTTCAGCAACAGTTAAAGTAAGATATGTACCGATTAACCAATAAGGGCTAAGACCAGTCATTGACTGTAGTTTAAGTGCACCGGACATCATTACAATAAATCCTGCAGCTGTTAAAAACATTCCAATACCAATCTTACGTGGTGATGAAGGTTCTTTGCCTTTCTTTCTCAACCATGTAAAGAAACCAACAATCAATGGTGTAAGGAATACAATAAAGATTGGGTTAAAATGCTGGAATAGCTGAGGTTCAATAGTTGGATTCTGATCAAAGGTTGTGTAAGCCCAGTAACCAAGTGCTGCTCCAACTACTGTAAGTCCTGCTCCAATTGCTTTGGTTTTTGCAGACGATTTACGACGCAGTAATAAAATCAGCCCTCCTATTGCAGCAAGCAATGGTAAGAATGATTTTAAATCAAAGAAAAGATAGTCAAATTTGCTTACATCACTTACAGTGAAATCACGTGCAAAGATTGTTAAGGTAAATCCGTTCTGATGGAATGCCATCCAGAAGAAAGCTACGGTAACAAATACAAGACCAAGAGCAACCAATCGTTTCTTTTCTTCTTCTTTAGACATCTTAACAGTATCAGCTTTCTTACCTTCTTTAGCTGCCTGAGCTTCTTTTTGTTTCTCTGTTACATCAGCATGCTTGTAATATTTTCTGAAAATGGTGAAGATAAGTAAAGAAACCAGCATACTTACGGCAGCAACAGCAAATGCTCCACTATAACCTTTTGATAAGGTTGTAGGATATTCAGTGATAAAATCCTGGATTGTTCCTCCAAAATTCATTTCACTCATAAAATGCTGAAGCTTGGCAGTGTAAGTCTGTACGCCTTCAAAATTAGCCTGCAGGGTTCCTGTCATCTTATCCAGGAAAGGATGCGGAGTCGCCTGCAAGTTGGAAAGATGCGGAATGGTACTTTCATAACTAAAGTTTTTTCCACCGAGCATCCAGTTAACAACTCCTGTTGCGGCGTGAGGAGCAAAGAAAGCACCAATATTAATTCCCATATAGAAAATATTGAATGCATTGTCCCGGTTTGCAGCGTACTTAGGATCATCGTATAACTTACCTGTTAAAGCCTGAAGGTTCCCTTTAAAGAAACCTGTACCTAATGAAATAACAAATAAGGAAACGATAATAATTAACTTCCCTTCCATTGCAAAAAAGCCTGGGGAGGCCAACAACATATACCCCACAAACATGATTATGGTTCCTAATGCGATGGTTTTACCATAGCCCAGGAAACGGTCGGCGATAATACCACCGAGTATAGGCAGAAAGTAAATACCAAAAAGGAAGCCTCCATAATAATCTCCGGCCTGGCTGGCATTAAAACCAAAATTGGCCTGAAGATACAATACAAAAATCGCTAACATGGTATAGTAACCGAAGCGTTCCCCCATATTAGCGAAAAAAGCTACTAAAAGTCCTTTTGGGTGTCCTTTTAACATAATTTATTGTTTTTGAGTTAGTAATTAATTATTCCATATTAAAAAGTCAGACAAATATATAAATCTTTTTTCACTCGCCAATTTTTCATCATTCTTAACTTCCTTAAAATTTATAAACATTTCAAAACTCTTCACATATCAAATTTATGAGGAGCACTAATTCTGCTCATCTCATATTTAAGTTTAATCTCATAACAGGAGAACAGACTAATAAAAAGCCCTGTATCTAAAGAACACAGGGCTTTTTCATTTTGATAATTAAAACGTATTAGGAAACTTTCTCCAGTTTTTTCATAACTGAGAAGATAAATACAGCTGCTATTATAGTAAGAACAATAAAGATTGCCCAAACCTGCCAGATCTGAACTCTTTCGTAGAAATAGCTTCCAATCCATAACATCTGGTTACCTAATGCAGTTGCCAGCAGCCATCCACCCTGCATCATACCTTGATATTTTGGTGGTGATACTTTTGACACAAATGAGATACCCATCGGACTTAGGAACAGCTCCGCTAGTGTGAGCGTAAAGTAAGTAGTAATCAGCCAGTAAGCACTAACTCTGGGTGAATCAGGACCTAGCTGTGAAAAGGGATCCAGACCTAATGATCCAATTAATAAAATAACAAACCCAACAGCTGTAATAATCATACCAATTCCAATCTTACGGGGTGCTGAAGGTTCTGCGTTTCTTTTTCTAAGCCATGCAAAAATACCCACAACAATAGGTGTAAGCAATACAATCATAGTTGGATTAAAGTGTTGGAAAATCTCAGGAGAAATTGGATTGGTTTGGTCGAAACCCTGATATTTGTAATAGGCAATAAACCCGGCAGCAACAGCAATAACTCCGCCAATTAGCCTTGTTTTTATATCTGCACCTTTTCTTAGCAGGGCACTTAATCCAAAGAAACCAATTACAATGGATACAAGCGACCAAATGTTAAATATCAGATAAGTACCCGGACCAACAGAGGTTTCAGTGTAATCTCTCGCAAACAAATTCATTGTTAATCCATTCTGGTGGAAAGCCATCCAGAAGAAGATAACCACTCCAAAAACAAGGAACAGTGCTGTTAATCTTTGTTTGGTTTCTGCTTTTGACATTTCGACCGGTTTACCTTCTTGTTTTGCTGATTCTTGAGCTTTTTTCACATCAGGAAGTTTCTGCTTAAAGAAGGTATAAACAAGAAATGAAATTATCATGGTAACTGCAGCAGCACCAAATGCGTAGTTAAAGCCTGTACTGTAAGCATCAAGATATTTGTCTGCAAAAGTAGCAATATCGGTTAGTGGCTGTACCGTAACTTCCTCAGCATATACCCTCAAACTATCCATGTCCACTTTTGATATTGTTCCTTCTTTAAACTTATGGATAAGAGCAGGCAATTCGTTATTTCTTACAAAACCTTGTTTTTTAATAAACCAGTTTATAATTCCTGCAGCTGCAGAAGGAGCAAATAATGCACCAATATTAATTCCCATATAAAACACGCTAAATGCAGAGTCTCTCAAATGAGAATATTTGGGATTGTCGTACAGCTGACCTACAACTGCCTGTAGGTTACCTTTGAATAAACCATTACCAAATGCAATGACAAATAATGCTATTATTGTGAAGATGAGTCCAAATCCAGGAATTGTCATCAGCAGATAACCGGCTAACATGGTAATTAAACCAACATAGATCGTTCCTTTATAGTTTTTTGTTCGGTCGGCTATGATACCTCCAACCAATGCCAGGGCATAAATCAAGCCATAGAACACACTATAAATAACTCCTGCGTTAGACTCTGTGAGTCCATACTTCGCAGTAAGGTAAAAAATCAATATCCCCATCATGGTATAGAAACCAAAACGCTCTCCCATGTTGGCGAAAAATGCTACAAAAAGTCCTTTGGGATGTCCTTTAAACATAATTAATTAAAATTTAGTCAGTTACAAAATATATTCACAAAATAAAAAAAGCAAAGATAGAAATCTTTTTTAAGTCTACAACTCCCAGACAATAGAGGAAACACACATCATATCTTTCTAATAATGAATAAGTTGAAAAAAAGATCTTTATTTCTTATTTTTTATTTAAATGAACAACAAACGAAATATTGGATTATATCTTGATTGTTAAGGTTTAAAGGCTTTTTTTTCATTTTTCAGGTTTTACAACATCGTTTTTCTAATTAATCCTGATTATAAGAAAGATATAAAATGATATACTAAAAAAAATTCGTAAAAAATTCACATTTCTTTTTATAAAAACTTGTTTCATAACTACCTTTATCATCTTATTAATGAAAAGGTTAATTGTAATTAATTATTTGGAGTTTTTTCTATTTTTTTATGCCCTGAATGTTCTTTTTTACAAGACCAATTTTCATATAACAGAATAACCTATTATTTTTGTTAAAAAATATCATGTGTATTATGAAAATTCTTCGTTCATCCGATGTAAAAATAGTTGATGCTTATACGATTGAAAATGAGCCGATTCACTCAATAAACCTAATGGAAAGAGCAGCCGGTACAATCTCTGGCTGGATTGTAAAAAATTATAATCCGGTAAAAAAAATATTAATTTTCATTGGCCCGGGGAATAACGGCGGTGACGGACTTGCCATAGCAAGACAGTTGGCTGAAAATAAGTTCATTGTAAAAGTTCTTTGGGTAAAAATCACAGATAAACTTAGCCCGGATGCCAAAATAAATTACAACAGATTAAAAGAACAAGGACTGGCGGAAATATCGGAAATAACCGATGTAAAACAGATACCGGAAACTCATGCTGAAAATATCATTCTTGATGGAATCTTTGGTTCGGGACTAAACAGGCCTCTTGAAGGATTTCCCGCAAAAGTTGTACAAAAGTTAAATGAAATGGAAGGAATTAAGATTGCAATAGATACACCTTCCGGTTTATTCGGAGAAGATAACTCAAGCAATCATTACGACAGCATTTTCAAAGCTGATTATACTTTCACCTTCCAGTTTCCAACACTGAGTTTCTTCTTTCCGGAACATCAGGACTTTGTAGGAAAATGGAAAATTATGGACATTGGACTTTCACAAAAGAAAATTGATGAAACTGAGTCTTGTTACTATTTAATCACAAAAAATAAAGTTTCAAATCACATCAAGAAACGTAAACGATTTGATCATAAGGGAAAATATGGTCATGTACTCATTATAACAGGAGGGTATGGAAAAATGGGAGCAGCTGTACTCACTTCCAATGCTGCCTTAAGGACCGGCTCGGGCCTTGTAACAACCCATGTACCCAAACTGGGTTATGAAATAATGCAAACAGCACTTCCTGAGGCCATGATTAGCATAGACCTTTCAGATATCATATTTTCAGAATCTCCTGAAACAGACCGTTTCACATGTGTAGGAATTGGTCCGGGAATCGGAACCAAAAACAATACACAAAAAGCGCTAAAGTCTCTGATTGATAAAGAAAAAAGACCCGTGGTCCTTGATGCCGATGCTTTAAACATACTGGCGCACAATAAAGAATGGCTTGAGATCTTACCCGAAAACAGCATATTAACACCTCATCCGAAAGAGTTTGAAAGGTTGACAGAACCGGCAGATAATCATTACGAAAGACTGGAGATGCAAAGGGATTTTGCACAAAAACATAAAGTATACCTGGTATTAAAAGGAGGAAATACAACAATTGCCGGACCAGAAGGAAATATATTTTTCAATACTTCAGGGAATCCGGGTATGGCTACTGCAGGAAGCGGAGATGTACTTACAGGAATGATTACTTCTTTGCTCGGACAGGGATATGATCCTAAATGGGCTGCTATTACAGGTGTTTATCTTCATGGACTGGCCGGCGACCTGGCTGCAGAAAAACTCGGAGAAGAAACCTGCATTGCTTCAGATATTATTCATTATATTGGAAAGGCATTTAAACAACTAAAAAATGAAAAATAAAGTTTCGATTCAGACATTATTTATAGTCATAACTGCTGCTCTAATTTTTGCTAGTTGCAAAACCGAAAAAAAAGCAGCAACAAAAGTTTACAAAATAGACTCTACTGCTCAGAAAATTGACCAGGGAATTGTATACTCACTCCCGGAAACTTATCTTGATATAACAGTAAAAGTTTTGCGCCAAAAACATATTCCCGGCCCTTACCATGAATATGCTGAAAAATTACTGGGAGTTTCAAATGTTAACCATAATAAGGAAAACAAATGGGAAATTGAAAATATCAATATTGAAAGCCACCAGGAAGCAGATTACCAGGAAATGTATGTTATTGAACCAGAAGGAGACTTTCAATTTGATTTTCAACAATTTTCAACAAAAGGCTGGATTCTTCCGTTTTTCAAGTACAAGGATTTTCCTTCATCACAATATTATAAGTTAAGAGATCACTCAGATAAGGTGCAGTTCAAAGATTTAAGTGTTAAAAGATTTGTAGGAAAAGAAACCAAAACAGAGTATAAAAGAGTTTGGCGCGATTCATTATTCGCCAAAATACCAGTTAATAAAACCTATTTTGTTAAAAAAGATCACAAAGAAAAAGCCGAAGAAGCAGCAAGTTTTATTTTTATGATCAGGGAAAAGAGGTTTGAACTCCTTACAGGTATGGCAGACTTCTACCCGGACGGAGAGGCTCTGAAGCATGCATCCTTGGAGTTAGATCAACTGGAAAAAGAATACCTGGAACTTTTCCTGGGAAAAAACATTACCGACACCCTAACCTATACTTTTCAGTGGCTTCCGGAAGAAAGACACAAAAATGAACCGGAAATACTATTCAGATTTTCCAAATCAAAAGGATTAACTTTTAAGGAAACCCAATCGGCTACACCCATCTGGATTGAATTCAAAACCCAGGAATTTCCGAAAGAATTAAGTATGTTTGATGAACTTCAATCTGATGAAAAAGGTAAATTCTTCTTCAAAGTACCAGAAAAAGCAATAATTTCTTTAAAATATGCGGAAAGATTGCTCTATAAGAAATACCTGAATATTTTCCAGTTTGGAAGAACAATAAGAATTCCTTACCGATACATGAATAATCAGTCAATTATAAGGTACTACAGGAAAAAAGAAAATTAATCAATGAGGGTATTTTCAAAATCTTTACTGAAATCCTCAAATTTCTGTTTCTTGTAAATATCTTCTGAGATATATTTTAGTATTGGCTCAATATCCTTGGGTTCATAATACCCGGGAACAGCAGCAATAAGCCTGTTTTGCTCATCCAGGTAAGCTACAGAAGGATAAGACATTTTTCCCTGCAATAGAGCTGCAGCTAATTGATGGGGACTTTTAGCTCTTGAACCAGTTTTAGTGAATGTTTTCCCCATAAAAGTCACTGGTTCGTCCGATTCAGCATTAAAACGAACAGGATAAAAATTTTTATTAATATATTGAGCTATTTCGGGGTGATTAAATGTATTTTTCTTCAGCTTTTTACACCATCCACACCAGTCTGTGTAGACATCCACCATAATTTTTTTAGGATTCTGTTTATTTAATTTCACAGCCTTTTCAAATGAAACCCATTCCACTTTCTGGGCGAAAGAAGGAATTACAAACATGGCTAAAACAGCAATAATAATAAGCTTTCTCATAGTTTCTTTTTTATAAATGCAAATATATAAATACTTCAATAATTTTATACAAAAAATTAACATAATTTGTTCAAACACTCTAAGATTCTAACTAACAGAAGCATTAAAATACAAAAAAAACTTTTGTTAACATCTTATTTGTAATCAATCCTTTGCCCCTAAAAAAAAATTCTTAGATTTACCCTTCTTTTTGGCAAATATTAATTTTTAACCTTAAAAAACATAATATGGCAGAACAGAAAAATCAAGTACCTTTTATTTCGTCTGAAACTAAAATGACGGAATTTACGATTCGCGGTCTGATTATCGGATTGGTTTTAGCGATAATTTTAGGTGCTGCGAACGCTTATTTAGGTTTAAAGGCGGGTATGACCATTGCAGCCACCTATCCGGCTGCTGTTATTGGAATGGCAATATTGCGAGCCTTTAAAGGAACTATTCTGGAAGAGAATTTCACCAGGACAGTAGGTTCGATTGGTGAATCCGTTGCGGCTGGTGCAATTTTTACTTTGCCCGCATTCTTCATTAGTGGAATCTGGGAACAATTTTATACTCCAGGCCATTATGTTATTTCAGCGTTTATAATGGTAACAGGTGGTATCCTGGGTATTATGTTTGTTGCTCTTCTCAGGAGAGTAATGGCAAACGATGCTACATTACCATTCCCTGAGTCAGTTGCTGCAGCAGAGATTCACAAAACCGGACAAACAGGAGGCGGATCAAAGTATCTCTTTTCAGCCATGGGAATTGGTGCTCTGATTAAGACACTTGGTGAATTCAGATTATTCCTACCTGTTTATGAAAAATTTATTGCTTTTAAAAGTCAGTTTATTACAGGAGCTGGTAAGGCAATTAAAGCAAAAGGCGGGATTTTACTGGGAAGCCCCGGATTAAAACCAGCATATATAGGTGTAGGATACATTATTGGCCCCAGATTGGCTTCACTGAACTTTAGTGGTGGAATTATTGCCTGGGGATTATTAACACCCATCATTCTTTATTTTATATCTCCATTCATTGATTTACAAGCATGGGCACAATTTTTAGTAGATCAAAATTTGGCTGCTAACATGAAAATAGCAATGGAAAGAGTTAATGATCCCATGTTCCAGATCACTGAAACATGGAAAACTATTGTTCGTCCAATTGCTATTGGAGGTATGTTAGTTGGAACATTCTGGACACTCTGGGGAATGAGGAAAAGCCTTTCACAAGGTATTAAGCGATCTGTTCAGGACCTTAAAGAAGCAGCAAAAGGAGAATCAACCACAGAAAGAATTGAAAAGGACATTAGTTTCTTATGGATCATGGTTGGAATCATAGCTTCAGCTATTGCTACCTTCCTGATTGCTAAACTAATTTTTGATGCTACAATTATCACCGCAGCCATTGCAACGTTAGTTATGGTTATCTTCGGATTTTTCTTTGCTGCTGTATCCGGTTATCTTGTCGGTATTATAGGATCGAGCAACAATCCGATTAGTGGATTAACCATTTCAACAGTAGTTGTAACTGCTCTTCTCATGCTTATTTTAGGTGCAAAAGGAGAAAGCGGTGTTGGAACAACCCTTGCCGTTGCTGCTGTAATATGTGTTTCTGCGGCTGTTGCCGGTGAGATGTTGCAGGATTTGAAAGCAGGACATATTCTTGGTGGTACCCCATGGAAAATGCAGATTGGAGATGTTATTGGTGTAGTTGCTGCAGCTGCAGTGCTTTTTATACCTCTTTTTATTCTGCACGAAGGAGATATTGAAGTTGGAAAACAACTAGGTTATGAGGGAGGTTTTGGTAGTAAAGCACTGCCCGCTCCGCAGGCCAGTCTGATGGCCATTCTGTCACAAGGTATTGTAGGCGGAAATATGGCCTGGCCACTTATTATTGTGGGTATGTTAATGGGCGTTGGTTTTATCCTCATGCAGGTTAAAAGTCCTATGTTGGTATCCATTGGAATGTACCTGCCACTCCAAACAACATTTGCTATCTTTATCGGTGGTATTATTAAAGGAATACTTGATATATATCAGAAAAAACGCAAATTCGGAGAGAAGAAAAAAGCCAAAGTTAATAATGTTGGTATATTGCTTGCCTCCGGTCTTATTGCAGGAGAAGCGCTGATTGGATTGCTCTTCGCAGGCCTTGCATTCTTCAAAGTAGAAGTATGGAGATTCAGTAATCCTTCATTCTTAACAAGTATCGCCATATTCATTATACTTGGAATTATACTTGTCAGAATACCTTTAAGAAAAGCACAAAAATCAGTTAAAGAAACTGAGGAAGAATAACATGAACAATGAATAATCTGTGATAATAAATTGGGATGCTGACAATTCAGTATCCCAATTTTTTTTTCATAAATTTGGGCTTCATATTAAAAGATAACATTATGGGCCTGAATTTTTTTCAACGACGAAAAATATTAAAAAATGCCAATGTGATGGACCTTCATCCTTTAAGAAATCACGAACATGAATTTAAAGAAGATGGGAATATATATCTGATTGTACCAAAATTCAGGAAAAAGTGGATGAGGGATTTTTTTATTGCAGGCACTAAAAAAAAGAATTTTACCATATACCTGGATGAACTAGGTACTTCTACCTGGCTGGAAATTGACGGGAAGAAAAATGTTCAGGAGCTTTGCGATAAAATGCAGGAAAAATTTCCTGAAAAATTATCACCTGAGGATGAAGCAATAAACAGAATTACAAAATTTTTGTTTCAGTTATATGAACAAAGATATATTACATTTCATGAACTCCTCACCAAAGAAGATTATAACAATTAACCGATTTAAATAAATTCAAAAATACGGAGGTAAAATAATGAGCGAAATTAAAGACCTAAAACCAAAAGCACTGTGGAAACATTTTTATAGCTTAACACAAATTCCACGACCTTCCAAAAAGGAAGAGAAAGTAGTTGACTTTGTAGAAAAATTTGGAAAAGACCTCGGACTGGAAACCATAAGAGACGAAGTAGGTAATGTAATTATTAAAAAACCAGCTACACCTGGCAATGAAAATAAGAAAACCATTGTTATGCAGGGTCACCTGGATATGGTTCCTCAAAAAAACAGCGATAAAGATTTTGACTTTGAAAAGGATCCCATAGAAACAAAGATAGAAGGCGATGTTGTAAAAGCCAATGGAACTACACTTGGTGCTGATAATGGTATGGGAGTAGCTGCTGCAATGGCTGTTCTGGAAGCGAAAGACCTTGAACATGGGCCCATCGAAGCACTTTTCACGGTTGATGAAGAAACAGGAATGACTGGCGCCAATGAGTTAAAACCAGGATTGCTGGATGCAGAAATACTAATCAACATGGACTCTGAAGATGAAGGCGAACTCTATATTGGGTGTGCCGGTGGACTGGAAACAAATGCTTTCTTCCATTATAAAGAAGAATCGCTACCAGCTGACGTATCAGCTTTTGATATTGAGGTAAAAGGCCTTAAAGGCGGACACTCAGGTTTAGATATTCACCTCGGAAGAGGAAATGCCAACAAAGTATTAAACAGAATTCTATGGTATGCAATTCAGAACCTGGATGTAAGACTGGCTCATATAGAAGCTGGAAGCTTACGAAATGCAATCCCTCGTGAAGCCAATGCAACAGTAGTTGTCCCTAATTCACAGGTAGGTGAATTCAAAAATTATGTAAAAGAAGTTACAGATGCTGTTAAGAACGAGTTATCACGCGTTGAACCAAACATTAGCATTGATGCAAAAGATGCTGACATGCCCTCTTCTTTAATTGATAAAGAAACGCAGGATAACCTGGTTCGTGCCATATACGGCTGCCCACACGGAGTAATGCGAATGAGCGACAGCATGGAGGGTCTTGTAGAAACTTCCACAAACCTTGCTGTTATAAAAATGGAAGATAAGAAAATCAGAATACAGACCTTACAAAGAAGTTCTGTTGATACAGCAAAAGAAGACCTGGGCAATATGCACAGAGCAGTTTTTGAACTGGCAGGTGCAGAAGTAGTTCACGAAGGAGCTTATCCTGGATGGAAACCAAACCCGGAATCTCCTATCCTTGCTACTATGAAAGAGGTTTACAACAACAAGTTCGGAAAAGTTCCAAAGATTATGGCTATTCATGCCGGACTGGAATGTGGAATCATCAGCCAGGCATATCCAGAGTTAGACATGATCTCTTTCGGCCCCACAATCAATTACCCACACTCTCCTGACGAAGAGGTGAACATAGAAACCGTACAAAAATTCTGGGATTTCTTAGTGGAAACATTGAAGAATATTCCCGAAAAATAAGATAAACTTTAATAAAAAAAAGGCTGTTCAAATTTTAAAGGGCAGCCTTTTTTTCTTTTAACCTGTACGATAAAAAAACTCATTTTATGAAGAAAGCAGCAGTCCTGAATCAAATCCTTAACAAGATAGACAGAAAGGGATACAAAGCATACAAAGACATTGAAGGAACTTTCTTTTTTGAAGAAGAAAATTATACTTTATTCATAGATCATGTCCAGGGGGACCCATTTGCTGCTCCCAGTAAAATAAGAATTATAATAGCCCAGGAAAAAGCTGGATTCCCCGCTGAAAGCTATTCCAATAAAAGCAGGGAAATAGCTACACGCGACTTTATAATCAGAATGTTTGCTGATGCAATAAAACGACATTCAAAAGGGTCAAGAGGTTCGGGAAAAAGCGGGAAAATTAGTATAGACCGTCCGGGACAGGAAATCCTGGAAAGAACAGCTGCTTTCATTGATGGAGAGAAAATTGAAGTACGCTTCAACATTGGACTGCCGGCCTTTGGGAGAAAAATTGCAGGAAAAGAAGCACAGGAAATATTTTTCCAGGAATTGCCGAACCTTGTTATTAACTCACTTTTATTCAAAAATCTTTCAAAAGATAATCTTGAACAGCATTTTACAACAAACGAAGACGAAGACTTTCTCAGAGAAGCGCTAAAAGAAAAGAAACTGGTATCATTTGTGGCCAATGGCTCCGTTCTTCCAAGAATAAGTGGAGTAGATCCGGGACCCATGGAAAAAGAAAATGTCATCCCATTTCAAAGTCCTGAAAACCTTGAGCTGGAATTCAAACTACCTAACAAAGGCCCTATTAGGGGAATGGGAGTAAGAAAAGGCATAAATCTAATTGCTGGTGGAGGTTTTCATGGAAAATCCACATTGCTGAAATCTATCGAACAGGGAATCTATAATCATATCCCCGGTGACGGAAGAGAATATGTGGTTACAAACCCACATGCAGTAAAAATACGAGCTGAAGACAGAAGAAATATAGAAAAAACAGATATCTCTCCATTCATCAATAACCTGCCTCTTGGAAAATCCACGAAAGATTTCAGTACGGAAGATGCCAGTGGTAGTACATCGCAGGCAGCTAACATCATTGAAGCAATTGAAGCTGGCTCTGAATTACTTCTCATCGATGAAGATACCTCTGCGACGAATTTTATGATTCGGGATAACCGAATGCAGCAACTTATTAATAAAAAGCAGGAGCCCATCACTCCATTCATCGATAAAGTAAGACAACTATACTCTGATTATGATATTTCTACTATCCTGGTTATGGGTGGTTCGGGAGACTATTTTGATGTTGCAGATTGTGTAATAGGACTGGATAATTACATTCCAAAAGATCTTACGCAAAAAGCAAACGAGATAAAACAGTCAGGTGAAAAAAAACGAGTTGGTGAAGGTGGCGAAGCTTTCGGACAAATAAGAAAAAGAATACCATTAGCCAAAAGCATTGACCCTTCAAAAGGAAGAAAAAGAAAAAAAATAAAAACAGGAGGCACGAACATAATCCAATTTGGTATTCACAACATTGATCTGTCAGCAGTAGAACAAATCGTTGATACCAGTCAGACAAATGCCATCGGTGATGCACTTTTTTATGCAAAAAAATATATGGATGGAGAAAATGATATCACAACCATCCTTAATCTGATTAAAAGAGATATCCAATCTGAGGGGTTAAATGTAATAGGCCATTCAAGCAATGGAAATTATGCCATGTTCAGAACTCATGAACTGGCAGCTGCTCTAAACAGGCTGCGTTCAATTGAGGTGAAACAAAAAGAGAATTAATTATAATCTTACAATTCTAATAATATTGTTCCATAGCCATGTTCAAAAGATCATGGCTATTATTTATAAAAATATTTCTGATTATTTAAGGCAAGATTAAACCTACCTGTATCTGAAAAAATAAGCAATGCACTAATATGATTTGACTTCTCCTCCACCAAAAAGGGCAATCCCTTTTATTATCAATGTACTTTCAGACTTTCCCTGCTTTTGCTCGGTAAAATCTCTTTTATCATCAAATCCACCAAATATCGATGTAACTTCACTTTTCACATTCCAATCCCTTGGAACAATAAAAGTTGAACCTCCAAAGAGCATAAAAACGTCAATTACATTTTCTCCGGGGGCCATTGTAGCATCTTTAAAGTTAATTTTTGAGCCACCAAGAATAGATGTTACCGTACCACCTTTGAAAGCATCGGCTGTAATTTTTCTTTCATTACCCCCCAATAAGGCAATATCATCAATGGTATTCGACTTATCTCCAACCTTCTGAGCGCCTTGCTTATTAATCTTCCCAAGTGATTTAAAGAGTATTAAAACACCAATGGCAATGAAAAGAACGGGCCAGAAAATGTCATGATCAAAAACAGAGACATCTGTTATCCTTTTAATAAGAAACAAACCTCCAATAATCAACAAAATCCATCCTGTGTTGCTTTGCCTGTGACTTGACAGAAAAAGAATTCCAAGGACCACCAAAAGGGTCGGCCAGCTAAAAAGAAAATCCATCACTTCTGAATCCATCACATCAAAACTTCTAAGTATCAGAGCAAGTCCTATAAGTAAAAAAACAATACCTATCAGACTTCGGCCGGTAAGTTTATTATTTCCCATAGTCGTAAATTATAAGGTTTCCCCGAATATAGGAATTTTTTTATAATAATTACAATGAAAACAGGAATCAGAGAAAAAATACCAGCAACAAAAACCTATATCCCCGATTGTTAAACCTCATCAGGAGTGGTTAAGATTTCTTTAATTCTATAATCCCGGGGTCTTTCGTAAACTATAAAAAACAAATCTGCCAATAAAAAAACCAGTACAAAATAATCTCCCGTGAACATAAATGCAATCAGGCATAAAATAAAGAGTGCAAATAATGAATTATTAAGAAAATAATACCCTTTTTTATATTTTTCTATTTTCAGTTTAATGCTCATTCCGGTATGCAGTTTATTTACCTGGGAATGAAAATTTGATAGTAAGGAGGGAAAAGCTATTAAAAAAATAGCAAAGAATATTGATTTCAGCATAAGTGCAGGTTGCTTCTCAAGTTGAAAACTTTCTTTAAGAAAAAAGTATAAAAAACCAAAAACAACCACAGCAATTCCTTCATACAATAAGATTCTCCTGTAATAATCTTTTAATAGTTTGATATGAGGGTCTATATCTATTTTTTCTGTCATAAATTATAAATTCAGATGTCAATTATCCTTAAAATCTTTTCGGAGACTATATTTCTTCTACATCCTCTTTTTGTATCCATCCTACATTTCCATCGGCAAGCTTTATTTCGTACCAGTCTCCCACTTCTCTGATTATTTTAACCTTAAGTCCTTCATGAATCAGGAACAAATCTGTACCACTCTTTGCAGGCGTACTTTTCACGGTTACTTTTGAAGAAAAAACGATAGCTTTTTCATTGCTAACTATATTTTGTTTCTGCTTATGTGAAAAATAAAAAGTAGAAAAACTTAATACCAATAAAACCAATGAAAGCCAGAAAAAAGTCCGTTTTAAATTAAATCGCTTAGAAAACAAAGATAAAGCTAATAAAATCAAAAAACCTACAAAAGTAATCATACTTGTTATGGCCCAGGCATCAGAACCAAACAACTGAATAAATTGTCTTATCCATTTCGATATAAAAAACTGAGGAATTGCTTCAATATCATCTGTAATCTGCTTTCTTGCCAGCTGAAGATTATATTTTATATCCTCATTTCCGGGGTCCCTCAAACGAGCTCTTTCGTAATTCAAAATTGCAGAAGCTATTTTATGCGATTTATAATATGCATTTCCAAGATTATAGTACAAACCTGCAGATTCGTATCCATTTTCCAGAACCTGCTCGTAATATTTAATGGCCTTTTCATATTTTCCTTTTGTATAAAATTGATTTGCCGAATCAATCGTAACTTTATTATTATCAGCCAAAAGTGGTTGACTCAAAAAAACAAAGGCAAAAAATATTAATATCCTTTTCATCATTATGTTGTTAAATTTCATCATTTCCTATAGTCTTTGTTGCAACTTACTGATAATTTCCACGGCATTTTTATATAGTCTGTCCATCCTCTCTTCACTTGCAGAAGGAGCATATCTGGCAAATTCACAATCATCCAGTAATTGTAAAAACTGTGATCTTATATCCTCTTCTATACCCTTCTCTTCAAGTTTTTCATCTGCTTTTTCCCTTGATAGTTCAGCAACAGGAATACTTAACTTATCACTAAGATAGCCCCACAATGCTTTTAAGGTTTCTTCATAAAAACGATCTTTTTCGTTTTCTTTAAGATACCTCGATGCTACTTTCAGGCGTTTTTTAGCAAACTTATTAGCCTTTTTATTTTTAAGCAGTTCTATATCAGCATTTTCTCTGATTTTCCTTCTCCTAACAAGAAGAAGTAAAATAAAAGCAGCAACAGAAACTCCATAAACCATAAAGAAGAAAAGAGATCCAAAAATAAATTTTCCTCTCTCTTTTAGTTTGAATTTTTCTGTCTTAATAAAGCGGATATCACTATCAATAACACTAATGTCTTTCTTTGAAAAAGAGGTTACTGTTACTGTGGTATCACCGTCTCCTTTGGTAACATTTAAAGTAAAAGGCCCTGCCGAAAGTGTTTTATATTTATTTTCACTCAAATCGAAATAACTGAAAGAAACCGGTGATATCCTGAATTCTCCTTCATGGCGTGGTATAATTAAGTATTCAATTTTTTTGCTCCCCTTTGCTCCGCTTTCAGAAATATCTATATTGTTTTCTATTTTAGGCTCATATGTTTCCAGGTCAGGAGGAAAATCAACTTCAGGAACATCCATAATTTTAAGATTTCCTTTACCGGATATCTCAATGTTCAAATTCACTGATTCATTAGTCTTTACCTTATTTTTATCAAGTGAGGCAGAAATAGTAAAATCACCCACTCCACCTGTAAAATTATTTGGTTTAGAACCTGGCAGTGATTTAACATCTAAGGTCACAGGTTTACTTGAAAGCGGAATTTTTACATTCCGGTAAGAACCGAAAAAATCATCGAAGATGCTTTGCGATCTTGAGTTAGATTTTTTCTGTACAATACAGTCTACCTCAAATGGGTCGATTGTTATTTTTTTTGCTTTTTGTGGGAAGAGTAAAAACTTTTTCAACACCCCTGTACCATAAATCTGTCCATTAATATTTTCCTCCTGTAATTGTCTCAAAGGTGGTGTTTCTATTTCATATTTATAAAAACCGTCAAAATCAGGGAATTTAACATTCTCAAACCCTGAAAGATTTAATTTTGTGTATATTTTAATTGTTGCCACAACCGGTTCCTGTCTTCTTACATTTTTTTTATTCAGAAAAACTCTTACAAACAGATCTTCATTATCAACATCCACATTCCGGCTCCGTGCAGGTTTATTTTTATCTGACTGTTGTGTCTGGGTTCCGCCAGTACTTTTTATAACCTCAATATTTACGGGATCAGACTGATATATTTTGCCATCTTTTTCAACTTTAGCCGGAGAAATTGAAAACTTTCCCGTTTCATTAGCTCTTAAAATATAGGTAAATTTCAGCGTATATTGCCTTGTCATTTTCCCATTAATAATACTTATATTCGTACTTGTGGATTTACTGGGTCCCGCCAGAACACTGAAATTTTCCACCCTGGGTGCCTGGAAGTCATCAATCTGGGTATTTACAGTATAGACCAAACGGAATTGTTGCCCCTGGCGGACTACATTCGGGGCATTTACAGAAAATTTAACATCCTCATCCGCATAAAGATTCCCGAAAGTAAAAAATAAAACTATATATAAAATCCAATTTTTCATCTCTTCCCATTTAATTTTTATCGTAAGAGTCAGTTGCTTCCGGATTTAAAACCGCCTGACTCAAACATTTTTATTTCAAAACTATAGTGGTATCAAAACCATTACCTACCATTCTTTAACTGTTTTTGCAGATTTTACCTTTGCCTTCTTCTTCTTCAATTTTTTTTGCAATTTTTTCTCATCGTTAGCAATCGCTTTTAAAAGACGTTCTGCATCTTTTTTAGAAATCTCTCTCTCTGGTTGAGGCTGGGGTTGATTTTTATTTTTATTATCCTGTTTCTTTTGCTCCTGTTTATTTTGCTGATTTTGTTGATTTTGATTATTCTGATTCTTCTTATCCTCAGGTTTGTTTTTCTGATTTTTGTTCTTATTCTGATTCTGCTGGTTCTTTTTCTGTTTTTGCTGGTCCTGTTTTTTCTTATTCTGTTTCTCTTTCAGTTTTTCGAGTGCATAAGTAAGGTTATGTTTTGTCTCCATATCGCCGGGGTTGTGCTTTAAAGCATTTTTATAGGCCTCTATACTTTCTTTTAGTTTATCACTTTTAAAAAGCGAATTCCCCAGGTTATGATAAACTTTGGCCAGTTTCTCATCAGAAACATCTTTGCCTGTTAACGAACTAAACTTTTTAGCTGCTTCCTGGTATTTCTCCTGTTCGTATAAGGCATCGCCTATATTAAAACTGGCTTCAAAAGAATTAGGTTCTTTATCAATAGCATTCCTGTATCTTATTTCTGCCTCCGTAAACTTTTTCTCTTCAAATTCACGATTCCCTCTTCGTATGTATTTTCTTTCACCTTGTCCATACATACTTACAGTAGCAATAATTGTAATCAATACTAAACCAAAAACGCGCATCATAATCACATTCCCGTTTTAAACAGGTTAAACTTATTTAACTTATTGTTTTTTCTATTCATGAGCAACAGGTCTGCAAACAAAAGAAGCAAAGCAAGCCCCAGAAGATATTGAAAGCGATGTTCATAATCAGTATAAACCTTTGATTCAATCTCTTTCTGTGTCATCTTGCTAATTGCATTAAAAATTTCGTTAAGACCTGTTCGTGCATTATTTGCTCTTGTAAACTTTCCATCTCCAACTGAAGCAATTTGCCTGAGCATCTTCGGATCTAATTTACTTACCACAGTATTACCCTGGTTATCTTTTTGATAAACAACCTGTCCATTTCGTTTTTTTAAAGGTATTGGTGCACCTTCTACACTACCCATTCCAATAGTGTGGATTTTAATACCTTCTTTTCTCGCTTCTTTAGCAGCTTCCACGGCATTTCCCTTATGATTTTCTCCATCAGTTATAATAATTAATGCTTTCTCAAGCTCACTTTTTGAATCGAACGATCTAACAGCCAGATCTATTGCTGATCCTATAGCAGTACCCTGGCGGGGAACAATGTCTGTATTTATTGTAGACAAATACATTTTAATTGCTGAATAATCTGTTGTTACAGGAACCTGCACATAAGCATCTCCTGCAAAAACAATGAGTCCTATTTTATCATTTTTCAATCTGTCAATTAAACGGGATATAGACCTCTTAGCCCTTTCAAGCCTGTTGGGTTCTATATCTTCAGCCATCATACTATTTGAAACATCCAGGGCAATGACTATCTCAACACCTTTTCTTTTCACTTTTTCAAGCTTTGAACCGAACTGAGGATCAGCAGCGGTAAAAATCAGTGCAGCAACAGCCAGGATGACGAAAATAAATTTCAGAACAGGCCTGGCTTTTGAACGCAATGGCATAAGTTGCTGAATGACACCAAAATCACCATACTTCCTGAGTGCCCTTTTTTTGTTATACACAGCAATAATAAAGAGTAACAAAAGGACCGGTATGATTATCAGACCATATAATATTTCAGGATTTCCGAATTTAAACATAGTTTTCTCCTTTTACGGGATACTTCGTAAAACAGTATTTTTTAATGTAATTTCTATAATTATTAATCCAACCCCAATAATTATAAACCAGAAAAACTCTTCATTCTTTTCACTGAATTCAGTAACCTCAATTTTTGACTTTTCCATTTTATCTATCTCTTCATAGATTTTTTTTAGTTTCTGGTTGTTTACTGCTCTGAAATATTTTCCATTTGTTGTTTGAGCAATTTGCTGAAGAACCTCTTCGTCAATTTTTACCTCCATATCTTTATACTGAACTCCGTATGGTGTATTAACCGGGTATGGTGCGGTTCCCCGGCTTCCCACACCAATAGTATAAACCCTTATGTCGTAGGTTTCAGCTATTTCAGCCGCTGTATTGGGAGCCACAGATCCCCTGTTGTTCACACCATCTGTAAGCAAAATCACTACTTTGCTCTTTGCTTTGCTATCTTTCAATCTATTTACAGAAGTAGCCAGGCCCATTCCTATGGCAGTACCATCTTCTACCATACCACTTTCAATGTCATCAAACAAATTGATCAGTACTCTGTGATCGGTTGTAAGCGGGCATTGAGTAAAACTTTCCCCACTGAAAACGACCAGGCCCATTCTGTCATTTGGCCTGTCCTGGATAAATTCTGTGGCAATATCCTTGGATGCTTCCAGCCTGTTTGGGTTAAAATCTTTGGCCAGCATACTGCTTGAAATATCAAGGGCAAGCACAATATCTATCCCCTCGGTTGAAACGTCCTTCCAGCGATCCGTTGACTGAGGGCGGGCAAAGGCCACAATCAGCAACGCAATAGCCAACATCCTGAAACCAAACAGAACATGTCTTAATATGTTTTTAAAAGAACGACTGTAATTTTTAATATTTTGAATAGTAGAAACCTGTATCGAAGCATAGTTCTTATTGTTTTTTAAAAAATACCAAACAATAAATGGTACCAGTAATACCAGTAAAAACAAAAATTCAGGATTGTTAAATGTTAAATCTCTCATTTTTGTGCTTCTTTATCAGTTTTTTCATCACCCTCAGTATAAGCTTCCTCTTCCTTCTGCTTTTTCTGAGGCTTTTCCTTTTCTTCTTCTTGTATTCTGGTTTCTTTCACAAAGCTATAGGCTCTCTCCATACTCTCCTCATGATCCTTCTTACCTGGTTCAAACTTGGCAAATTTGACAAGATCTGCCAGATGCAGAGTATCTTCCAGCTCTTTAAATAATTCTTCCTGATCGAAACCTGTATTTTTTAAAGAAGTAAGTATCTCATCTGTTGTTCGTTCAAGTGTTTTAATATCATATCTCAGCCAGAGATATTTTCTAAGGATTTCAGTTAACCTTGTATAAAAGAGTTTTATTTTACCCGATTGCCATAGCTGATCATCTTTCAATTTGTCCAGCTCTCTAAAAGCAATAACATGAGCCGGCTCAGTTGGTTTTTCAGGTTCAACAACTTCTTCTTTTCTTTTAAATTTCCTCATCAGGTAAATTACCAGGAGAACCAGCAAAATAGCTCCCACCCCAATAGCAATATAAGGCAAAGCCTCCTTAAGAGTTACCGGAGCACCAAAAGGACTCTTCACCGTGAAAATATTTTCGGTAGTATCCACCCTTACCGGCTGTACTGTTAAAATGGTCGAATCAGTATAGATGCTGTCGGTTTGGTTTTGATCTCCATATGTAAATTTTAAGGACGGAATTGTAAAAGAACCTGTATCGAAAACAGTCAGAAGATATTTTTTCTTTATAAGGAACTCGTTATCATTCAGCACAGAAGTATCTAATTCACTCTCATTCAGAACCTCAACCTGTTTTGGCAAATTCTGCAATCCAAAATATCTCACAGTCAAACCCTTGTCTTTACGCAATTGAATATGATAATGAATCTGATCTCCTATCAATATTTTATTTGTGTCCAAATAAGAATTGACGGTTACATTCTGACCTGTCATTAAAGCCGGCATGAAAGCAAAAAGTCCAATCAATAATATAGCCGATGTATTTTTCATACTAATAATTTTCACCATTTAACGTCTTTTAAACAGGGTTACAAGAGGTTTGACATAGTCTTCACCGGTTTTTAATGTTGTGTAATCCACTCCAGCCTGGGAGAAAGCTTCCTTTATTAATTTGTTTGTTTCTTTCCACCATGCACTATAAGCCATTCTTACCTGCCTGCTTGAAGAGTCCACCCAAATAATTTCATCACTTTCGGCATCTTTCATTTTAATCATTCCCAGGGGTGGCAACTCCATTTCACGTTTATCAAATACCTGCAGACCAATAACATCATGTTTATTATTTGCAATCTTGAGGGCTTCATGAAAATTCATTTTTGTTTTACCCTCCTCTATGTCTATAAAATCAGAAATAACAAACGCAGTTGCCCTCTTCTTAATTGCATTTGTCAGGTACCTGAGGGCTTCTGAAATATCCGTTGATTTTCTTTCGGGCGTAAATTCAATGAGTTCCCTGATAATCCGTAAAATGTGTGTTCTTCCTTTTTGTGGTGAAATAAACTTTTCAACCTTGTCGCTAAAAAGTATCACACCTATTTTGTCATTATTTTGTATTGCGGAAAAAGACAAAACAGCAGCCACTTCAGTAATCAGATTCTTCTTTAGCTGACCACTTGTACCAAAAACCCGCGAGCTACTAACATCAATCAGAAGCATGACAGTAAGCTCCCGTTCCTCTTCAAAAATCTTTATGTATGGGTGATTAAAACGGGCAGTTACATTCCAGTCAATATTCCTGATATCATCACCATACTGATACTCACGCACTTCGCTAAACGACATTCCTCTTCCTTTGAAAGCGCTGTGATATTCACCAGCAAATATATTCCTGGAAAGGCCCCTGGTTTTTATTTCTATCTTCCGAACCTTTTTTAGTAACTCTTTAGTTTCCAAAACTCTTAATCTTTAATTTTACTGGTTTTGATTGTAAAAAACCATTTTTTCTTTTCCAGTTCCAACAAATAATTATTACCTGATTCTTCATTGTAATCAATCCATTTCAGGTTTTTCTGATACTCATAAGCTCTGTTCAAAGAATCCTCAAAAGACTTTAACAAGGAATAATCACACATGAGCTTTGTATATTTGCATTTCTCATCTTCCGAAAGTAAAAATAACTTGGTTTTTGTTTCATCCAGGTTTTCATATTTCAGAAAATGATACTTCCCTGTATTTACCTCTTTTACAAAATAGAATTCTCGTTTATTTTCCCGCATTTCTTTTTTTATTTCCTCTTTACTCATTTCTATAAAGTGCTGAGAAAAAGAGTTTTTTGTCAACAAAATCAGTAAAATGCTGCATAATACAAAAAGTTTATTCATAATCCCGGGATTAGTATGTATAGTCTTTTATGGTACTTCTATAGTATTTAATATTTCAGTTATTATATCCTCGCTAGTAATATTTTCTGCTTCTGCTTCATAAGTTAACCCAATTCTGTGTCGCATGACGTCATGGCAAACTGCCCTTACATCTTCTGGTATGACGTAACCTCTTCTTTTAATGAAAGCAAAAGCTTTGGCAGCAAGGGCCAGGTTTATACTTGCTCTTGGCGAACCTCCATAATTAATCATAGACTGGAATTTTTCCATCTGATAATTTTCCGGATTTCTTGTGGCAAATACTATATCTAAAATATATCGTTCGATTTTTTCATCAATATATACATCTTTCACTACGTTACGTGCTTTCACTATATCTTCAGGACTAACAACTGAATTGGCTTTTGGAAATTCTTTGGCAAGATTCTGTCTTACAATCATTTTTTCTTCGTCAAACTGTGGGTAGGTAATTACCACCTTTAACATAAAACGGTCAACCTGTGCCTCTGGTAATGGATAAGTTCCTTCTTGTTCAATTGGATTTTGCGTAGCCAAAACCAAAAACGGATCCTCAAGAGGAAATGTCTGCTCTCCGATAGTAACCTGTCTCTCCTGCATAGATTCAAGTAAAGCACTCTGAACTTTAGCAGGTGAACGGTTTATCTCATCCGCTAAAACAAAATTAGTGAATATTGGTCCTTTTTTTACCTGGAACTGCTCTTTTTTCTGGCTGTATATCATCGTTCCTAAAAGATCAGCCGGTAAAAGATCAGGTGTAAACTGAATTCTGTTGAACTTTGCCTCAATAGCTCCAGACAAGGTGCTTATGGCTAAAGTTTTGGCTAGTCCGGGAACACCTTCCAAAAGAATATGTCCATCGGACAATAAACCTACCAGTAAACTATCTACCAAATGTTTCTGACCAACAATTACTTTCTTCATTTCCATGTTGATCAGGTCGATAAAAGAACTTTCTTCCTTAATTCTTTCATTTAATTCTTTAACATTCACATTCGCTGTTTGATCCATAATTTTGTTTTATTGCTTTAAAAAATCACTCAAATTAATAATTTTTCTTTCTAAAATGAAAGCATAAATCGAGTTCAATTTTAATTCATAATTCTGTTAAAAAATGTTAAACTTCATTAAGTTTTATTAACCTGCCTTGTTCATAATTTCTAAAATTATGTATAAAATGCAGAGCCTGTAACACAAGACGCTAGCAACCCTATTTGGTCAGCCTGTTTCAGAACGAAGTGAGTTCGATGAAAATCTCAGTCACCATCGAAGATAAGAATAACTCATGAATTATTGGGGTTATATCTTTCATTTTGTAAACGATTTATAAGTACTTCATAAAATTTATATTTTTGTACAAAACATATTCATATTAAATGCGATATTTCATTCACTTGGCATACAAAGGCACCAATTACCATGGATGGCAGATTCAACCAAACGCCATTTCAGTCCAGGAAAAATTAAACAATGCTTTATCAACAATACTAAGGGAGGAAATTAATGTTGTCGGAGCAGGAAGGACGGATACAGGTGTCCATGCGTCAAGTTTCTTTGCTCATTTTGACCTTGAAAACACAATTGAAGATCTTCAAAAATTAGTCTTCAAATTAAATACTTTTCTACCTTATGATATTGCCGTTTTCAATATTTATCCTGTCAAGCCGAAGGCTCATGCCAGGTTTGATGCAGTTTCACGCACTTATAAATATTATGTCACTCTTAAAAAAGATCCATTTATGAGAGAATTTTCCTATTATTTGTATAAAGACGTGGATATAACCAAAATGAATAAGGCATGCAGCCTATTGTTTAACTATAAAGACTTTACAAGCTTCAGTAAAACAAACACTCAAACAAAAACTAATTTGTGCGATATTTATGAAGCTTACTGGGAAAAAGAAAATCCACAAAAATTAGTTTTTACAATAAAAGCCAATCGTTTTTTAAGAAATATGGTGCGAGCCATAGTAGGAACACAGATAGAGGTAGGACAAAATAAACTAAGCATAGAGGGATTCAAAAATGTTATTGAAAGCAACAACCGATCAGAGGCCGGGTATTCGATGCCCCCGAACGGCCTGTTTCTTATAAACATAGAATATCCCGAAGATATTTACACTAATCCATAAAAGAATACAGGAAAATTCCTCTATCTTTAAAAAAATATTTATATTAGCAATGTTTAATTAATCGAAATCACATCGCGTTATGAAAATTCGTTTCTCAATTTCCGCAAAACTCATTTTAGGAATTGGAATTATCATTCTGGCTATCCTGGCAAACACTTATGTCATTAACAACTCTCTCCATGAAAGCCGAAAGCTTAACAAAAAAATATCTAATGTTTATGTCCCCAGTACTTCACACTTAGCTGAAATGCATAGCGCGGTAATGCAATCAAAGGGGTTGATCAAAAGCTGGGTTTTTATTGAAGATGAAACCAACACCCCAGAGAAGATAAAACTAAAAAAACTACATAACAATACTTTTCCTGAATTGCATAAAAAAATATCAGACCTGTCGGAAAAATGGGAAGAAAAAAATAAGAAAAAATATGAACACATTTACAAAGCCATAAATGATACATTATTTGGCATGCATCAGGAAATAATGACCAGTCTTGACAAACCGGAAGCTTATAACAATACCGGTATTATGTCAAAAGTAAGACCAATGGTAAATGATGGTGGAAAAGTATTGAAGCTTACTAATAACATTGAAGATGAAATTGACGCATTGAGAGATCAAATGCAAAAAAAAGTAGAGTCTTCAAGAGATGAAATGCTCGCAATTTATGATCAGTTCAATAGTTACATTTTGCTGCTGAGCATTGTACTGGTTGTCATTTCTGCGATAATTGCAATCTTCCTTGCCCGGTCCACTATACGCCCAATACGAAAAGTCCAGCAAATTTTATTCAGCATGTGCCAGGGAATTCTGCCAAAAGAAAAATTAAAGGTGAGAAATGATGAGATTGGCGACATGTCTGCTGCTTTAAATGATCTGGTTGACAGTTTTAAACAATTCACGAATTTTGCAAAAGAAATTGGGGAAGGAAACTATGAAGCTAATTTTGAACCACTAAGCGACCAGGATGATCTTGGAAATGCCCTGCTTGAAATGAGAGATAATCTGAAAAAAGCTTCTGAGGAGGAAGCAAAAAGACAGGAAGAAGATAAGCAAAGAAACTGGGCCTCACAGGGTATTGCAAAATTCTCAGAAATACTGAGAGAGAACAATGATGACATTGATGAATTGTCTTTCCAGATTATTCAAAACCTTGTTAATTACACTGAAGCAAACCAGGGGGGACTCTTTTTAGTAAATGACGAGGATGAAGAAAACAAATTTATTGAGCTTAAAGCGGCTTATGCCTTTAACAGGAGAAAATATCTCGAAAAAAATATTGAATTTGGTGTGGGTTTGATAGGAAGAGCTGTTCAGGAAGGAGAGACAATCTTTATGACAGAAATTCCTGATAATTATATCAACATAACAAGCGGACTGGGTGAAGCAAACCCCAAAAGTCTGCTTATAGTTCCTCTTAAAGCCAATGATGAAATACATGGTGTTATTGAAATGGCTTCTTTTAAAGAATTTGAGCAATATCAGATAGATTTTGTCGAAAAAATAGCAGAAAACATTGCTTCTACCCTGGCAACTGTTAAGATTAACATCCGCACCAATGAATTGCTGGAAAGAACACAGCAACAAGCAGAAGAGATGAAATCGCAGGAAGAAGAGATGAGACAAAATATGGAAGAACTGAAAGCTACCCAGGAGGAATCGTCACGCCGGGAGAAAGAGCTAAAAGCAAAGCTGATTGACTGCGAACAAAAACTTAAAAAATATACAGGGGAAGAAGGTGAAAGTGATAAAAACAAAGAATAAAAATTTCAGGTAGATGATGGATGTTAAACTTCCTCTCTATTCATCATCATCCTGGAAAATTTCAATTAATTTAAAAGGAATCTCAAGAAGCGATTGATAATGTTTCCCTAATTCCAGGATTGCTTCATCATCCTCTTCATAATGCCATTTTACCTGACAATCATATCCTTTTTTAATATTTTCCTGGATAATGTGGAAAAATTCCAGGATAAATTTTGAGGAACCACTATTCACATATTCCAGTTGAAAATTTATGACAGTAGGTTGAACAGGATTTTCAAAATATTCTTTTACCCATTGAAGGATTCCCGAGAAAAATTCTTCAGGGTTTTCGGGAATAGCCCTTCCAACGATATTTAACACTCCCTTTTGTGCGTTAAAATCTATTCCGGGTGTCTTTAGAGTTTGGTCAATTTTTATGTTCTCCATAATACAAATATATTAATTTTTATTCATATCGTAAGGAAACAATAGGGTCTACTTTTGAAGCTTTAATTGCAGGAAAAAGGCCACTAAACAAACCAACAAAGAAGCAAACAACAATTCCAATAAAAATCCATAACCACGGCACAACAAAAGGATTATCCATAAGTAGCGAAACAAGGTTTCCTATTAAAATTCCCAGGATAATACCGACAAGCCCTCCTAACTGGCCTATAAAAATACTTTCAAACAGAAATTGTTGCCTTATAATATCAGACCTTGCTCCTATGGCCTTTCTAATTCCTACTTCTCTTGTTCTTTCCGTAACAGAAACCAGCATAATGTTCATTAATCCAACTGCAGCGCCAAAAAGTGTAATAATACCAATAATCGTAGCGGCTACAGTAACATTACTCATATTTTCCTTTAGCATATTTACGAGATTGTCGCTGGTTCCTATGGAAAAGTTATTTTCTTCTCCTACTGCTAAACCTCTGATAACCCGGAACAGTCCTCTTGCCTCGCTAATGGCTGCATCCAGCATTTTCGAATCAAGAGGCATAACGGTTAAAAGAAAATTCATATTCGGGCTGGCAAAATATTGTCTGATATTTGTAATAGGGAGCATACAAATATTATCATTGCCCGAACCAAATCCTGCTCCACGTTTCTTTAGTATTCCTATTATTTTATATTTTCCGTTCCCTACAGAAATAATTTTATTAAGTATTTCTTTTTCTTCCTTAAATAGTTTATCTGCCAATCCTGATCCTATTATGGCAACATGCGAATTCCGTGAAATTTCAGAATGTGTGAAATTCCTGCCTTTTTCCATCTCATAACCGGAGGTCAGAAGGTATTGCTCATCTGCTCCGACAACATTAATATTTGGATTCGTTTTTTCTGACTTATACTTCACTGTGGCTGTACCTGAAGCAGAATAGCTAACAGAAACCCTGGCAGGAAAGTTATACTCTTCTTTAAATGACATGGCTTCCCTGTAATCAATTACCGGGTTCTGTTTATTATTACCACTGGAACCTACCATTTGTCTATTGCTTATCGTAAAGGTATTAGCTCCCATTATCGTAAACTGCTTCGTCAAAGATTTCTCTATGGAATTAATTGCAGTAAGAATCCCTACAAGAGCCATAATACCAAAGGCTATGATAAAGATAGTAAGAACAGTCCTTAACATGTTTGCCCTTATGGCATTAATTGCAATTTTAAGATTTTCTTTAAATAAAACTAAACGCATCTTGTTAGCATATGATTCAGTACCCAAAAATAGTTATATTTATTTAAAATTCTATTTTATTCACGATTGAGTTTTCATAAATTGACGCGAAAAATAGTATTTATTATATTTACAAGAACAAACTAAATTAAACAAAATTATGTTCAGACCAGACACAATTTATTCAAAAATAGCCTATGATGCTATTTTAATGTATGTTAAAACCGGTCAAAAGATCAAAAAGGAAGAATCAGAAATTCCCCCGGCTTTAAAACTAAAGCTTGCTTGTTTCGTTTCAATTTACGAAAATAAGCAAAAATTACGTGGTTGCATAGGCTCTGCAGAACCTGTTCATGATCACTTATATAATGAAATAATAGAAAATGCAATTGCTGCAGCAACGAGTGATCCTCGTTTTAAACCACTAGCTGAAGAAGAACTTAATGACATTACAATTACAGTTGATGTGCTAAGCGTTCCCAAAAAAGTAGAGGATATGGCACAACTAAAACCTCACAAACATGGAATTATAATAGAAGATGATACGGGGAAAAAAGGTTTATTGCTCCCAAACCTGGATGGAGTTGATTCAACTGAAAAACAAATTGAAATAGTAAAAAAGAAAGCAGGAATTGATAAAAATAAATCGATTGAGGATTTAAACATTCAGTTTTTCACAACAACACGATATAAATAATTTGCCTATGAAAGAATCTTATGCAATTACCTTAACAGGAAGAGTTCAGAACGTAGGGTTTAGATACAGCGCTATGAGAAAAGCTGAAGAGTATGATGTAAAAGGTTTCGTTCAAAACAAACCAGACGGTACAGTCTATATTGAAGCAGAAGGAGAACCTGAAGATCTGAATAAATTTATGGAATGGTGTAAGGAAGGGCCAGTATCAGCTAATGTTGAAAAAATGAATAAACAGGAAATTCCTGTTCAGAATTTTAAAAGATTCTTTATAAAATAAATTATTCTATGAAAGAGGCACTGTTTTACAAAAAGATGGAGGAAAAAAAGGTAAGATGTTTTCTTTGTCCACATCTATGTACTATAAAAGAAGGCAAAAGAGGAATATGTAATGTCAGAAAGAATGTGAATGGTGAATTGATTTCTGAAAATTACGGACAGGTAACAGCGCTCGGTTTTGATCCTATTGAGAAGAAACCTTTATATCATTATCATCCGGGAGAAGAAATACTTTCTGTAGGCAGTTTCGGATGCAATCTAAAATGTGATTTTTGCCAAAACTGGGAAATTTCTCAGTCTGACATAGATAATATTGGTCGCATTCAATCGCACAGTGTAGAAGACATAATTGAGATTGCAGAAAAAAAACCAGGAAATCTTGGAATAGCCTATACTTACAATGAACCCATTATTTATTACGAGTTCATGTTTGATATAGCAAAACTGGCTAAAGAAAAGGGCTTAAAAAATGTAATGGTTACCAATGCGTTCATTACTCAGGATCCTCTCGAAAAACTTATAGAAGTAATAGATGCTTTTAGTGTTGATCTGAAAGCATTTACAGATAATTTTTATAAGAAAAAAACGGCCGCGCATCTTAAGCCGGTGTTAGATAGCCTGAAAACAATAAAAAAACATCAGAAATTTCTGGAAATTACAAACCTTATAATACCCGGATTGAACGATGACAAAAAACAATTCTCAGAAATGATTGAATGGATCCGGAATGAATTAGGTGAAGATACTATCTTGCATCTTTCCAGATACTTCCCTGTCTATCGTTCCAGTGTCGAACCCACGCCACTTCAAACCTTAAAAAAAATGTATGAAGTGGCAAAAGAATCTTTAAACTACGTTTATATTGGAAATGCAAGGATAGGAGAAGGTCAGGATACCTATTGCCCTGATTGTGGAAAATTATTGGTTACAAGAAGTGGGTATCATACTGATTTAGTAGGAATTGACAAAGAAGGAAAATGTACCAATTGTGGAAAAAAAGTATTTGTGAAATAAAAATATTGTGCTATGAATATCAGACGACCAGTAGTTGCAGGCCAGTTTTATCCTAACGATAAAAAGGAACTGATGGATCTTTTGGATCAGGTTCAGGAAAGAGAAGAAGCTTCAATCGATTATTCCTTAGCTAAAAATAATATTATTGGAGGGGTTATTCCACATGCAGGTTATATTTTCTCTGCATATCAGGCCATGCATTTTTTTCAGATTCTCAAAAAAAACAATCAGCAATTTGATACTGTTTTCATTATAAATCCCAGTCATACAGGAATGGGGAACGAAATCAGTTTCGATAGTCATGATGAATGGGAAACACCCCTGGGAAAAGTGGAAGTTGATAAGGATTTTGCAAGAGAAATGAATATTGCTGTTTCCGAAATAGAACAGGAAAGAGAACACTCAGGAGAAGTGATGGTTCCTTTTTTACAATACATTATAGATAATCCATTTAAAATAGCACCTGTAACCATGACACTCCAAAATTACAGGAATGCTGTGAACCTGGCAAATAATATTTATGAGGCAAACAAAAAATTAAATAAGAAAATATTAATCTTAGCATCTTCAGATTTTTCGCATTTTGTGGATCCTGAAACCGGAAGAAAACTAGATCAGCTAGTAATTGATGAAATTCTGCAATTTAATACAAAACAGGTTGAAAAAGTGATTAACCAGAACAATATAACAGTTTGCGGATATGGTCCAATAATGACATTAATGGAGTATTCAAAGCTTGTAAATCAAGATTCACAAACAAAAATTTTGAAAAAGGGTAATTCCGGAGATATTATTGCGTCTAATGAAGTAGTGGATTATGTATCCATGATATTTTACCATGGATAAAAAATCTGTTAATAGTTTAGAAAATGCTTGAAAAAATTATACAGTTCCTGGAAACCCATATGGCTCCTTGTTTTTATAAAGAAAATTTTGGAATAGTATGCCCGGGATGCGGCATGCAACGTTCATTGATAGAACTGCTTAAAGGTAATTTGCTGGAAAGCATTAAAATTTATCCGGCATTGATCCCATCTATCGGTCTTTTTATTTTTCTTATATTGCATTTGGTTTTTAAATTTAAAAACGGAGCCACAATCTTAAAATATATTTTTATCGGTGATGTAATTCTTATTTTTATTAGTTATTTTTATAAAGTATTCTCTTAAAACTTACTCATTATGGAAAACGAAAACACAGAAAAACAAACAAATCAAGCGGGACAACCCGCACAAGCAATGCAGCAACCTTTACCCAATGCATCTGCAGTTCTGGTATTAGGAATTTTATCAATTGTTACATGCTGGTGTTATGGTTTTATCGGCCTTGTGCTTGGAATCATAGGTCTTGTACTGTCCGGTAAACCACTTAAACTGTACAAAGAAGACCCAGGTCTTTATACAGAAAGTTCTTTTAAAAATGTTAAGGCCGGAAGAATTTGTTCAATTATAGGTTTGTCTATTAGTGGTTTATTTATACTCATAGGACTATTTGCCATACTTGGAATAATTGGTGGAGGTCTCGCACTACTACCATTCCTTGAAAATGCAAATTTCCCTATTGATATGATCATAACATCATTGCCGTTTTAATAGGTTAATCAAGAAATTCAAAAGAGGACTATTCCCAAAGGTCCTCTTTTTTTTATTTTTGCAACCAGAAATCTAATAAAATGAACCATGGAGTTAAATGCAATCATCAAAGATTTTTCAGAGTTAGGAGAAATACTGCGAAATTATTCCTCAGGTAAATCAGAAGATACTCAACAAAAATACTTTAGGCTTTTAGAGGAGACAGAAAAAAAAGCACAGGAAGAAAACCCATGGTTTACATCCTTGTTCATTCAAAAAGCATTTGAAGCGATAGGGAAAAGCCTTACAGAACAAAAAATAAAGCAATGGCTGGAAGCATACCCGGAATTAAAAAAGCAAGTAAAAAAACCACGAAAAGTTGGTGTGGTAAACGCTGGAAATATTCCATTTGTCGGATTCCATGATTTTATAACAGTACTTTTAAGTGGGCATATTTACTATGGCAAATTATCGGAAAAAGACAAACATTTGCCCAAAGCAATTGCAAAAATTCTAGAATTAATTAACCATGAATATCACAAAAAAATTATTTTCGAAGAAGAAACATTCAAAAATTTTGATGCGATTATAGCAACAGGCAGCAACAATTCAGCCCGCTATTTTAACTACTATTTTGGAAAATATCCTCATATTATCCGCTCGAACCGTAATGGAGTAGCTGTACTTACAGGCAGTGAGAGCGATAAAGAGATTCAGGCACTGGCCAATGACATCTTCATGTATTTTGGCATGGGATGCCGAAATGTGTCAAAAATATATATCCCTGATAATTACAACCTTGATAAGTTTTTTAAAAATATAACGGGATATGAATTTCTTATGGATCATAACAAATATATGAACAACTACGATTACAACAAGTCCATCTTCCTGATGAACGGAGATATGTTTTATGATAACAACTTCGTTCTTCTAAAAGAAAACACTAGCCTCTCCTCGCCGATTTCTGTTGTATATTATGAATATTATAAAAATATAAAACAGGTTAAAAAACAACTTGAGAATTACAAAGATGAAGTACAATGCATTGTATCTCATTCACAGGAATTTCCTGAAGCTGTTCAGCCCGGCAATAGTCAATACCCTGAACTATGGGATTACGCCGATAATATTGACACGCTGAAGTTTCTGCTAAACTTATAATTATTAACCCCCCATGACGCAAAAAACACTAATAGTAATTGCAGGTCCAACAGCAATAGGAAAAACCGAACTATGTATCCGGCTGGCAGAGAAGCTGAACACGGAAATAATCTCGGCAGATTCACGTCAGATATTCAAAGAACTGAAAATTGGAACTGCAGCCCCTTCCGAGAAAGATTTGCAAAGAGTAAAACATCATTTTGTTGGAAACAAATCGATACATGATTTTTATACCGCCGGAATGTTCGAATTGGATGTAATAGAACTGCTCAAAGATTTATTTTCTCACAAAAACAATATAATCATGACAGGCGGATCAGGATTATACATTGATGCCGTTTGTAAAGGAATTGATGCTCTACCAAGGGTTGATCCACAGATAAGAAAAGACCTGACAGAACAATACGAAAAGGAGGGAATTGACAGCCTGCGATACAAACTGCAGGTACTGGATCCTGAATATTACCGAATGGCTGACCTACAGAATCCCAAGCGGCTTTTAAAAGCACTGGAAATAACCATTCAGACAGGTAAGCCTTATTCTTCTTTCCTTACCGGAAATAAAAAAGAGAGGTTTTTTAACATTCTTAAAATCGGACTAAACAGAGACCGGCAGGAATTATACAACATCATCAATCAACGCGTGGAAAAAATGGTTGATGCCGGTTTGGTAGAAGAAGCACAGAAATATTATGATTACAGGGACATTAACGCTCTGAATACTGTGGGCTATAAAGAAATTTTCCAGTATCTTGATGGAAATATTACCCTGGAAAGAGCAAAAGAATTAATAAAACGGGATACAAGACGCTATGCCAAAAGACAAATAACATGGTTTAAGCGGGACAAGGAAATTAAGTGGTTTCACCCCGGTGAATTTGATCAGATTTATAAGTATATTAAAGATCATACAGAATAAAGATCTTTTCCATTGAAATACTTCTTCATCCTGTCCGCATTTTTATTAGATTGTTGAGAGATAGACCAGAAT
Source organism: uncultured Bacteroidales bacterium (assembly GCA_964461045.1). GTDB lineage: Bacteria > Bacteroidota > Bacteroidia > Bacteroidales > UBA12077 > JAGXLC01. Next base: position 4,058 of record CAYWSJ010000009.1, on the reverse strand, counting down.
TATACAGAACAAAAATTTGAGTTTCAGAAAATTCATATTACCTTTAATAAAAGAATTACAATATTAAATATGCTAGTAGATTATCATATACATTCAGTTTTTTCAGACGGTAAAAGCAAGCACCAGGAAAACTTATCAACTGCTATTGAGAAAGGACTGGATGAAGTAGGTTTTTCAGATCATTTTTCAATTGTTGCAACTGACTGGACTACACCCGAATATGAAATTGATCAGCTTAAAAAAACAGTGAATAAAATAAAAAACCTGGAAGACCTTCCTCTGAATGTTAAATTTGGCGCTGAAATCGATTTTATTCCCGGAAAAGAAGAAAAAATCAAAAGCCTCATTAATCAATTGCCTCTGGATTATGTTATTGGCTCTATCCATTTTATTGATGACTGGAACTTTGATACCGATCCGGAAGGCTTTGACCAGGAAAATATTGATGTTCTTTATAGTAAATACTACAACCTTCTTTTTCAAGCTGTATTAAGCGACCTTTTCGATGTTATTGGCCATGCTGATCTTATTAAAAAATTTGGACATATGCCAATGAAAAACCCTAAGCCTTTTTTTAAAAAGGTTCTTAAAGCCATGAAAGAGAAGGACAAAACTTATGAACTCAATACAAGCGGACTAAAGAAACCATGCCAGGAGTTTTATCCATCGAGATCATTTATTGAAATGGCTTTTGAAGAAAATATTCCCGTAACACTGGGTTCAGATGCTCATCATGAAAAAGACATTGCCCAGTATTTTCAGGAAGCTATCGAAATGCTGAAAGAAATTGGATACAGAAAAATCGCCACCTTCGAAGGAAGGAAAAGACAAATGGAACCACTTTAATAAAGTCAATTTAGTTCTCTTTCAGATTTTTATGAATCACATACCTTAACGGACGTACAATCTTCTCCAGTAGACGAATATCCTGGGTTATAATTTCGGCTTCCCCCATCATCTGCTGATGAAATTCAAGTTGCTCGCCGTAAAAGGTTGTCAGTCCTTTGGGTAAATCGACTTCAACCATATATACATTATCTTCAGGGACCTCTGAAATTTTTCGTACGATTCCTTTTACCATCCCATATTCAAGATACGGATAGTTTCTAAACTTTATATGTACAGTCTGTCCCTTTTTCACTTTTCCGGCACCCTGAAACCCAAGTTTCATTTTGCCAATAAGTTCTCCCTCCTTCTCCGGAACAATGGTCATCACCCGTTTACCATGCTGAACAAACTGATTTTTACTCCAGTAATTGGTAAAACTTACTCTGCCCTGCACAGGTGAAACCAGATAATATTGTTTCTTCCAACTATCGATGGCGCCCTTGAGATTATCATAAGCTTCCATAAGGTTCGATACAAGTTGATTTTGCTGTTGCTCTTTCTCCAATTGAAGAGCCAGAATATTTTGTTCTATTTTTGACAATTGAATCCGCGCATTGGATAAAGTAACCTGGTTTTGCTCAAGGGTATACTTTTTTTGCAAAAGCTGTGTCTCTGACTTCTCATGCTGAGCTTCGGGGATTACCTCCTTTTCAAATAAAACCGAATCCCTTCGATATTTCTTATAAGCCAATTTGTATTCTTTTTTACTTATTTCTTTTTGCGTTTGTAATCCCTGGTAATACGTTTCATATTTTTGCTTCTCCTCTTTCAGCGATTTTATTCTTTTCTGGTAGTAATCTAATAGTCTGAAATTTTCAAACTCTTCCATTCTTTTCAGAAATGAGGCATAATAAGATTGAATATTTCCCAGGGTTAGATCAGTATTAAACTCTGTCTTTTTCAAAGCATTTCCTGAAAAAACAGATTTAAAATATTTGAGCTTTTCTTCCAGTCGTATAACATCCTGGTAATTAGCTGCATCTTCAATCACAGCAAGAGGTTGCCCCTGTTTTACAATCTCTTTATCCTGAACAAATAAATATTCAATTTTTCCTGATGTCCGGGCAACAATTGGAGACGGAGGATTCTCTGTTGTCAGGCTTATTTTTGATGTAACGACTTCCGGGTACCTGAAAAACCAGCTTCCAATAACCAGGAAGGCAATAATGATAAAAACAACTGTAATCCCCCAACGGATCATCCAGCGGGGCGGACGACCAAGAATCTCCTTTACCTCTTCGGAGCGGAGGTTGATGTTGTTGACTTCGTTTTTGTCAGTTTCTTTGGTCATAGCTTTAGGTATTGGTTCGCGGTTTCATTTAAAGTAGTATGCAGTCGGCAGTGAGCAGAAAGCAGTAGGCAGCAGTAAGCAGTAGACAGAAGGCGGTTGGCAGTAGTCGTGGTTGACTATATGGAGTTTGGAAAAAGATATATTTATGGCTGCTAAAGTACCTACTTTTGAAATACCAAGGTTAAATTGTTTATTACGTAAGAAGCTATCGATCATAAAAAAATAATTTCTATTTTAGATTGTACTTTTCTTTATAATAAACTTATCTGGATATTTTATCATGGTCCCCAGCATTTTTCCAATTTCACTATTCTTCTGAACCAACTCTTTATGAGCTTCAGTAGAGATGTATTTGCAAGATAACGCGAAGTCTAACCATACTAATGTTTCAGAAGATTCAGCATCAGAATCTGATAATTTACTAACGAATTGCTTCGGATACTGCCTTTTCCTAAAAGCTTCTGCCATATTTGAACATACAGACCGTGAAGATCTTCGTATTTGATCAGTTAATGAATATCTTTCCTCTTTAGGGAATTCTTTTGATAATTCAAAAATTTCCATAGCCAAACGAAATGCCTCCTTATATACCGTTAAATCCTTAAATCCTCTCATACTTATCTCTATAAATTAAAAACTAAAAATACAATTTTTCTTTCTCAAACGCCTACAGGTTTTGTAGCCACTTTCAATTTCCTTTTCCGCCACCTTCTGCCAACTGCCAACTGCTTGCTGCTTTCTGCCTACTGCTTTCTGCTTGCTGCTTTCTGCCTACTGCTTGCTGCTTACTGCTTACTGCTTTCTGCCTACTGCTTTCTGCCTACTGCCTACTGTCCCAGCTCCAACTGATTCTTCACCAACTCATAATACGCACCGCGTTTCTTAGTCAGTTCCGTATGCGTTCCTTTTTCCACAATATTTCCCTTATCCAGCACAATAATCTGGTCGGCATTTTTTACGGTGCTTAAACGATGTGCTACAATAACCACTGTACGCCCTTTAAAAAATTGATCAAGTTTCTCCATTATTACTTTTTCGTTATTTGCATCCAGGGCATTGGTCGCTTCGTCGAAGAAGATATAATCCGGATTCTTATATACAGCTCTTGCAATCAGGATGCGTTGTTGCTGCCCCTGACTCAGGCCAATTCCATCTTTTCCTATTTTCGTGTTGTAACCTAATGGCAAAGATTCAATATGATCCTGTATGTTCGCAGTTTTCACAGCATGCAACAACCTCTCTTTGTTTATAGTTTCATCGGAAACAGCTATGTTATTTGCAATAGTATCAGAGAATATAAAGCCATCCTGCATAACAACACCACATTTATCTCTCCAAACACGATTACTGAAATTTCCAAGGTAAATATCCCCTATTTTAATATTTCCTTTAACAGGTGGATAAAAACCAAGCATAAGTTTGATCATGGTTGTTTTTCCCGACCCCGAAGCCCCAACTATAGCTGTGACTTTATTCTCAGGAATGGTTAAATCAATATTTTCCAAAACATAGGGCGAATGGGGACCTTCATACTGAAAATACAACGAATCAATATTTAGATCTGCCTTTTCGGGTAAAATAGATACTTTCGGTGTAGTTAAATCCTCTTCATCATCCTTATTATGAATTTCGCCAAGACGTTCCAAACTGATCTTTGCATCCTGCGAAGTATGCAGAAAGTTAATCAATTGCTGAATCGGGCTGTTCATCTGGCCAATAATGAACTGTACGGCCATCATCATACCTAAAGTCATAGCACCTTCAATAACAGCCCTGGCCGCGATAAAAATGATGATCACATTCTTCACCTCGTTGATAAAGACCCCGCCGGCCTGCTGATATTGCTGAAGCGACAATCCTTTAATATTGACACGGAACA
>CAYWSJ010000008.1:0-51379 GCA_964461045.1 uncultured Bacteroidales bacterium | reverse complement strand
TTCTTTAGCGCCACTATTGTCAGCAACATTAAGTTTACTTTCTTGTTGTACCATGGTTTATTATTTAACTCTTTCAATTATTTGAACTAATCTCCATCGTTTCCGTTTACTCAACGGTCGAGTTTCCATTATTTGAACTGTATCCCCCTCGTTGCAATCGTTCTTCTCATCGTGAGCAACAAATTTCGAGCGTCGGTTGATAAATTTCCCATATTTCTTATGCTTCACTTTTCTATTTACCTCAACCACAATCCCTTTATCCATTTTGTTGCTAACAACGATACCTATTTTATCTTTCCTTAGATTTCGTTTTTCCATTTTCTCGATTTATGGGTTCTTATTTACTATCTTTTTGTTCTTCTGCAGAACGGCTACTCAGTTCCGTTTTCAGTCTCGCGATATTCTTTTTAGCGTCGCGGATTTTCATAGGATTATCCAGAGGTGAAACAGTGTGACTAAGTTTTAACTGTGCCAGTTGACTCTGTTCACTGTCGATTCTCTCTTCAATCTCTTTGTTTGTAAGTTCTCTTATTTCAGAAGCTTTCATTTTTCAAAAAATTGATTATTCAACATAGTCTCTTCGTACCACAAATTTGGTTCGAATAGGCAGCTTTTGGGCCGCAAGTCTTAAAGCTTCATGAGCTACATCTTTAGGTACACCTTCTGCCTCAATGATTAAACGGCCTGGTTTAACGGGTGCCACAAAACCTTCCGGGTCACCTCTACCTTTACCCATTCTCACTTCGGCGGGTTTTTTAGTAATTGGTTTATCAGGAAAGATCCTTATCCAGATCTGCCCTTCCCTTTTCATGTAGCGGGTCATAGCTTGTCGAGCTGCTTCAATTTGTTTCTGCGTGATCCATGCAGATTGCATTGCTTTGAGCCCGAAAGAACCGAAAGCAAGTTGAACACCACGGGTGGCGTTTCCTTTCATTTTACCCTTCTGTTGCCTTCTATGTTTTGTTTTCTTAGGTTGTAACATTCGTCTAAGATTTTAAACTATTTTCTTTTTCTTCTTCCTTTAGATTTACTACTCTTCCCAGAACTCATGCTTGGAGTAAGATCAACCTTTCCAAAGATTTCTCCTTTAAATATCCAAACTTTAATTCCGATCAAACCAACTTTAGTTAAGGCCTCATCAAGTGCATAATCAATATCGGCACGGAAGGTATGCAAGGGAGTTCTTCCTTCTTTATAGACTTCGGTACGAGCCATTTCAGCACCACCTAATCTTCCGGAAATCTGAACTTTAATACCTTCTGCACCCAACCTCATTGCTGATGAGATAGCCATCTTGATCGCTCTCCGGTAAGAGATCATTCCTTCAATTTGTCTGGCTACACCATTGGCAACGAGTGTTGCATTTAGTTCCGGTCTTTTTACTTCGTAAATATTGATTTGTACTTCTTTGTTGGTTACTTTCTTTAATTCTTCCTTCAATTTATCAACTTCTTTCCCCCCTTTACCAATAATTATTCCGGGCCTGGCAGTATGAATAGTGACAGTGATTAACTTAAGTGTCCTTTCAATAACAATTTTAGAAATACTTGCCTTAGACAAACGTGCCTTGAGATATTTTCTAATCTTGTTATCTTCTACAAGTTTCTCTGTATAGTCTTTGCCACCATACCAGTTAGACTCCCAGCCTCTGATAATTCCAAGTCGATTACTTATTGGATTAACTTTTTGTCCCATCTATTCTTGTTTGTTTGTATCGTTTGTACTATTTTCAGCTTTCTTATTGGTATCTTCAGCTTTTTCTGGTGCTGATTTTTCAGGTTCTTCGGCTGTCTCATTTAAATTTTTAAGCCAAATCTTCACATGATTCGATCTTTTTCTGATTAAATGAGCTCTTCCCATAGCCTCGGGGCGTATTCTTTTTAAAGTTCTGCCAGGATTGACTTGAACTTCGCTCACAATTAAATTACTATCTTCAATTCGCACTCCTTCGTTTTTGTTCTGCCAGTTAGAAATGGCAGAAAGGAGTAGTTTCTCAAGATAGCTTGATGCAGCTTTAGGGTTGAATCTCAGGATATCGAGAGCGTTGTTTACTTCTTTCCCTCTAACCTGATCAGCAACAAGTCTCATTTTTCTTGGTGCTACAGGACAACCGTTCAATACTGCAAAATATTGTTTTTTTCTTTCTTCTTTTAATTTTTCCGCGCGATTACGTTTTCTTGCACCCATCATTAATAGTTTTACTGTTTACTTTTATCCTTTTTTAGTAGGATGTCCTTTAAAGGTTCGGGTTGGGGCGAATTCCCCAAGTTTATGTCCTACCATATTTTCTGTTATATAAACAGGTATAAATTTATTACCATTATGAACTGCTATCGTATGACCAACAAAATCAGGTGTAATGATAGAGGTACGAGACCAGGTTTTAACAACCTTCTTTTTACCTGATTCATTCATGTCCAGAATTCTCTTTTCCAGTTTAAACTCGACAAATGGTCCTTTTTTTAATGAACGACTCATAAGTTATATCTCTTTACAATTATTTTCTTCTTTCAACAATGTATTTGTTTGAATACTTCTTCAGCTTTCTGGTCTTGTATCCTTTAGCAGGTTTACCATTTCTTGATCTTGGTATACCACCTGAAGCGCGACCTTCACCACCACCCATTGGGTGATCGATTGGGTTCATAGCTACACCTCTTACTCGTGGTCTGCGACCTAGCCATCTTGTTCTTCCTGCCTTTCCGGAAGAAAGGATAATGTGATCGGAATTAGAAACTGTACCAATGGTAGCCTTACAAGTTGTAAAAACCATTCTAGTTTCTCCTGATGGCAATTTTATATTTGCATATCTTCCTTCTCTTGAAGTAAGCTGTGCATATGTTCCGGCACTTCGTGCCATAACTCCACCTTGTCCGGGTTGTAATTCAATATTATGAATGATTGTACCCAGAGGAATATCTGATAAGTAGAGTGAATTGCCTATTTCGGGTTGTGCTTTTTTCCCGGACATTACTTTTTGACCTACTTTCAGTCCATTTGGTGCAATGATATATCTTTTTTCACCATCCTGGTAAACCAACAGAGCGATTCTGGCTGTACGATTTGGGTCATATTCAATAGATTTCACAGTAGCTTCCATATCTTCTTTATCTCTGCGAAAATCAATGATTCTATAACGTTGTTTATGACCACCACCTTTGTAACGAACAGTCATTCTCCCACTGCTGTTTCGACCGCCTGATTTTTTCTTGGAACTTAATAACGACTTTTCTGGCTGTCCTTTGGTTATGGTATCAAAAGCACTAACCAATTTATGTCTCTGTCCCGGTGTTACTGGTTTTAATTTTCTTACCGCCATAACTTAATTTTTCCTAAATGTTGCTATAAAAATCAATTGTGTCTCCTTCAGAAAGGGTAACAATAGCTTTTTTAAAATTATTCTCTTTACCTTTAATGATACCAGATTTTGTATAACGCATTCTGTTCTTTCCCCGATATCTCATAGTATTAATAGACTCTACCGTCACACCATACATTTCTTCGATGGCATTTTTAATCTGTATTTTATTAGCCCTTTTATCAACCACAAAACCGTACTGGTTTAATGTATCTCCCTTCTCGGTCATTTTTTCTGTTATAATGGGCTTAATAAGTATTTCGTTAATTGCTGCCATATTATTATGCACTTAAATGTTTTTCTAAAATTTCAATGGAACCTTCAAACAAAATGAGTGCCTGTGCATTTAAAATCTCATAAGTATTCAACTTATTCACAGGCAGAACCTTAACATCAGGAATATTTCGGGAGGACAAATATATATTTTTATTTGGTTCTTGTAAAACCAAAAGCATTTTTTTGTCGCTTGCCCCTAATTTATTTCTGATTTCGGCAAATTGTTTTGTTTTAGGCTGCTCTAAATCAAACTTTTCTACAATTTGTATTGCTTTATCCTTCATTTTATAGGATAAGGCAGATTTTCGAGCTAATTTTTTTACTTTTCGGTTAACTTTAAAGTTATAACTACGTGGTCTGGGTCCGAATACTCGTCCGCCACCACGAAACAGAGGAGATTTGATACTACCTGCACGGGCTGTACCTGTTCCCTTTTGTCGTTTTATCTTTTTTGTACTACCGGTAATGGCCCATCTTTCTTTTGCGCTATGGGTTCCTTGTCTATTATTCGCCAAGAACTGTTTTACATCGAGATAAATGGCATGATCATTTGGTTCAATGCCAAAAATATCTTTATTCAGTTTGGCTTTTTTTCCGGTATCTTCGCCTGCTTTATTTAATACTGGTAATTCCATTATTACTTTTCAATAATTAAATATGATCCTTTATGACTTGGTACAGAACCTTTTAATAACAATAAATTCTTTTCAGGTATTACTTTAATAACTCTAAGGTTAATAAGTTTAACCTTTTTTCCTCCGGCACGGCCAGCCATGCGCATATTTTTAAATACGCGTGATGGATCAGAAGAACCACCAACCGAACCGGGAGCGCGTTCCTGGTCTGCCTGACCATGCGTACGGCCTCCAACCCCACTAAAACCATGACGTTTCACAACACCCTGAAAGCCTTTACCTTTAGAAAAACCTGTTACATCTACCCAAGTGTCATCCAGGAAAATGTCAACTGTTATTTCATCTCCTAATTTGTATTCTTTTTCAAAACCTGCCAGTTCAATCATTTTTCTTTTAGGCTCTGTTTTAGCCTTTTTAAAATGTCCTAACAGGGGTTTAGGTGTTTGTTTTTCCTTCTTATCGTCAAAAGAGAGTTGCAAGGCAGAATATCCATCTTTTTCCTCAGTTTTAACCTGAGTTACTACACATGGTCCCGCCTCAATTACAGTGCATGGAATATTTTCTCCATCGGCACCAAATACTGAAGTCATTCCTATTTTCTTACCTATTAATCCGGCCATTACTTAATGAAACTTTAAATTATACCTTAATTTCTACCTCTACGCCACTTGGCAATTCCAATTTCATCAAAGAATCGATGGTTTTAGGTGTTGTACTGTAAATATCCATCAATCTTTTGAATGAGCATAACTGGAACTGTTCCCTGGCTTTTTTATTCACAAAGGTTGCTCGATTAACCGTAAAAATTCGTTTTTTCGTTGGAAGAGGAATAGGTCCGCTTACAACTGCTCCGGTGGATTTAACGGTTTTCACGATCTTCTCTGCACTTTTATCAACCAAGTTGTGATCGTAAGACTTTAATTTTATTCTTATTTTCTGGCTCATTATTAATAAAATTTATACTAACTCAATTTTACCCTTTGCTTTTTCAATAATATCTTTTGCTATATCTCTTGGAATTTCAGCATAATGAGAAAATTCCATAGATGAAGTTGCGCGTCCTGAAGTAATTGTTCTTAAGACAGTTACGTAACCAAACTTTTCTGCCAAAGGTACTTTGGCCTTAATTACCTTTGCACTGCCTTTGTTTTCCATTCCTTCCACATTGCCTCTACGCTTATTAAAATCGGCAATAACATCGCCCATATATTCTTCTGGCGTTACTACTTCGGCTGACATTATAGGCTCCAGTAATTTTGGTTTTGCTTTTACGCATGCATTTTTGAAACCTATTTTTGCCACGGTTTCAAAAGATAACTGATCAGAATCCACTTCATGGTATGATCCATCATAAAGTTCAACCTTAATATTATCTACAGGATAACCTGCCAGCACACCATTAAACATTGCATCTTTAAAACCTTTCTCTACAGAAGGTATATATTCTTTAGGTATGTTACCACCTTTTATCTTATTTACAAACTGGAGGCCTTTTTCACCTTCATCAGCAGGTCCTATTTTAAATTGAATTTCTGCAAATTTACCTCTACCACCAGTTTGTTTTTTAAACAATTCTTTATGATCCACTTCCTGTGTAATAGCTTCTTTGTAATTAACCTGTGGTGCTCCCTGATTACAATCTACTTTGAATTCTCGCTTTAACCGGTCTAAAAGAACTTCAATGTGTAGTTCACCCATTCCGTTAATAACCGTTTGTCCGGTATCTTCATCTCCTTTTACTGTAAAAGTGGGATCTTCTTCAGCCAACTTAGCAAGAGCCATAGTTAACTTATCGTAATCCTTTTGAGTTTTGGGCTCTATAGCTATTCCTATAACAGGCTCCGGGAATTCGATTGATTCAAGAACAACCTGGTTACTTGGATCACATAACGTATCTCCTGTTCGCAGATCTTTGAACCCAACAGCAGCACAAATATCTCCTGCTTCTATTGATTCTTTTGGCTTTTGCTTGTTTGCATGCATCTGATAAAGCCTGTTGATTCTTTCCTTCTTGCGGGTTCTTGGGTTATATAAAACAGATTTAGTTGTTAATCTGCCTGAATATAGTCTCATAAAAGCCAATCTTCCTACAAACGGATCTGTTGCTATTTTAAAAACCAATGCAGCAGTAGGCTCATCAGAATTCGGCTTTCTTGTAATCTTTTCGTCAGTCCTTGGGTGCATTCCTTCAATCGCACTCACATCAAGCGGACTAGGAAGGAATGTAATAATCGAATCTAGTAATCGCTGAACACCTTTGTTTTTAAATGCAGATCCACATAAGACCGGTACAATTGTCATATCAACTGTTGCACGTCTTATGGCATCCAGCATTTCATTGGTTGTAATTGTGTCTGGATCTTCAAAATACTTTTCCAGAAGGGTATCATCGTATTCAGCTACAGCTTCAATAAGTTGTCCTCTGTAACTTTCAGCTTCCTCTTTTAATTCTTCAGGAATTTCCTGAAATTCATAATTGGTACCCAATTTCTCATCATCCACCCAAACAATTGCTTTATTTTCAATAAGATCAATAACACCTTTAAAGGTATCTGCTGTACCTATCGGAATTTGTAATGGTATTGGATTTGCTTTCAATTTATCTTTAATCTGAGAAACTACAGAGTAAAAATCAGCACCTTGTCTATCCATCTTGTTAACAAAAGCTAATTTTGGTACTCCGTATTTATCGGCCTGGTGCCAAACGGTCTCAGATTGTGGTTCAACCCCGCCTACCCCGCAAAACACAGCGATAGCGCCATCAAGTACTCTTAATGAACGTTCCACTTCAACTGTAAAGTCTACGTGACCCGGGGTATCAATAATATTTATCTTGTAATCTTCATTTTTATAATTCCAATAACATGTTGTAGCAGCGGAAGTTATGGTAATACCTCTTTCCTGTTCCTGTACCATCCAGTCCATCTGCGCATCTCCATCATGTACCTCACCTATTTTATGGGTAATACCGGTATAATACAGAATTCTTTCTGTAGTAGTGGTTTTACCGGCATCAATGTGAGCCATAATCCCTATATTCCGCGTATATTTTAATCCTTCACTCATTTAAATTCTATATTCTCCGTTTTCCAGTTCTAATTTTTATTAAAATCTAAAATGTGCAAATGCTTTGTTGGCGTCAGCCATTCTATGAATTTCTTCTTTCTTTTTAAAAGCTCCACCCTCTTCATTGTAAGCTGCAATAATTTCAGCTGCTAATTTTTCGGGCATTCCACGTCCACTTCTCTGACGTGAAAATTTTATCATATTTTTAATACTGATAGAAATTTTTCTGTTTGGATTTACCTCTTGTGGAACCTGAAAAGTAGCTCCGCCAATTCTTCTACTCTTCACCTCTACTAAAGGAGCAACGTTTTCAAGGGCTTGTTTCCATATTTCAAATGAGCTTTTTTCTTCTTTCTTCATTCTTTGCTCAACAATATCAAGTGCACTGTAGAATATTTCAAAAGCTATTGATTTTTTTCCCGAGATCATCAGTTCGTTTACGAATCTTGTTACCAACGTATCATTATACTTAGGATCGGGTAATCTTTTCTGTTTATTTGTTTTATATTTCCTCATCCTTGAATCGTTTTATTACTTTTTAGGTTTTTTAGTACCATATTTTGATCTTCCCTGTAATCTTCCTTCAACACCGGAAGTATCGAGTGTTCCTCGTACTAAATGATAACGTACACCTGGTAAATCTTTTACCCTACCTCCACGAATTAAAACAACTGAGTGTTCCTGAAGGTTATGCCCTTCACCAGGGATATAAGCATTCACTTCTTTTCCATTTGTCAACCTTACCCTGGCTATTTTCCTCATAGCTGAGTTTGGTTTTTTAGGAGTGGTTGTATAAACCCTTGTACACACACCTCTTTTCTGAGGGCATGAATCCAAAGCCGGTGCTTTCTTTTTCTTCTCAACCTGCTTTCTTCCTTTTCTAATTAACTGTTGTATTGTTGGCATATACTCTAATTAATTTAAACTCTGTTTCCAAAATCGGTTTGCAAAGGTATTTTTTTTTTAAGAAATACCCAATTATTTTTAAATTATTTTAATTTTTATATCTGATCCCCGCAAGAATGGACTTACTCTGAAAGCCCAACTTTTAAGAAAAAGTGCCGCAAAGATATGATCTTTGTTTTTAAATTCATAATTTAAGCATATTAATTTTTGGAATTTAGAGAATTATCTTTCTGTTTTTATGCAAAAATTGATGGCAGGCTGTTTTTAAAGATTCAAAATAACTGACCTTAAAAAAATATTATGATAATCCAATTCATTAACCGCAACGGGTAATTTTCGGATGGTATTATACTTATAACTAATAATGCTTCAGGATATTTGTTCAATAATTCATTTTCCTTAGTGGTTTTTATTAATTTTACAACTTAAAATTTTTCAGTAATGAATATTGAATTACACAAAATAAAAGAACGCCCTCTCGATGTTTCTGTAGTTTATATTGCAACGAAAGAGACCGACTTTTCTAATTGTTCTTTCAGCACTACCGAACTAGAGTTTATAAAAAAACAGATTCAAAAAGAGAAAGAAAAAATTGACATCAATTCCTATTTCAAATGGTCGCACATAAGGTTTATCAAACTGGGAGAGGAACTTCACCGCAGAAAAGAAAAAATGAGGCAACTGGGTGCTGATCTTTCTTCACAAATTAAGCAAAATGAGCAGGAAGAAATTGTAATAGAAGACCTTTCAGACGAGCCTGAAATGATTCTTTCCTTTACAGAGGGATTAATCTTAAGCCAATACAATTTTTTACAATATAAGTCAGAAAAAAAGGAAGAAAGTTCACTTAAAAAAATTCATATATTAAGTGAGGGGATCAAATCACCTGATCTTTCAAATCTTTATAACGTCTGCAAAGCTGTCTTTAAGAGCAGAGATTTGGTTAACGAACCTCTTTCAACATTGAATGCAACGGAACTGGCAAACCGTTTTAAAGCCATGGGTCGCGAAGCCGGATTTTCAGTAGAGATATTCAATCAGAAAAAAATTGAAACATTAAAATTAAATGGTCTTCTTGCAGTGAACAAGGGAAGCATTGATCCGCCTTCCTTCTCTGTATTAGAATGGAAACCGGATTCTTCTGGTAATAAAAAACCAATTGTCCTTGTTGGAAAAGGGGTTGTGTATGATACAGGCGGGATTAGCCTTAAACCTTCTTCTTTTATGACTACTATGAAATCTGACATGGCAGGAGCTGCAACAGTTGCCGGAATAATTTACCTGGCGGCCTCCAATGAACTGCCCATTCACCTGATTGGATTAATTCCTGCTACAGATAACCGCCCTGACGGGAATGCATACGTACCGGACGATATTATTACTATGCACAATGGAAAAACCGTTGAGATTATCAATACAGATGCAGAGGGACGAATGATTATGGCAGATGCACTAAGCTTTGCCAAACAGTATGATCCGGAATTGGTTTTTGATTTTGCCACACTCACCGGCTCAGCTTCAAGGGCTATTGGTCCGCAAGGAATTGTAGCCATGAGCACAGCAGAAGCAAGGATAATGGATAAGCTGAAAGAAAGCGGCCTCAACACCCATGAACGTATTGTGGAATTACCATTATGGGAAGAGTACGGAGGAATGATCAAATCAGAGGTAGCAGATATAAAAAACGCAGGCGGAAAAGAAGCCGGGGCCATTACTGCTGGAAAGTTTCTTGAGCACTTTGTTGATTATCCGTGGGTTCACCTGGATATAGCCCCAACCGCATTTCTTGAAAAAAAGGATAGTTACCGCGGAAAAGGAGGAACCGGGATAGGAATCAGACTGCTCAATGACTTTTTGCAGAATTATAAATAAGGCATAAATTTGCAATCCTTATACATTAATATTCATAGTATCATCACTCAAAAAAGTTTAAAATGAAACAGCAAGATAAAATAAAAGTAGGTATTACACAAGGCGACATAAATGGTATCAGTTATGAAATAATTATAAAATCATTACTGGATAACCGAATCAATGATCTTTGCACACCAATTGTCTATGGTTCTGCAAAAGTTGCTGCTTATCACAGAAAGGCATTGAATATTGAAAACTTTAGTCTGAATATTATACGCGATGCAGAAAAAGCCAATCCGAAAAGACCTAATATAATAAACTGTCTTGATGATAACATCCGGGTAGAATTAGGTAAATCGACCACACTAGCAGGTGAAGCTTCGTTAATGGCCCTCGAGAGCGCTGTAAACGATCTTAAAGAGGGAAAAATAGATGTGCTTGTAACCGCTCCGATCAACAAAGACAATATTCAATCTGAAAAATTTCATTTTCCGGGGCATACAGAATATCTTGCTCAAAATTTCAATGGCAAAGAAGTACTGATGCTCATGGTGAGCGATCGTATGAAAGTGGGTGTGGTTACAGGCCACATACCTGTTAAAGATGTAGCAGAAAATCTAACACAGGATAAGATACTTGGTAAGCTCAGGATATTAAACAAAACACTTATAGAAGATTTTAGAATCAGGAAACCGAAGATTGCAGTTTTCGGACTTAACCCTCATGCCAGTGACGGCGGCGTAATTGGAGAAGAAGAAAATTCTATTATATCTCCTGCTATCGATCGTGCTAAAGAGGAAAACATTATGGCTTTTGGGCCTTACCCGGCCGATGGGTTTTTCGGTTCCAATAATTTAGAAAAATTCGATGCTATTCTGGCTATGTATCATGACCAGGGACTGGCTCCTTTCAAAGCGCTGGCTTTTGATGAAGGTGTGAATTTTACGGCAGGGCTCGACATTGTCAGAACTTCGCCCGGACATGGAACTGCCTATGAACTGGCAGGAATGAACAAGGCTTCTGAAACTTCATTTCGCAAAGCGTTGTACCTGGCAATAGACGTATACAAAAACAGGACCGAGTATAAAGAGATATCAGAGGATCCGCTGGAATCAACAGATAAGTCGAATGTATAATAAGATGTGTGTTTGATTATTCAGGAAATAATCCCGGCCACAAAAACACCAGCATACGAAAAGGCAGGGAAAAAAGCTTGCGCCGGTGCAGAAGCGCCATTCCAAGGAACATTCTATATATTTCTGTTTGGCTCAACCCCATAAGGTTGCTAAAATTTACACGAAGGTCGCTATTAAAAGAATAACCACGGGGTTATACCGTTAAAAAGCTTCAGTACTTGCGGGCTATTTCCCATAGACCAGGCAAAACCTGGAAACCTGTCTGGGTCTGAGTGGATTTTTTATTTAGAGATTTCGGTTGGTCTTTAGCTTTATCTTCAGAAATCATTTTCATTTTATTAATTTACCATGCATTATTGTTTTGGTAAGTTGCTGAATTACAGAAAGCAAAAAACTTACACTCACAATTGTAAGCGAGGAGGCTTCAATGAAAGAAATGCAATAAATGAAAACAGTTTAAGAATTATTTTAATAAACAGGTACATAAAATCCTTTTAAAAAAATGTTATGAAAAGAATATCTTATAAAGCATTTTTAATAGATTTGTTTGTTAAATCATTATCCGAAGACAAATGAACAAGCGTAATCTTACTCCTATTTATCTTATCACATTTTTTGCGGGTTTTGCTTCCCTCATTTATGAAATTAGCTGGAACCGCTTTCTTTCGCTCACTCTTGGAGATACTGTAACTGCCTCAACCATTGTACTGATGGCTTTCATGGCAGGTTTCGGCCTGGGAGCACTCTTCCTTGGCAGATATGCTAATAAGGTAAAAAATCCCGGAAAACTTCTTTCCACAGAATTAATTGCTATTGGGGCAGTGAACCTAATCAATTACTTTGTAATAGGAGTTATTGCCGAATCAATGTATGGTTCATTTTCTTCGCTTCAGACAGGCAACCTCATATTCTTTACCACTGCATTTATTTTATTGTTCATTCCTGCATTCTTCATAGGCGGTATTTTTCCCCTGGTAAACAGGATCGTAATAACGGAAACAAAAATAATGGCTAAACGCCTGGGAGCAGTTTTTGCCCTGGAAACAACAGGAAGCACATTGGGAGGATTAACAGCAGGCTTTATTCTTCTAGGAACACTCGGACAAAACATGACAATGTACACTGCTGTGCTGATCAATTTTGTCATTGCAGGATATGTTCTCATAACCGGGAAATACAAAATTGCACCGGTTGTAAAGAATGATAAAATAAAAAAGACCAACGTTTATAAAGCTAACTCGGCACACTCCCCCAAGCTGGCAAAAATGGCAACCTTTTTTGCAGGTTTTACGCTTTTGGCATTACAAGTAATATGGATGAGAATATTTAAGACCTATTTCACCAATACGAGCTACACTTTTGCGCTAATTACCTCATTTGTTATCCTGGGCCTCGCCATTGGCGGATGGATATACAGGAAAAACGGAGGAAAAATCCAAAACAATGACAAGGTAATGCTCAACATGATCATATTGCTGAGTATATTCTCATTACTGGGTCTTTTTCTGCTATACAAATTTCCTGAATTATTTATGTTCCCCTTTGCGAAATTGATGAGCAATCAAATCATTCGTCTTATAGTACTTCCGGCTTTTGCTTCTGCAATAATCGTTTTACCCGCGGCCATAACCTCAGGGTATACTTTCCCTCTTGCATGCAATATGTACGCCCGCGGAGCAAAAAATATCAGCAAAAATGTAGGGTATATTCTTATGATTAATACTGCTGGTGCTGTAGCAGGACCTGCCGTTGCAACTTTCTTGCTTATTCCCTTGCTGGGAACAGGCAAAGCCATTATCCTGGCAGCTATAGTTCTGACAACTGCAGCATTATACGGAATTTACAAAGTAAAAACATCTCAGAATTTCCGAAACTATAATAAATTTCTTACAGCAAAATTGATTGTTCTGGTCCTGGCAGTTGTCTTTTTAAAAGAGATCAGGTTTATGCCCCCTTCTGTAAAAAAAATGGATAAAAAAGTATTGGAATATAAGGAGACAGTAGAAGGAACAATTGTAGTCACCGAAAACAAAAACAAGGGACTTTTTGGCAGGAGTACATTCGTTAACAACAGTGCAGTGATTGGTTCAAATTACGATGCCATTAAAGCTGTTAAAATGGTTGGTCACATTCCATTATTCAGCAGTAAGAATTGTGAAGAAGTACTGGTAATAGGATTTGGTATAGGGGTGAGCACATCGGCTATTGCTGAACATAACGAAGTAAAAAACATAGATTGTGTAGAACTTGTACCGGGGCTGGTTGAAACAGCAAAGTTTTACAGCAGGTTTAACAATAATGTACATAAAGACAAGAGGCTTAATATTATCCCCGGAGACGGCAGGCACTTTTTACAAATGAGTTCAAAAAAATATGATCTTATTTCCTGCGATCCTACACATCCGGTGCTGGGCTCAGGGAACCTTTACACAAAAGAATATTTCACCCAGGTATATAACAGACTGAAAACCAAAGGTATGATCTCGCAATACCTACCGCTCCACAAACTCAGATTACAGGATTTGCAGGGAATAATAAAAACTTTCCATTCTGTCTTCCCTAATGCTTCGGTTTGGCTGGGGCAATACCATGCTATTCTGATTGGTCAGAAAGGCAATGGCAGGATAGATTTTCAACAATGGAAGCATGAGGTTAATCAAATGCCTAAAGATGATTTTTTCTACCTCAACCCTTACCACATTGCAGCTAATGTAATTTTAGACAATAAAAAAATAAATGAATTCCCTGAAGACATTCGAATAAATACAGATAATCTCAACTACACAGAATTTTTCTCTTTCGATTCATTTAACCCGGAAAATATATACCAAAACCTGAAATATTTATCGGAAAATCGCTGTGAGGTAAATGATGTTTTTAAAAACATTGAAAAACCGAACAAAATGGAAAGATACACTGCGGGCAATATAAGGCTTACTAATAGTTTGTATCACATGCTCCGTGGAGAGAAGCGGCAAGCATTCATGCAACTCCAAAAAGCAGTCCGTATCAACCCGGAAAACCAGGAGTATCCCTTTTTAATAAAATTTTATTATGGGAGAAGATAACCATGAATGAAACAATATAATTTTAAGGCTTTTATTCTGAGTTCGATCTAAGCAGAAAAGATATGTTTTGATACCCGTTCGCCGAAGCGCCAGGCTTATAGCCATAAGGCACAGGACTCTGAACTACATATTTTAATCAATACCAGCCCTCAAAGAATTTCCTGCTTTGTCTGAAAGGCAAATTTAATTCAGCCCGGGGCAACGTCCCGGGAATAAAGATATTACACGTACTTGCCCTGAAAGGGCAGGTTAAAATTTGTTTTTATAAACATAGGAACTTTCTTCAGTATGGAGGCTACAATAAACGGAAAAAAAAGGCACGAGCTAAAAGTTCGCGCCAGCGGGTGTTCTTTTTCAGCCTGGCTCTCGAAAAATTTGCCCCGAAAGCAAGTTAAAAAAATCGTGCTATACGATAGACAGCAAGAATGGCGTAGCGATGAAAAAACCATTGCCAATTTCCATAATTTTGATTTTGGAAGCATCTAATTGTTTTTGTTAATTCTATTTGGCCGGCAATCTTGAGTAAAATAAAAGCCCCCTCTTTGCAGAAGGGGCTTTATTTTTATGAAGGCAGAAAAATAAAAGATGCCTGAATTAGTGTTATTCAAGTTTCTTTTTAACTTCTACTTCTTTAAATCCTTCAATGGTATCTCCAACTTTAATATCGTTATAACTCTTGATATTCAATCCGCATTCATAGCCTCCTCTCACCTCTTTCACATCGTCTTTAAACCGCTTAAGTGTATCCAGTTCGCCGGTAAAAATAACAATTCCATCACGAATAACTCGTACTTTGGAATTTCTCTCTAATTTTCCGTCTCTTACAATACAACCGGCAATAGTACCAACTTTCTTAATTTTAAATGTTTCTTTGACTTCAGCGGTACCGGTAATTTCTTCCTTAATATCCGGTGAAAGCATACCTTCCATGGCGTCTTTCATATCGTTTATTGCATCGTAGATAACAGAATACAGACGAATATCAATCTGTTCTTTACTTGCAATTTTCTTGGCGCTGGCTGAAGGTCTAACCTGGAATCCAATAATAACTGCGTTTGATGCAGCTGCCAGGAGAATATCCGATTCTGTAATCTGTCCAACACCTTTGTGAATGATGTTCACCTGAATCTCTTCAGTACTAAGCTTATAGAAAGCATCAGCCAAGGCTTCAACAGAACCATCCACATCACCTTTCACCACGAGGTTTACTTCTTTAAAGTTACCAATGGCAATTCTCCGGCCAATTTCATCTAGTGTGATATGTTTCTGAGTTCTCATGGCTTGCTCACGTTCAAGCTGTCCGCGTTTTGTGGCAATTTCCTTGGCCTCTTTTTCGGTATCCATCACATTGAACTTATCTCCTGCCTGGGGAGCTCCGTTCAGTCCTAATAACTGAACCGGTTGTGAAGGTCCTACTTCTTTAATTTCTTTTCCCCGTTCATTAAACATAGCTTTTACTCTACCCATGTGACTTCCGGCAAGGATAATATCACCTATCTTAAGCGTACCTGCCTGAACCAGGAGGTTGGAAATGTACCCTCTTCCCTGGTCGAGCCATGATTCAACAACTGTTCCATTAGCTTTTTTATCAGGATTTGCTTTAAGTTCAAGTATTTCAGCTTCTAAGAGAACCTTTTCAAGGAGTTCTTCGATATTTTTTCCTTGTTTAGCAGAAATATCTTGTGACTGGTATTTACCTCCCCAATCTTCCACCAGGTAATTCATATTCGCCAGTTCTTCTTTCACCTTTTCAGGATTAGCGCCTGGTTTATCGATTTTATTAATTGCAAATATAATTGGCACACCAGCTGCTGAGGCGTGGTTAATAGCCTCTACTGTTTGCGGCATAACGTTATCATCAGCCGCCACAACAATAATTGAGATATCGGTTACCTGTGCACCTCTGGCACGCATAGCAGTAAATGCTTCGTGTCCCGGGGTATCCAGGAATGTTATATTTTTCCCTTCATCTACTTTTACCCTGTAGGCACCAATATGCTGTGTAATTCCACCGGCTTCACCACCGATCACATTAGTTTCTCTGATGTAATCAAGCAACGATGTTTTTCCGTGGTCAACATGTCCCATAACAGTGACAATAGGATCTCTTGGGTCAAGATCTTCCTCGTCATCCTCTTCCTCATCAATTGCTTCCTGTACTTCAACACTTACAAATTCAACTTTATAACCGTATTCATCTGCTACAAGGGCCATTGTTTCAGCATCTAATCGTTGATTAATTGAAACCAGCAGACCCAGGTTCATGCAGGTTGCAATGACATCGTTCACTTCTTCGTTCATCATGGAAGCAAGTTCACTTACAGAAACAAATTCAGTAACTTTCAGTACATTCTTTTCCTTTTCCTGTTCTGCTTCTTCCTCTTGCTTTTTCTTACTGATCGCATCCCGCTTTTCTCTTCTGTATTTTGAAGCTTTGGATTTTCCTTTAGTAGTTAATCGTGATAAAGTTTTCTTAATTTCCTTCTGAACATCCTCCTCATCTATCTCATTTCTAACAGGTCGTTTCTTTTTCTTTTTCTTTTTGGTTGGTTTTTTCTTTTCTTCAGACTCCTGACGATTTTTGTCTTCAACCTGAATCTTCTCTTTATCTTTATGTATTCTTTTTCTTCGTTTTCTCTTTGGCTTCTTATCTTCGGCTGAACCTGAAGCTCCTTCTGTTTTTTCTTTGCTCTCTTCTTTTCCTTCTCCTTCTTCTGATTTTGATTTAGAGCGAGTCTCTTTTCTTTTCTTTCTCAGTTCCTCTTTTTCTTTTTTAGAAAGTCTGTCGGGTCGTGTTTTTTGATTTAGTGTACTAAGATCAATTTTTCCTACTACTTTAATTTGCTCATCTGACTCTTCTTCTGTTTTTTCTTCTTCGCCCTGTTGTTCTTCAGCTGATTCTTCTTCTTCCGGTTCTTCTTCTGTTTTTTCACTCTCTTTCTCTTTTTCTTCGGGCTTTTCTTTCTTTTCTTTGTCAGTTTTTCCCTTTCTTTCTTCGTCTTTTTCCTCAGCCTTAACTTCTTCCTCTTTCTCTTCCTTCTTCTCTTCCGTTTCTTCTTTTTCTGGTTCCTTTTCTTTTTTCGATTTCCCTTTAGCAAAAGAATCTAAATCAATTTTTCCAACAACCTTAGGTTCATGTTGGTCTTTTTCTTTCTTTTCTTCTTTAGGTTCTTCCTCTTCCTGCTCTTCTTTTTGCTCTTCTTCTTTTGCAGGTTTTTTCTCTTCTTTCTTGCCACTCACATCTTTAATCAGGATTTCATCATCGGAGTCTTCATTCTCGTTGCCTTCTTCCTCCTGACTCTCGTCGGAAATACTTATAGAATCTTCCTCTTCCTGCATTTTATTCATGCTCAGCTTTTCCGACTCTTTTTTCACATCAAGATCCGAGCTATATTCCTTTGCTAAAAGATCATATTGTTCTTTAGTAACTTTAGCATTTGGGTTTGGTTTAACATCATAGCCCTTCTTTTTGAGAAAATCAACAATAGTCGAAATGCCCACATTAAACTCTCTAGCTAGTTTGCTAAGCCTTATTGCTTTGTTTTCTTTTGCCATAAATTCACCTCACATTATTAACACTCCAGAACCTAAATAATCGGCTAAATTATAATTAATCTGTTAAATTATTCAAATTCTGACTTAAAAATTTTAATGATCTCATCAATAGTTTCTTCCTCAAGATCAGTTCTTCTCTCGAGTTCCTCTTTACTTAATTCCAAAACACTTTTTGCAGTATCAAGTCCTACAGATTTTAAGATATCAAGAATCCACTGTTCAATTTCGTCAGCAAATTCGTCAATATTGACATCTTCCTCATCCTCTTCGCTTTCTCTGTATACATCAACCTCGTAGCCCGTTAACTGGCTGGCAAGTTTAATATTAAGTCCACCTTTACCAATTGCCAGGGAAACTTCTTCCGGATCCAGGTACACTTCTGCCTGCTTTTCTTCTTCATTGATCTTAACGGAATTTATCTTTGCCGGACTTAGGGCTCTTGTGATATACAATTGTGTATTTTTCGTATAATTAATGACATCAATATTTTCGTTTCTGAGTTCTCTTACAATACCATGAATTCTTGATCCTTTCATTCCTACACAGGAACCAACCGGATCTATTCTGTCGTCATAAGATTCTACTGCAACTTTTGCTTTTTCTCCGGGTGCACGCACAATCTTTTTAATTACAATCAGGCCGTCGTATATTTCCGGAACTTCAAATTCGAATAGTCTTTCAAGGAATATTGGAGAAGTTCTTGAAATAATAATAAGGGGCCTGTTGTTTCTCATTTCTGCTCTCACAACTACCGCTCTAAGCAAGTCACCTTTTCTGAAATGATCAGAAGGAATCTGTTCTTCCCTTGGCAGAATAAGTTCATTCCCTTCATCATCGAGGATAAGTATTTCTCTCTTCCATACCTGGTAGACTTCTCCGCTAACAATCTGACCTATCTTCGATTTATATTTGCTGAATACATTGCTTCTTTCAATCTCAAGTATTTTGGAAGTCAGGTGCTGACGTAATGAAAGAATTGCTCTTCGTCCAAAATCATCGAGTTTCACTTCATCCGTCACTTCCTCTCCTACTTCGTAGTCTTCATCAATTTTTTTAGCCTCTGAGATTGGAATTTGCAGGTTTGCATCCTCAATTTCTCCGTCATCTACTACCTCCCGGTTTCTCCATATCTCAAAATCACCTTTGTCAATATTGATGATAATATCAAAATTCTCATCGGTTCCAAAATATTTGATCAGCAGTTTTCTGAATACCTCCTCCAGGACATTCATCATCGTAGCTCTGTCAATATTCTTGAGCTCCTTAAACTCGCTAAATGTATCAAACAAATTTAAATTGTCCATCTTTCTCTGATTTAAAATGATAATACTAATTTCACTGATTTTATGTCATCAAAACTTATTCGTTCTGTTTTTTTATTATTATTTTCTTTTTTTTCCAGCACCAAATCTGATTCTGTAAATTCCTTCAAAATTCCTTTTTCTTTTGTCCCATCATGATAAAGAACACTCACCTCCTCACCCCTGTTTTTTTCATACTGCTCTTTCACTTTAAAGGCAGCTTTCAGCCCGGGTGAAGTAACTTCTAAAGTGTAGGTATCAAGTTGTTCAACAAATTGTTTTTTCAGTAATCTGCTAATTCTTTCACATTCCTTTATATTAATTCCTTTGAAGCCATCTAAGACCACTTTGATATAATCATTCTTTACCCTGATTTCTACGATAAAATAATGATTTTTATCAATGGCTTCCTCAACAACCTTTTTTATTTCTTCGCTGCCTACCATTTTTTACTACTAACTGATTGATACGAAAAAGTGGGGACGCTGTCTGTCCCCACTTAATTCGTTACTTTATTTTCACGGGGCAAAAATAAGAATATTCTATTTAACAGACAAATAAATATATTATTATTTTTTAAGTTTTTCGTATTCATTAGGTTAATAAATATTTTATTAGATTTGCCGAGGGAACCGCAAAGATTTAAAATTAATGAATAAACGCAAAATAATCAATGATCCTGTTTACGGCTTTATTAATATAGATGATGACTTCATTTACGATTTAATTGAACACCCCTATTTTCAAAGACTAAGAAGAATTAAACAACTGGGAATGACTCATCTCGTTTATCCCGGGGCGGTGCACACACGACTCCAGCATTCGTTAGGGTCTGTATACCTAATGCAATCAGCTATAGATATAATTAGATCTAAGGGCCATGAAATAACGAATGACGAAGCCCGGGCTGTAAAGATAGCCATTTTACTTCATGATCTAGGCCATGGTCCTTTCTCTCATACATTAGAACGAAAACTAATCAAAGATTATTCTCATGAAGAGTTTTCAATGCTTATGCTGGAAAAATTAAATAATATTTATGAGGGAAAGTTAGATTTGGCCATACGCATCTTCAAGAACCAGTATTCCAAAAAATTTCTCCACCAACTGGTTTCCAGCCAACTTGATATGGACAGGCTCGACTACCTTAGAAGAGACAGTTTTTTCACAGGTGTTTCAGAAGGTGTCATTGGATCAGACAGAATTATAAAAATGCTGAATGTAAAAAATGATCAGCTGGTAGTAGAGGCAAAAGGAATTCATTCTATAGAAAAATTTCTTATAGCCCGATGGATCATGTACTGGCAGGTTTATTTTCATAAAACAGTTGTAGCAGCAGAGCAGCTTATTTCCAATATTATTATCAGAGCTAAAGAACTAATAAAAGCCGGGAATGATCTTCCGGGATCAGAAGCATTCATGTATTTCCTTTATGAAAAGTACAAGGAAGACCAATCGGATAGCATTCTGGAAAATTTTACAAAACTGGATGACACTGATATAACTTTCACAATAAAACTATGGACTGACACCCAGGATAAGGTTTTGTCAGAATTATGCAAAAATATTGTTAAAAGAGAATTGTATAAAATAGAATTTCGTGACCATCCATTTAAGGATAAAGAAGTAAAAGCAAAAGAGGAACAATTTTTGAAAGACAAACATATAAAAAGAGATGAACTGAAATATTTTATTTTTTCGAATTCTATAAGCAACAAAGCCTACAGCGCAATGGATGATAAAATTCAGATATACTTTAAAGATGGCGGAATTGCTGATATTGCAGAAGCTTCTGATATGCTGAACCTCTCTGTTTTATCAAAAAATGTAAAAAAATATTTTTTATGTTATCCCAAAGAAAATCCTATTTAATTATAAATTATCATTATTTTTGCCAAAATCTTATAAATGAAATAATATGGAGTTTACGGTACAGGAAATCGCCAATATATTAAATGGAAAAGTTGAAGGAGATCCTGAAATAAAAATTCATGGATTTTCTAAAATAGAAGAAGGAAAAGAAGGAACTCTCTCATTTATAGCCAATCCTAAGTATACCAAATATATATATGACACCAACGCATCTGTTGTAATTGTTAATAATGAATTATCATTTACAGATGCAGTAAAAACTACTTTAATAAGGGTTTCTGATGCTTACCAGTCGTTTGCCAAACTATTGCATCTTGCTGACAACCACAAAATTGAAGAAAAAGGAGTAAGTGAAAAAGCTTCGATATCAGATAAAGCAAAGCTTGGGAAGGATATATTTATAGCTGATAATGTTTACATAGGAAAAGATACAGTTATAGAAGATAATGTTAAAATTTTGCCCAATTGCTATATTGGCGACAATGTGGTAATCAATAAAAATACACTTCTTTTTCCGGGTGTAAAAATATATCACAATACACAAATCGGCAGCGATTGTATTATACATGCAGGAGTGGTTATAGGATCGGATGGTTTTGGGTTTGCACCACAATCCAGCAACAATTATGAAAAAATACCCCAGGTAGGAAATGTAATTGTTGAGGACAAGGTAGAGATCGGTGCCAATACATGTATCGACCGGGCCACCATAGGTTCAACGATTATTCGCAAGGGTGTAAAACTGGACAATCTGATACAGGTAGCTCACAATGTTGAAATAGGTGAAAACACAGTAATTGCAGCCCAAACAGGCATTGCAGGCTCCACTAAGATAGGAAGTGAATGCATGATAGGCGGACAGGCAGGCTTTGTAGGGCATCTGAATATTGCCAGCAAAGTTAAAGTAGCTGCTCAGTCGGGAATAACATCCGATATTAAAAACGAAGGAGAAGTAGTACAGGGAGCTCCGGCTTTTGACTTTGGTACATATCAAAAATCTTACGTACTTTTCCGTAAACTTCCCGATCTGTACAAAAAAATTAACGAACTGGAAAATACAATTAAAGAACTAAAAGAAAAGAAATAAAATCAATTCTTATGTCTGATAAACAAAAAACGATTCAGGATTCGGTAAAACTTTCAGGAAGTGGATTACACACAGGTTATCATGTGGAAATAACTTTTAAACCGGCCCCGCCGAATCATGGTTATAAATTTCAACGTACAGATATTAAAGAAAAACCTATCATAAAAGCTCATGTGGATAATGTGGTGGATACTTCGAGGGGAACAACCCTTGAGGAAAATGGAGTTAAAGTACACACTATAGAGCATGTGCTTGCAGCACTCAATGGATTAGGCATAGACAATGTATTGATTGAACTTAACGGCCCCGAAGCCCCAATTCGTGATGGAAGCTCAAACCATTTCGCAAAGGCCCTTGAGGAAGTAGGGGTGGTTGACCAGGAAGAAGACAGAGATTACTATTATATAAAAGAAAAAATTGTTTTTGAAGACAAAGAAAACGGAGTGGAACTGGCAGTTTATCCGGACAATAAGCTATCAGTAAATGTACTGATTGATTACAATTCAAAAGTATTGGGGCATCAGTATGCTATGTTTGATGAAGAAACCGATTTTACCAAGGAAGTTTCTGCTGCCAGGACATTTGTATTTTTCCATGAGCTGGAATTCCTGCTTAAAAACAACCTCATAAAAGGAGGTGACCTGGAAAACGCCATAGTAATTATGGAAAACAAAGTTAAGCAGGAAGAACTGGACCGGATTGCAGACCTGTTTAATAAGCCCAGGGTAAAAGTTAAGCCAGAGGGCGTTTTAAACAACATAGATCTTCATTATACCAATGAACCTGCACGTCATAAATTGCTAGATATGATCGGAGACCTCTCGCTCATCGGCAAGCGTATCAAAGGCAAAATTGTTGCAAAAAAGCCCGGGCACTACGCCAATACACAACTCGCAGGTAAAATTGTTAAAAAATATAAAGAAGAGTTCTCAAAGGATAATAT
Organism: uncultured Bacteroidales bacterium; assembly: GCA_964461045.1. Lineage (GTDB taxonomy): Bacteria > Bacteroidota > Bacteroidia > Bacteroidales > UBA12077 > JAGXLC01. The sequence continues at coordinate 28,322 of CAYWSJ010000008.1, read as the reverse complement.
TCCAAAGGTGGACTTATCGCAGGAACCACTCATGAATATTACCCAGATAAAGGAATACCTGCCCCACCGTCCTCCATTTTTGCTTGTAGATAAAATCATTCAGATGGATCATACCCATATTATTGGAATGAAAAATGTAACTATGAATGAAGGATTTTTCGTGGGTCACTTTCCCAGTGAACCCATCATGCCGGGTGTACTCCAGGTAGAAGCAATGGCACAGGTAGGTGGCATATTGGCCCTTGGAACAGTACCTGATCCGGAAAATTACCTGACTTATTTTCTGAAAATAGATAAAGTCCGTTTTAAAAGAAAAGTAATACCGGGTGATACTCTTATTTTCAGGCTTGATCTGAAAGTTCCGATAAGAAGAGGAATTGTGATTATGGACGGGCAAGCATTTGTTGGAAACGAGGTAGTAATGGAAGGAGAACTCACGGCACAAATCACAAAAAACCAATAATCAAGATGAATCAACAACTATCATATATACATCCTGAAGCAAAAATAGCAGCGAATGTAGTAATTGAGCCTTTTGTTTCTATCTCAAAAAATGTAGAAATTGGAGAAGGAACATGGATTGGCCCCAATGTTACGATTATGGAAGGTGCCAGAATCGGAAAAAACTGTAAAATTTATCCGGGAGCAGTTGTTTCAGCCATTCCACAGGATTTAAAATTCGAAGGAGAAGATTCGGTTACAGAAATTGGTGACGGTAGTGTTATCAGGGAGTGTGTTACAGTAAACAGAGGAACCAAATCAAAAGGCAAAACAGTCCTGGGAAAAAATTGCCTATTAATGGCCTATGTCCATATAGCTCATGATTGTATTCTCGGAGATAACATTATCATAGGAAATGCCAGTCAAATAGCCGGGGAGGTGGAAATTGATGATTACGCCATATTAAGTGGACTGGTAGCTGTTCATCAATTTGTAAAACTCGGATCACACATAATGGTATCAGGCGGATCTCTTGTCAGAAAAGATGTACCCCCATTTATCAAAGCTGCTCATGAGCCATTGGCCTATGTTGGGGTAAATTCAATAGGTTTGAGAAGAAGAAATTTCGCTAATGAAAAAATCCAGGAAATCCAGAATATTTACAGGGAAATATACCTGAAAGGAAACAACAACAGCCAGGCAATTGAAAGCATTGAATCAACAATGCCTGCTTCCAAAGAAAGAGATGAAATTGTTCTGTTCCTGAAAAATTCCAGCCGTGGAATTATTAAAGGATATTCAGAGTAGTTTTAAAAACTGTTTTGATTTTATTCAAAATTTTTACATAAAACCATTTTGCTAAAGAAAGACAATATCAAAACAGTATCTTAGCTTTTATTTTCCTTTTTAAATCCCTCCCAACCGGGCGAACGGAGTTCTACCTCGTGGTCGCTGGTCGTAATCATGTAACAACCAAATTCCTGGCTGGTCATATGGCCAATTGGTATAATTTCCTCCTCATCCTTCAGTTTTTCATAATCTTCTGTAGAAATAGTAAACAGAAGCTCGTAATCGCGCCCCCCGTTCAAAGCAGCAGTAAGAGGTTCTATATCAAATGTATCGGCCATTTTTTCTGTATTTTTATGTATGGGTATTTTTTCCTGGAATATTTTGCAGCCAAGTCCGGAACTATGGCAGATGTGTAATAAATCTGAAGCCAATCCGTCTGAAACATCAATCATAGCGGTTGGAAGCACTTCCGCTTTCTCCAGAAACCGGATTACATCCTTCCTGGCTTCGGGTTTTAACTGTCTTTCCAAAATATATTCATAACCACTAAGGTCGGGCTGAGCACCTTTAGAAGACTCAAATACTTTTTTCTCTCTTTCCAGTAATTGAAGCCCCATATAGGCTCCTCCAAAATCTCCTGTAACACAAACAATTTCATTTACATCAGCCCCTTTACGGGTCACCATCTTTTCGGATGATACAGTTCCAAGAGCGGTTACATTAATGGTTAAACCAGTTAAAGAAGAGGTAGTATCTCCTCCGGCAAAATCAACCTGGTATTTTTCGCAAGCCAGATTTATTCCTTCGTACAATTCATCCAGGTGATTTAACCCTATTTTTTTAGAAATACCCACAGAAATCAGCAACTGAGTTGGATAAGCATTCATAGCAAGAACATCAGAGATCCCAATTACAGCTGCTTTATAGCCCAGGTGTTTCAGTGGAGTATACATCATATCAAAATGAATCCCTTCCAGCAAAAGGTCTGCAGAAGAAACTACCAGGTCACCGGAGCTATCAATAGCAGCTGCATCATCACCAGGGCCAAGCACGGTCTGTTTATTTCTTATCTTTATATTTTTGGTAAGATGTTCTATCAGACCAACTCTTCCAAGATTATTTATATTCTTCGATTCATAAGTGTTTGTAGCCATATGTTTTTACTGTTTTTTTGTGAACAATCAGATAATATATTTGTCTCAGTTTTTGTTATTTTAAATGCAGATTTATTTATTGATTTAAAAATCTAATCTACAATTTTCTTCGCAAATATAGATTATTTAAAATATTGAATTAAAAAAAAGACAAACTGGTATTTAATAAAACAATAATGATAATTTTCTTGTATAACATTTATATATTTGCACCAATTTAGAATTAATCTACATAAACCATCAGTAAAGAAATAATATTATTTTTGCAAAATTATGGAAAAAGACCAAGATAAAATATTAAATAATCTAACTCAGGGTGAATACAAATATGGATGGACCACAGACATAGAGAGTGATTCGCTTCCCAAGGGATTAAATGAGGACATCATTCGTATGATCTCGAAGAAAAAGAATGAGCCTGAGTTTATGCTGGATTTTCGGTTAAAGGCATACAGATACTGGAAGGAGATGAAAATGCCTGAATGGGCCCATTTAAAAATTCCTGAAATCAATTACCAGGACATCATATATTACTCAGCTCCAAAACAAAAAGTTGGTCCGAAATCTCTTGATGATGTAGACCCTGAATTATTAAAAACCTTTGATAAATTAGGTCTTCCGATAGACGAGCAGAAGCGACTCGCTGGTGTAGCCGTTGATGCTGTGATGGACAGTAGTTCAGTAAAAACAACATTTAAAGAAAAACTGGCTGAGCTGGGCATTATATTTTGTTCTTTCAGTGAAGCTGTTCAAGAACATCCCGATTTAGTTAGAAAATATATGGGATCTGTTGTACCTTACACAGATAATTATTTTGCTGCCCTGAATTCGGCTGTATTTAGTGATGGATCCTTCTGCTATATACCCAAAGGTGTGAAAGCCCCGATGGAACTTTCCACCTATTTTAGGATCAATGCAGCCAATACAGGGCAGTTTGAAAGAACACTTATTGTAGCTGAAGACGATAGTTACGTGAGCTACCTCGAAGGATGCACAGCCCCTCAACGAGATGAAAATCAATTGCATGCCGCCATAGTGGAAATTGTTGCAAAAGACAATGCTCACGTTAAGTATTCAACAGTCCAAAACTGGTATCCAGGCAACAAGGAAGGAAAAGGTGGTATTTATAACTTTGTTACCAAAAGAGGAAAAGCTGAAGGTAAAAATTCCAAGTTAAGCTGGAACCAGGTAGAGACAGGCTCAGCAATTACCTGGAAATATCCAAGCTGCATACTCATGGGAGATAACTCTGTTGGAGAGTTCTATTCAGTAGCTGTAACCAATAACCACCAGCAGGCTGATACCGGAACCAAGATGATACATATTGGTAAAAACACGAAAAGTACCGTTGTTTCCAAGGGAATATCAGCGGGAAAAAGTAACAACAGTTACCGTGGGCTGGTGAAGATACTTAAAAATGCAGAAAATGCGCGAAATTTTTCGCAATGCGACTCTATGCTTTTGGGCGATAGATGCGGTGCACATACATTTCCATATATCGAAACAGACAACAACAGTGCTATTGTAGAGCATGAAGCCACAACATCAAAAATAAGTGAAGACCAGATTTTTTACTGTAACCAGAGAGGTCTCGAAACTGAAGATGCTATTGGGTTGATTGTGAATGGATATGCAAAGGAAATTCTGAATAAATTACCTATGGAATTTGCAGTGGAGGCACAAAAACTATTACAAATAAGTTTAGAAGGAAGTGTAGGATAATCAAGAAAAGTTTAACAAATTAAAACCAAAGATAATGCTTACTATAAAGAACTTACATGCTGCTATTGAAGGGAATGAAATTCTGAAAGGGATTGACCTGGAAGTAAAAAAAGGAGAAATTCATGCCATTATGGGACCGAATGGATCAGGAAAAAGTACCTTGGCTTCTGTTCTGGCAGGCAGGGAATTATTTGATGTAACAGAGGGCGAAATTACTTATAATGGCAAAAACCTATTTGACATGGCTCCGGAAGAAAGAGCCAGGGAAGGAATGTTCCTGGGTTTTCAATATCCGATTGAAATTCCGGGTGTCAGCATGATGAATTTTTTAAAGACTGCTGTAAATGAACATCGAAAATACAGAGGACAGGAACCAATGAAATCCTCTGACTTTCTGAAATTGATGCGTGAAAAGAAAAAAATTGTTGAAATAGATTCCAACTTAACAAATCGATCAGTAAACGAGGGATTCTCTGGAGGTGAAAAGAAACGAAATGAAATCTTCCAGATGGCAATGCTTGAACCTAATTTATCTATTCTTGATGAGACAGATTCAGGATTGGATATAGATGCTTTAAGAATTGTGGCAAATGGAGTTAACAAATTAAAATCCAAAGATAATGCAACAATAGTTATCACGCACTATCAAAGATTATTGAATTATATAATCCCGGATTATGTGCATGTATTATATGGCGGAAAAATTGTTAAGTCTGGCTCAAAAGAGTTAGCACTTGAACTGGAAGAGAAAGGATATGACTGGCTGAAGAAAGAATCAGCTGTTTAATTAACCGCAAAAACATAGATTATGAGTGTGGAAGCCAAACCAACCAATATAAAAAACTCCTTCATTGATTTATTTAACCAGCATAAAGATGAATTGGAGAAGGGGTTGCCAGATTTCATCAACAACAAAAGGCCTGAAGCTTTAGAAGCTTTTAAAAAACTGGGTATTCCGACTAAGAAGCAGGAAAAATATAAATACACAGACCTAAGTCCGGCCTTTGAAAAAAATTACAGACAATATTTTAAGCCAAAAACAATTGACTTTGACATAAATGAGATTTTTCGGTGTGACGTTCCTTCGCTGGAATCAAAAGTTATTTTATTGCTAAATGGCTGGTATTACGACCGAGAGCAAGCTCTTTATGAATCAAAGGAAGGAATTATTTATGGCAGCTTGTATGAGGCTGCAAATAAGTACCCGGAAATTGTCAGGAAATATTACGGACAAATTGCCAATGCCAGGGAGGACAGCTTGACAGCGTTAAACACAGCTTTTGCACAGGATGGATTTTTCTTATATATTCCTGAAAATGCAGTTTTAGAGGAGCCAGTGCAGCTTATCAATCTCCTGTTAGATGAGGAGCCCGGCATGACACAACATCGGAATCTGATTATAGCAGAGGAAAACAGTGATGCCAAAATGATTATTTGTGATCATACCTTGTCAAAGCAACATTTCTTAACCAATTCGGTTACAGAAGTTCATGTTGATAAAAATGCAACAATGGACATCGTCAGGGTACAGAACGAACACAACGGAGCAACTCAATTATCAGGTTTATATGCAAAGCAGGAGAAGAGAAGTAACTTTTCTGTGAATACCATATCATTGCATGGTGGTGTAATCAGAAACGATTATAACATTCTTCTTAACGGAGAAGGCTGCGACAGTAATGCCATGGGGCTTTACCTTACCGACAGGGGTCAACATATTGACAGTTATGTACATATTGATCACAAAGAGCCACATTCTATAAGTAATCAACTGTTTAAAGGTGTACTGGACGATTTTGCAACAGGCGCTTTCAATGGCAGGATACTTGTTCGCCAGGATGCTCAAAAAACGGAGGCATACCAGTCAAACAATAATATCTTACTAACCGATGATGCCACCATGAATGCAAAACCTCAGCTTGAAATTTATGCTGATGATGTAAAATGCAGCCATGGTGCAACTGTTGGCCAGTTAGATGAAGAAGGCCTGTTTTACCTGCGTTCGAGAGGTATCAATTATAAAGAAGCACAACTGCTGCTGATGTACGCATTTGCCCATGAAGTAATTGATAAAATTAAAGTGAAGCCTTTAAAAGACAGAATTCACGGATTGGTGGAAAAACGTCTGCGCGGAGAGCTATCCAGGTGTAATTATTGCGAAATGAAATGTGGCTAATTCACAGACATAAATAAACTTTTATGAATAATGTTTTTTTTCTTTTAAACTGACAAGTCCAGGCCTGATATTCATTTAATTATCAGTCCTTTTTGAGCCTAAAAATTGTAAGAATAAACAATAATATTCATGAACATTTCATAAAAGTTATTAATTTTATCGACATGTCAACAACAAATTATAACATAAATAAAATACGAGCTGACTTTCCTATTTTAAGCAGGGAAGTGTATGAAAAGCCACTGATTTACTTTGATAATGCAGCAACAACTCAAAAGCCCCGGCAAGTGATCGACCGGGTACATCGAGTTTACTCGTTAGAAAACAGCAATATTCACCGTGGGGTACATTACCTTAGCAATCAGTTAACCGAAGCACACGAAAAGGCAAGGGAGACCATACAGAAATTTATAAATGCATCTCATTCGCATGAGATTATTTTTACAGGGGGAACGACAGATTCAATTAACCTGGTGACCTTTACCTTTGGCGAAAAATTTGTTAAGGAGGGAGATGAGATCATCATATCCGAGATGGAACATCATGCGAATATTGTTCCGTGGCAGATGCTTTGCGAAAGGAAAAAAGCGAAGCTGCGGATAATTCCCATGAATGAAAAGGGAGAATTGCTGATAGAAGAGTACAAGAAACTTTTGTCGGATAAAACCAGGCTTATATCTGTTAACCAGGTCTCCAATACGCTGGGAACTATTAACGACATCAGGCAAATCATTAAAATAGCACATCAACGGGATATTCCGGTACTAATAGACGGAGCCCAGAGCATTCAGCATACAAAAGTTGATGTTCAGGAACTGGACTGTGATTTTTTTGCTTTTTCCGGACACAAGATTTACGGCCCAACAGGCATTGGAGTGCTTTACGGAAAAGAAAAATGGCTGAACGAGATGCCCCCTTTCCGAACCGGTGGTGAAATGATTCAAAATGTATCTTTTGAAAAAACAACATTCAATGAGTTGCCTTTCAAGTTCGAGGCCGGAACACCGAACTACACAGGGGCGGTTGGACTGGAAGAAGCAATAAAGTATATTTCTGATATAGGACTTGAACACATCGAAGCACATGAGAAAGAACTGCTCAGGTATGCAAATCAGAAATTTGAAAAAATAGAAGGCTTCAAAACTTATGGCACTGCATCTGATAAGATAAGTGTTATTTCATTTTTACTTGAGGGCATCCATCATTATGACATTGGTATGGTACTCGATAAGATGGGGATCGCTATCCGTACCGGACACCATTGCACAGAGCCTGCAATAAAACATTTCAATATAGATGGAACTGCAAGGGCTTCTTTTGCTTTATACAATACCAAAGAAGAGATCGATAAGATGTATGATGCCCTGTTAAAAGTACAAGAAATGTTTGGATAAAAAATTTAACAAACCATGGCAACACTTGACGAGAAACAAAATGAAATTATAGAAGAATTTGAATTGTTCGATGACTGGATGGACAAATACAATTACCTCATTGAACTAAGCAAGGACCTTCCTGAAATGGATCCTAAAAACAAAAACGACAAGAACTTAATCGAGGGTTGCCAGTCGAAAGTATGGCTACATGCGGAAATGAAAGATGGGAAACTGGTTTTTGAGGCAGACAGCGATGCCATCATAACCAAAGGAATCATTGCTTTACTGGTTGATGTATTGTCCGGTCGAACGCCACAGGAAATTGTTGATGCAGATTTGTATTTCATTGACAAAATAGGCCTGAAGGAAAATCTCTCTCCCACCCGTTCGAATGGGCTGGTTGCCATGATGAACAAAATTAAAGCATATGCATTAGCCTATAGTTCAAAACAGTAAAGACATTGAACCTTTGCACTGCATATTTGTATTTTGTATAAAAACTAAATCATTATGAATAAAGAAGAAGATTACCTTGCTGTTGAAGGTGAAATTGTAGAAGTATTGAAAGATGTTTACGATCCCGAAATCCCGGTTAATGTATATGACCTGGGACTGATTTACAATATCGAGGTAGACGACAATAATAATGTAGATATACGAATGACACTGACAGCCCCTAACTGTCCGATAGCTGATGACATCCTCAGGGAAGTTCATGATAAGATCAAAGCGATTGAGGCAGTGAATGAAGTAAATATAAATCTTGTTTTTGATCCTCCGTGGGATAAAGAAATGATGTCTGAAGAAGCCAAACTGGAACTTGGGCTGCTTTAACGAACGAATTGTTTTGAATGAACTGAAAAAAAATAGTGAAAACATAAAATCCGAGGCAAAGCGTCTTGGATTTTCTGATTGTGGCATAGCCAGGGTAGAGCCCTTGAAAAAAGAAGCTGATGCTCTGAAAAAATGGCTGGAAGAAGGGCGAAACGGTGATATGAATTATATGGAAAATCATTTTGAAAAAAGAACCAATCCGGCTCTTTTGGTTCAAAATGCAAGATCGGTAATTTCTGTATTATTAAATTATTACCCGGAAAAAACACAAACCAAATCTTCCTACAAGCTTTCTAAATACGCCTATGGTATTGATTATCATAAGGTAATGAAAAACAGGCTTTACAAACTGCTGAATTATCTGAAAGAACAATACAATGTTAAAAATGGTCGCGCATTTGTTGACTCAGCGCCCGTAATGGATAAAATATGGGCTCAAAAAGCCGGCTTGGGATGGATTGGAAAGAATACCAACCTGATTTCAAAAAAATTCGGATCTTTTGTATTTATTGGAGAACTAATTGTAGACATTGAACTTGCTTATGATGACCCTGACAAAGAAAGGTGTGGAAAATGCACCCGATGTATTGAGGCTTGTCCCACCGGAGCTCTTACCAGCGAACGCAGAATCGATGCTACAAAATGCATTTCCTATCTTACTATTGAAAAAAAAGGAGCAATTCCTGAAGAGTTTAAGGGGCAATGGCAAAACTGGATTTTTGGTTGTGATGTTTGCCAGGACGTATGCCCCTGGAATCAAAAGCTTAAACCACATGACTTTGATGAACTAGCCCCCTTCTCCGAATTACTTTCAATGCAGAAGAAGGATTGGGAAAATATAGACAAAGAACAATTCAACCGGGTTTTTAAAAACTCAGCAGTTAAAAGGACAAAATTTGAAGGATTGAAAAGAAACATTGAATTTTTAAAAACCAGGAACAAAGGTTAATATATTCCTGTTCAAAACATTCAAATTATTCAGCAAAGGAACGCAGTGAAGCTTTGGTATGTAGTTGGGTTTACTGGATGTATAAAGGTTCGCCTTCGTGAAGTTTCAGCGGAGCAAGGGAATCTTGCAATTGAAAAACGAGAGTTTTCAATAATGCAAGAATTATTCCTGAATTATTTGAGTTAGACAGATTGAGATTGAATTTCTTTAATGATTCCTTAAGAATGAATTAATTATGAATTATTCTAAAACATCTATTTTCGCAACTAAACAAACTACGAATTCAATTGTATACCATAACTTGCAAAAACATTGAAAAAAACAACTCAGCAGGAACTGACTATGAAAAAAGACGAAATTTTAAGACAAGTCAGGGAAGGAGAACAAAAAGCTCAATTCCAGATATACAAGTATTATTTTAATACCATGTACAAAACCAGTTTTGATATTGTAAAAGATGAAGGGGAAGCTGAAGATGCCATAAATGAAGCATTTTTAAAAGCATTTGATAAAATTGAAAATTATGATCAAATGGATAATTTTGGCAACTGGCTTAAAGATATTGTTGTTTATCAATCTGAAAACCAAATTAAAAAATCAGAAAATAAAAAGCGTGAAAGTCAGAAAGAAAAAAATGAATCACGCAAAAAAACAAGTAAAACTTCCCCAAGACCTATAAAATGGCTCTTTAACAGCATTGGAAAACAATTTTCAAAACTTACACAGAACAATTATCATTAACGTGAGTTTGAGGTAAATATATCAACTAAAATGCAGGAATTCAGGCTGCCCTGGCCTTAAAGGCTGGGGTTATTTATGAAAAAGAGTTAGTGATATTTGAAGAATTAAAAATGGGCGAACATTTAATAAAATGGAAAACCGTTTTCTAATAAAACTAATAATAAAAAGCTAAAATAAGCACGTATAACTGCCTATTCGAACAGGTTTCCAAAAACATTAAAGAATTTAGTTAATAACTAATAACAACTATTCTTGCATTAATCAAAAATAGTTTTAATCTTCGGAATAGTTTTTGAGCATAAAAAACAAATAAGTGTTAAAGAAAAAAATTTAATCATTAAAGAAAAGAGTTATGCAGGAGTTTTGGGATGAGAGATTTGATACAGAAGAGTATGTATATGGGAAGCATCCGAATAGATTCTTCAAATGGTTTATTGATAATACTCTTCAGAAGGGCTCAATACTGCTTCCGGCTGACGGGGAAGGGAGAAATAGTGTGTATGCAGCTCTTAAAGGCTGGGATGTAACAGCATTTGATTTTAGTGAAGAGGCAAAAAGTAAAGCATTAGATCTGGCTAAAGAATACAATACAAAACTTCATTATAAGATTTCATCAATAGAAGATTTTCATACCGACGAAAAATTTGATGCTATTGCACTAGTATATTTGCATCTTCCGTCCACTGCCCGCAGGGAAATGCACCATAAACTCATCAACTTTTTAAAACCGGGAGGCTATTTTGTTATGGAAGCCTTTTCTAAAAAACAAATAGAATATAATACGGGAGGTCCCAGGAACATTGATATGCTCTATGATGGTCAGGAGATACTTGAAGATCTTAATGTATTAGAACTGGTTCATTATAAGGAAAAACTAAAAGAAGTAAATGAAGGTCATTTTCATTCCGGCAAAGCAGAAGTCATTCAGTTAATTTCCAGAAAACTAAACTAAGCTTATTTCTTTACAAATTCAACCTGGTAAATTCTGGGCCATCGTTTACCGGTTAAAAAGATTCTTTTTTCTTTCTCATCATAAGCTATTCCATTTAGCACATTATCCTTGTGGTTTTTAAACTTTTCGGGTACCAGTTTGCTGCAATCAATTTTTTCAAGCACTTTGCCTGTTTCCGGATCAAAACTTATAATATAGGATTCCTGCCAGACATTGGCATATACTTTATTGTTAAAATATTCAAGTTCATTTAGGTTTTTTACAGGCCCCTTGTTATCATATATCTCAAGACGTCCTGTTTCCGTAAAAAACTCAGGATCAAGGAAGTATATGTTGGCTGTTCCATCACTCATAATTAACTTCTCTCCGTCAGTAGTCAGGCCCCATCCCTGTGTAGGATATCTTACCTTATTAATAAGTTTAAACTCTTTTTTATCGTAAACAAAACCCGTTCGAGAAGTCCAGGTTAACTGGATAATTTTATCTCCAAACGAAGTAATCCCTTCTCCAAAATATTGATTGGGAAGAGAAAGGCTTTCCACCAGTTCCCCATCTTCAGGTTTAATTTTAAAAAGCGATGATTCCCCTCTCTGCCCTGTACCTTCATACAAATAGCCATCTTCATAAAATAATCCCTGTGTATATGCTTTATCAAGATGTTTATATGAGTTTTCAATCTTGCAGGTGAGTTTAACAGGTATGATATCAGATAATAAAACAACATTTTTATAATGAAACTCCTTATGTCCATTATCAAGGTAGGCAACTACTTTAATCTGACTAGTCCCCACAGGCCAATCATCAGTTAAAAAGGTAGCAAATAAATTCTCTTCTGTGCATTTTTCCTGAAGGTTTCCCTGGGCAAATACCAGCATAGAGTCCACCATTACTGAATCAGGTTTTACCAGTCCAAGCTCAATTTTATCTCCAACTATATAATTCTCTTTCCTATTTTTTATTTCCAGGCGACTAATCTCAACATAACCTTTTTCCTCTTTATGCTTTTCCGGCTGCTTATCATCTTTAGCAGTCTTATCTTCAGATTTACAAGAAGTTAGCACCATTACGGAGATCAAAAACAAAGCTAGTAATATTCGGAATTTCATAATAATTTAAATTTAGAAGTAGAATTGCAAAAATAATATTATTCTTTTGAAAACAGATTTTCAGGCAAAGAAGGTATAATTTAAGACCCAAAAATTCTTTTCAGGAAAGATTTTTTCTGAGGTTTTGAGTTAAATTTCTTTTCATACAATTCAGGATTTAATATTTTCCATACTTCACTCCACCCGGGAAATCCGCCTAAATTTTTATCGTCTATATAAATATCAGCATCAATTTTCCGGCTAATGTTGTTATCAAATTTTTCTTCCGGGTAGTTTTTATTAACTGCATAAAATTCCAACCCATTCTCTCTGCAAAACTCAACAGCTTCATCAAGCTCATAACCTGACCGGTAAGTCCACAAAACCAAAATATGTCCCTTTTTCTGTAACTCTTTTAAAGTTTCAAAGGCAAATAATTTAGGTTTTCCGATCGCGGGATATCGGTTTTGAACAATGGTTCCGTCAAAATCAACTGCAATTTTCAACATTAAGTATTGTTTGTTTAAATATACAATTTATTTTTTTTTGATAATACTGTTAAGATATTCATAATTCATTCATCTCTTATTTCAATAAAAAGTCAGTTATTTTTAATCTACAGACCAGTATTTTATAGAAATAATTATTGAAAACATTAACCTTCTGTTAAAACAGATCAGTTCTCATTTTTGTTAAATGTATATCGTAATGAAAAAATATTTGAATAGAGTGCAACTGACTGATCGCCAATATCTGTCAGTGCATAATCGATGGCAAATCCTTTGTATTGGAATCCTATTCCCAGGTTTGGCTGAAATTCGAGGGTTTTAAATCCATTAATATTCACAGTATGTTGTAAATTTCCAATACCCATTCTGAGATAAACCAGTTTATTATAATTAAGCTCTAATCCTGCCCGGGGGCTAACACTTACAAAATCTGAAGAAACCAAAGAATGCCTTTGCCCATCTGTGTGTATCTGAGCATCAGTTTCAATGAGCCCCCCTATTTTTTCTGTAATATTGAACTGGTAAGCAGCACCCAATACTATTGTAGGCAAAGTTATTTCAAGATTATTGTCAGGGGCCTCGTTAAATGTACTATCCCCCACTTCTATAACCAGTTCTTCTTCATTATAAGACCATGCATTAAAAGTTGAAGTTACATCGCGAATAACCAGTCCGAAATCCAAATGCGGGGTTTTATACTGAGCACCAATATCCAGACCAAATCCCCAGGCATTGGCAAATTTTCCGATGTTTCTGTAAATTACCTTTGCGTTTCCTCCAATATAAAGATTCTTAATTCCTGTTGCTTTGGCATAAGACATCAGAAAAGCATAATCAGCGGCAGAAAAATATGAAATTCGATCATAGTCTACGTTTCCCTGGTTATCAATTAATTCTGTGGTATTAGGAATATCATCTACACCAAACCGGATTACCGAAGCACCGAGCCACTGGCCGGAATCAATAGCCATGGCCCCGGCGGCATAATCGTATTTGGCAATACCGGCAAAATATTCAGCATGCATTACTCCAAAATCGGCACTGTTGCCAATTCCATTCAGACCTGCAGGATTCCAGTAGCCTGAAGTAACATTATCTATATGAGCAATTGAAGCATTTGCCATCCCAAAGGATTCTGCTCCCACGCCTATGGCAAGAAACTCATTGCTGTATTTGGCAGTTTGGGCAAATCCGGATAAAGAAATGAGACATAAAAATAAAAGTAAATGCAAATGATTTTTCATAAAAATATCTAATTCGGTTCCTGCTCCATAATTTTATTTATCAATATGCTGAGATATTTTACACAAGAATAAAAAAATATTTCAAACTGATTGCACGAAACTACTAATTTAACTTATTTTTGTATAAAATATTGCAAACACCAGTTTTAATTTTGAAGTCTGCTGTTAAACAAATACCTAACTTTATCACTCTACTGAATTTATTTTCAGGAAGTTTATCAGTTGTTTTTATATCCAGCGGACAGATCAGGCTAGGAATTAGTTTTATATTGCTGGCAGCTGTTTTTGATTTTCTGGATGGTATGGTGGCAAGGTTATTAAAATCTAAGACAGAGACAGGTAAAGAGCTTGACAGCTTATCAGATATTGTAAGTTTTGGCTTTGCTCCATCCTTTCTTGTCTTCGAGCACATCCGGTTATTGCTTTTAAATCAAACCCAAACGCCTGTCTTACTTAATCTTGATGCATTTAGTCTGATCCTTGTCCTCCTTCCGTTTATTTTTCTTCTTTTCGCAGCCATAAGACTGGCAAGGTTTAATTTAGACAAAAGCCAGGAGAAAACTTTTTCAGGGCTCCCGACACCAGGTGCAGCGCTGCTGATTGCTACCGCACTATGGGTATACCATAATAATCAATCGGTTGTTATGCAAAATTTTTTTAACAATCCAATTTATATGGATTTATCCGTAGTTGTTCTCTCAGTGCTTATGGTTTTGCCCCTGAAATTTTTCTCTTTAAAATTCAGCAACTTCACCTGGCATGAAAATCGAATTAGATATCTTTTTATTGGTATTTCTGCCCTTTTATTGATAACATTGCAGTGGGTAGCTCTGCCAATTATAATAAGTATTTATATTGTATTCTCAATTATCAGTAACTTAAAACAAACTAACTAACTATGAAGTTTATTGCAGAAATAGATGTAATGCCCCTTAAAAGTTTGCTGGACCCCCAGGGGAAAGCTGTATATAATAGCATGCAAAACATTGGATTTAAAGATGTTTCAAGTGTAAGAATAGGGAAACACATCACTATGGAAATTGAAGCGGAAACTAAAGAAAAAGCCATGGAGAGAGTGAATGAAGCTTGCAACAAAATTCTTACAAATCCTGTAATGGAAGGATATGAATATAATGTTAGAAAAGCAGAAGATTAATAAGTGTTTTCATCTTCGTCTTTATTTCTGTTCATTATCTCAGTCTGTTTAGAGATCGACTCCTTATGAACAAGCTGTAACAATTTTTTAATAAATTGTTCAGAAAGGCCGAGTTTTTTTCCAAGTTTTTTCCTCGAAGAAAGGATTCGTTCCCATCTGCGGCGTTGGAAAATTGTTACTTTATTATGCAGTTTATATTTTCCAATCTCTTCCACATAATTCATTCTCTGGGCCAGAAGTTCAATAATTTGCTTATCAACCGAATCGATTTTCTCCCTTAAAGAATCCATATGCCCTAGAAACAGAGGGTTATCTGAATTAATTGAACGAAATTCAAGATTACTAATAAGATCTTCAAATGCCCCTGGAGTTATTTGCTGCCTGGCATCACTTAAAGCTTCGGAAGGTTTTGGATGTACTTCTATCATTAACCCGTTCATATTCAGGTCAAGGGCTTTTTGAGAAATCTCTCTCAGATATTCAGGACAACCAGCAATATGACTTGGGTCGCAGATAATTGGCAAATAATGATATAAAGTTTTCAGTTCAATAGGAATTTCCCATTTGGGAATATTTCTGAATTTTGTGGCTTCAAAAGGATAAAAGCCCCGATGTACAGCAGCAATTTTTCTCAGCCCTGCATTATAAAAACGTTCTATTGCTCCAATCCACATGTTAAGATCCGGATTAACAGGATTTTTAATTAACACAGGCATATCTGTACCTTTAAAATGATCGGCCAGTTCCTGAACAGAAAAAGGATTAGAAGTAGTACGTGCTCCAATCCATACCAGGTCAACCTTATATTTTAACACTTTATTGACATGTTCAGGACTTGCAACTTCAACTGCTATGCGCAAGCCGGTCTCTTGTCTGACTTTCTGCAACCATTTAAGCCCTTCTTCACCCACTCCCTCAAAATTTTGTGGCCGTGTTCTTGGTTTCCACACACCGGTTCTGAAAAAATGTACATTGCCTGTCTTTTTTAAAGCATTCGCTGTGTTTAAGAGTTGAGCTTCTGATTCTGCAGCACAAGGTCCGGCAATTAGAAAGTGGTTGGTTTCAATGTCTTCAAACCACGTTGAAAAAGGCAATATTTCATTAAATTCTTTCATTTCAATTCTGCTGTATTGCAAAATTAAGCATTTATTTCCGGATAAAAATCCAAAAGATTTTTTATCAACAACAAAGACCAATCTATATTATAATCTGACCGCGTTTAAAAAACTTATTTCTAAATTTGCCTCCAAAATATTTATTTATGGAAAATATATTTATTCTGGGTGTCGCATTAATTGAATGGATTGGTTACCTGGCTTCTCTTTTAGTACTTATATCTCTTAGCTTGTCTTCAATTGTCCGGCTGAGACTTTTTAACCTGGCGGGTGCATCAATATTTTCATTTTACGGTTTCTATATTGGTTCGCTGCCGGTTGGAATTATGAATTTAATAATTGTATTTGCCAATATTTATTACCTGAGACAATTGTACTTTAAAAAAGAGAGGTTTGATGTAACAGAAATAAATCCAACGGATACTATTTTAAGAAAATTTATCAACTATTATTACACAGATATTAAGGAATTTTTTCCATATTTTAATTATGAAAATTCTTCTGACGATTTTACGCTATTGGTTCTCAGAGATCTTAATTTTGCAGGTGTTATTATGGGTGAAAAAACTAACAACAGAGAATTTCGAATAAAATTGGATTATGTTCCAAGAAAATATCGTGATTACAAACTCGGCAAATATATCTTTACAAAATTTTCTGATATTTTTAAAGAAAAAGGCATCGAGAAACTCATTTGCAGATCTGAAATAAAAAAACATCAAAAATATCTTAAGAAAGTAGGATTCAAAGAAGAAAACGAAAATCTATTTTACATGGAGTTATAAAATAGGGTTATCAACACAAAAACCTTGAAACTGCTTTTATTTGAGTTTTCAGACAGGTATTATGTTTGAAAAATGTATAGGCTAAAATAGGGTTATATTGGCTTAAGCTTTGTGTTCAGCATTTTATCACCTGTTTTTCTTCAGTAATAAAAATAATTTGGTACTGTTTAGCATTTCATGTATTTTTATGATTTCATGAAATTTTTTCTCTTCAAAATCAACCACATGAGAAAATTAAAGCATATTGGATCCCTGTTTCTTTTTTTTCTTGTAATAACAAATCATTGCTATACACAATCTTCTACCAATAAAGAGCTTACTGAAAGATTAAAAAATGCTCAAGCGGACACAAATAAAATAAACATTCTGCTGGTTTTATCTCAGAATTTAAGAGATTCTTACCCCGATTCATCCCTCAATTATGCACATCAGGGCGTTTTATTAGCAAAAAAAGTGAGCAAATCATCTGATGAAAGGGAAGCTAAAGAAGGGAAAAAAGCATTGGCAGCTTTCTATAATGATATTGGGATTATCAAGAAACAAAAAGGTAATTATCCTGAAGCCCTCGAAAACTATCAAAAATCATTACAGATTTATAAAAAACTTAACAACCAGAATGGAATATCAACAAATTATAACAGCATAGCTATTATTTATTACTACCTGGGCGATTTTAGCAGGGCAATTGAATATTATCAAAAAGCTTTTGAAATATTCAGGAAGATCAGAAGTAAAGAAGGAATGGCTCTTTCCTACAATAATATAGGTATGATTTATTCAAACCAGGGAAAATTTACCAAAGCTATTGAATATTACCAAAAATCGCTGGAGCTCAAGAAATCATTAAACGACAAGAAAGGCATCGCCTCTACCTATAATGGCATTGGCGCTGTTCATTATTACCAGGCAGATTATGATGAGGCGATAAACTATTTCAAAAAATCACTTAAAATCAGAGAGGAACTCAACCACAGAAAAGGAGTTGCCATGTCCCTGAACAATATTGGGATGATCTATAAAAGCAAGGGTGATTATGAACAGGCAATAAAAAATTACAAAAAGTCTCTTGAAATAAGGGAAAAGTTAAATGACAAAAGAGGAATGGCATCAAATTTCAACAATATTGGAAGTATTTTCCTGGTTCTGAAAGAATACAATAAAGCCGAAGAATATTACAGGAAAGCCCTGAAAATAAACAAAGACATTGGGTATAAAAAAGGCATTATTCAGTCTCTGGAAAACATCTCATCTCTTTATATTGATATTGGCGATTCTTCAAAAACAGAAGGAAAAGCAAGGAATGCTTATAATTCAGCCATAAAATATGCAGGAAAAAGTCTGGAAATGTCAAAAGAAATGAAAATCTTACCTCGTATTATGCAGGAATACAAAAATTTATCGGAAGCCTATGAAGGATTGGGCAAGTATGACAAAGCTCTGGAGTGCCATAAGTCATACACTTCGGTAAAAGACAGTATTTTTAACAAGGAAAAGAACAAGCAGATAGAAGAGATAGAGGCAAAATACCAGACCCGTCAAAAAGAGAAGCAAATTAAATTGCAACAGGCCGAACTAACTAATAAAGAAAACCAGATTCAAAGAAAAAAGTTTTTAAACTATACATTAGCCGGAGGTATAATTCTTTTATTAGTTTTTGGAATCATTATTTTAAGGAATTACAAACTAAAGCAAAGGGCTTTTAAACTATTAAAAAAGAAAAACCAGGAGATTAATAATCAGAAAATTAAGATTGAGTACCAGAACCATGAAATAACAGACAGTATAAAATATGCCCAAAGAATACAATCTGCCATATTTCCCAGGAAAAATTTATTTTCTGAAACTTTCGCAGACCATTTTATTCTGTTCAAACCACTTTCAATAATAAGTGGAGATTTTTACTGGTTAAAGAAAACAGAACAGAAAGTTGTGTTTGCAGTAGCGGATTGTACCGGACATGGCGTGCCCGGGGCGTTCATGAGTACACTTGGAATTGCCTTTTTAGAAGAAACCTACAGAAGAAAAGACCTTTTAAAAGCTTCGGATATGCTTCATATTCTGCGGGAAGATATAAAGAGGGCACTGCAGCAAGAAGGAAAATACGGAGAAGCAAAAGATGGAATGGATATTGCGCTTTGTATGCTTGATTTTGAAACGCTTGAAATGCAATATGCCGGTGCCTATAACCCACTCTATATTATCAGGGATAATGAACTGATTGAGTACAAAGCTACACGCAGTCCTATTGGTATTGATATAAAAGAAAAACCATTTGCTAATAATATCATACAATTAGAAAAAAATGACAAACTATATTTATTTACCGATGGATATGTAGACCAGATTGGAGGAGAAAATAACAAAAAGTTTATGCCACGTCAGTTTAAAAAGCTATTAATTGATATAAGTAATAAACCCATGATCGAACAAAAAAGGTATCTTGACAAAACAATCGAAAAATGGAAGAAGGGTTATCCGCAAGTGGATGACATCCTGGTTATGGGTATAAAAATATAAAAGAAAAAAGGTGACTCACCAAGGTCACCTTTAAAATCAGTAATAGAAATTCTTTCTTACGCTTCAATTAATTCTTTGTACTTATCAGCGTCTAATAAATCATTGGCTTCAGACTTGTCAGAAATTTTTACCTTAATTAACCATCCGTCGCCATAGGGATCTTTATTAACAATATCAGGAGAATCTTCTAACTTAGGATTTACCTCAGTTACTTCGCCAGAGACTGGCATAAAAATATCGGAAACTGTTTTTACGGCTTCAATAGTTCCAAAAACCTCTTCTTTTTCCAGGGTTTCACCTTCAGTTTCGATTTCAACAAAAACCACATCGCCGAGTTCTTGTTGAGCATAATCAGTAACTCCTATAAGAGCTTCATCTCCGTCAATTTTGACCCATTCGTGATCTTTCGTATACTTTAAATTTTCTGGAATGTTCATGACTCTACTTTTTTTTATTCGAGATCAAAAATACAAATTTTTTTTCTTTCCTATACTATTCTGCCAAAGTAAATCGTAAACTAAATCCGAAGTTGGTATTGGATGTGGGATAAGACCTGGAAATCTTAGGTTCATTAATATTCTGGTCATAAAATAAGCGAAAGTTAAAACGATTAGTCAGTGAATAATCGGCTGAGAATCCGATTACTATTGCTTTCTGCCCTGCTGTAATCATATTGTCAATCTCTTCATCCAGTTTTCTGAGTATGGTAAAATTTTCGCGTATTTTAAAATTGCCCTTTACATTAAGGTCATTTTTCATACTTTCCTGCTGATTTCCAAAATCAAAAAACAAGTTAAAGTCTTCAAACCTGTAGCCAAGTTGCACAGAGTACTGCTCATTCATCGTTTCAGTAATTTGATTGTTTGAAAAACTCAGGCTGACTCTTCGCGATTTTGAAATCTGAAACTGTGAAGTTATATTATTTTTCCATGTTATATCCAGGTTAATGAGGGGGCTAAACTGTTCATTAATAGAAACTGAGTTTATCTCGAATTCAGGAATAAAATTACCTTGTCTGTTCCTTACATAACTGTAGCCATCCTCAATTTCCATATAATCCGGATTCAGAAGGTAGGAGCCAACAGCATAAGTAGATCGGTATGAGTGACTTATATTAACATTCTTTACTATTTCTTTAAGAAAACTAATTTTACTCAAATTACTTATACTAACGCGCCAGTTAGGAAAAGGGATAAGCGGGAAACGCTTAAGTGGAGCATTCTGAGGACTATACTCTCCATAAGCAGAAAGGAATGCTGGAATAAGTACCTGCTGACTGGAAGGACCGTACCCATCATGGAATCCGTTTCCATCTTGTTGGTCTGGATTGTAACCGGTAATTTGGTTTGGTTCTCTTTTCTCTGCCATACGGCCTGAAATAATACTCCTGTATTTTTTTAGATTCTCAAATGCAGTAGATTTATAATCATTATCCTGGTTCAACTTTTCGAATGCAGTACCTATAGTAAGATAACTTATTGAAAAATTTCCTTGTTGCTGTAAACCGTATGGATTAATAGTTCCTGTACTGTCAGCAACGTAAAATTCAGTTGAATTTTTTGAAAAAGCCCTGGTAGCAGTCAGATTAATTTTAAAACCTTTAAAAGGTTCAATGGTGGCACGAGCATTTATGTTGTCGCTGTGAGACAGAATAAAAGGACTGCTTAAATTTTCATCTGTTGTTATCCAACTATTTGAGGCTGCAAATTCACCAAAATTTTCATTCTGCCATCCCATAATAAAAGGTATTCCGGGAGCTAACCCCATTCCAGTCTGCGACATTCCCATATATCTGCTTCCAGGTAAAAATCCGGGCAGTTCACTTCCTTCTGTTCTTGATAATGATAGAGAAACGTTTTTAACACTCATCAGTACTCTTGCAAAATTCTCAGCAATAAGAGTAAATATTCCTTCTTTCTTTTCAACCTTCCCTTCTACTTCAACTGTTGCATTATTTTGTGTAATTTCTGAAGTAAATGAAACTTTCTTCTTATTAATCACACTATAATCACCTTTTATTCTTCTTCCTCTATTGTCAAAAACTTTTACAGTTACATTCTCTGTTTGTAAATCATGATGAATTTGCTTGGGAACATCTTTTTCAAAATTTACTCCCTTTTCTTCATATTTAACAGTTTTAAATTTCTCCTGTTTGTTCCTGCCCCCCCGGTACTTTTGATTAATATTCTTCAGAAAACCCACCTTATTATATAAATTAAGCAGGTTCATCTGGCCGTTTAACTGAATTGTATTAGAATTCCTAATAGTATTTCCAAGATTTATATCGCTTGAATCGGGTAAAACAGGACCAGCTTCCCAATTGTAAGTTGCATTATAATTTGAAGAAACATTTATCCAATTAAACAGAGGTAATTTATTTATTGGCAACCTGTAACTGGCATCCCACTGGTGATTATATTGGGTATTCCTTCCAAAATTCTGAATGTTTGTCCACACGGAATCCTTCCAGTTTTCATATCCTTTCGGGTCCGTTTCTCTGCTGACTTCTCCTTCAGGCTCATCGATTACAGCTCTGTTTCGTGCATTAAATTTTATTTTTATCGACCGGGTCAGGTCATAAGTAAGTCTGTATTCTCTGTCCCATAGGAAATTTTTATCATAGGTGGGTAAATATTTAGTGTTGGGATTATTTATACTTCTGAATTTAGTAGCATTATATCTACGATTAAAATCTGTTTTAAAAATAAATGAAGAAGGATAATAATTGAAATTAAAATCCTTAATTATTTTCAACCACTGTGAATTAAAAATACCTCCTGCGTTTTTAAAAGGTTCAATTGTTTTGGGCCTTGTGTTAAAAGTATAAATTAAACCACCATTAAATTCTTTCGTTTGATCATATTCAGTATTAATATCTCTCATAAAAATCTCATTATAAGAATAATTAAGAGAAAAGTTTGAAAGATCATAAATTTTTGGTTTCCCCTGGTTTTTCGGTTGTACATGAATATTGGTAAAGTTCAGACTCTTACGCATAGTATAATCCTGAGTCATGTATTTTATTGAATCTCTTGCGGATTTATCATCTGCTGCATTCAGGGCATCATCCAGGAGAATATCAGGATTTAATGGATTATACTGTGGAGTAACAAATCTTTCGGAAAAGCCAAAATACATGGGAATATGAACACCAGATTCTTTAGAAAAGAATTTTCCCAAATTCAGGTTTGCAGAAAGGTCGTATTGAGAGACAGTTTCTTTGCTTCTTTCGTTTACTTTTTTATCAATGCTTCCAAAACCAGGAGTACTCATGTTACCCGACAAATTAACATTTCCAAAATCAGCCAATTGGGTAGACATTCTACCTCTTGCAGCCCAACCTCCATCTTCTTTAAAATCAGTAAGTCTTAATTCATTAAGCCATATCTCACCCGATTTTATCATTCCATCATCACTGGAGAGGATATTCCCCTGTTGATTGGGATTTCTGATACCCAGCATAATTGTACGTATATCACTTAAATTAGGATTACCCCTTACACTAATTCGGGCATCACCTTTTACAATACTATAGACTGTATTCACCGACACATTAGAACCTTCCTGCTGCATCACCTTATTCCGGCTGAGTTTCAAATCGGGCAGATCTTTCAGGTTTATAATCATTTGGTTTTTCCAGACACTATTTCTGTCATCTTCCAGGTCATTATTATAATTTCCGGGTGGAGTAACGTCGAGGGGTATTTCATACTCATAATAATTGTCTCTGTAATCAGTTCCGATCCGGATAAAAGCAGTTAAGTCCTTATCATCCAGAATCTCATTTTCCACTGCCTCAGCGTGCGCAAACATTTTCAGTTTTTTGTACTGTCTCACATCAAGCTGAACATTTTTAAAAACAGCCCTTGCATCGCCATCTTCCAGATCTTCCACTTTAAGAACAATGGCCTGTTCGTTCAATTGCCGGAGTTGGGGATTGGTTGGATCCACTACCCTGTCAATTCCCGGAGGTAACACATAATTCACAGGATTTTTGCTTGCATTTTCCTCAATATTTACGGATGATATATTCAGGACTCCGTTGCTGTATTCAGGGGCAGATGTAGACTCCCCGGGCTGGTTCAAAGCTTTGTCATATTTACGCCATTCTCCGCGTACCAGGTTTAATTTTGCAAAACGCAAAATAACAGAATCTCTAAATCCCCTCATAAACATTCTCATAAAACGAATAGACTGAAAATCTCTGATGTTCCCAATTGTTTTATCTGGATTTCTTACAGGTATTTTAAACTGGTACCATGAAACAGACGAATTTTCACCATTTGCAAGTTCTACTGATCTGGTAACTTTATCTGTAATATAATTCTGGCCCACATTCATTTTATTTGGGTCTAGTTCTACCTCATACTGGTAATAGTTTTCGTTCTCTGCCAGCGTATTATCCTGGTTAATGTCTTCCACATCCGGGTTATTTTTTCCTGTAGTAGGATAAGGTTCGGGAGACTGCGCATCAGTTGGTGAGTTGCCCTCCAATCCATTGTATTTTTTATATCTCTGAATAATACCAAGTTGCTGTTGATCATAATCTTCGCCCCTGTAATAATGATAGTTATCTCCTGAGGGATCCACCTCCTCTGCAGCATTACCAAACAATTGCTGGTAAGTTTCTGTAGAAAGCACATTTTGAAGGGTATCCAGATACCAACCAAAGAAACTTGCCTCATCTTCATCTCCTAATCCATCGAGCCCCACATCCTGGTATTGTCTGGCCTCGGGATCATTTGCAAAGGCATTTACCATAGACTGTGTAAGCGGAATACGTCCCCAACTGGTTGTATCTACCATATCAACCTCACCTGTAGTAGGCAACCCGTTTTCAAAGGCTTTTCTTGAGTCTTTAAGAATATCTTCAGATACATTTCCCAGGTTAAAATACAACTTGCCCTCATTCGTATCAGAAGTATCATAAACAAATGGGTCCATTAACCAAAACTCAATATATTCTACGTTTGACTCCTCGAAGTCAGTTGTGGCTATCTCCCGCATTACTCCACCCCATCTGGTTTCTGGTTCTTTGAGCGATCCATCCTCATTTAATCCTTCAGAAAAACCGACTTCCCCGTCAGGTTTATATTCATAATTATAGGGCCCCTTCTCATCGGGAAAGTAGGCAAGGTTAAGTACTTGTATAGCAGCAGGAACATCATTAGGATTATCTTTATTCGGGAAAAGTTCTTTTTCGTAAACCTCTCTTACAAAATGGCTTGATCGCTGATCAGGGTTGCTTTTCAGGTGCTGAGGCATGCTGGAATTGCTTTCTCTGAGGAATAAAGGATCAATATGATACCAGGCCAGTTTTGCCCGGTTAAAATTATAAAGCAGCGTATCATTAAGCTGAGCTTCCGGGAAGATATCTGTCTGACCTTGTGGAGTACTTGCCAGTACCCATGCGGCAGGTTGTTTCATGTCAATTGCAGTTTCACTTCCCTCAAAATCATCAATATATGCTACTCCCTCTTTCTCAATAGCTCTTGAATGGCCGGGAATCAGGTGGGCAAACTCTCCATCGAATGTTATGCTTGATTGTTCTTTTGTCTCCAGAAAAGGTAATTTATCTACCAGCTTTGTAATAAACTGAGACTCAGTTCGGTAAGTACCATTAAATCCAAGAATTGTGTTCGAAATAGGCTCGTTTCCGACCATAACTTTTTTAGTAAGAGGCCGTTCTGTCAAATTTAAAACAGTGGCACCCAAATTAAAATCCTCGGAAATATTATAATTAAAATGTGAACCAACCAGTGTTTTCATTTGCATATTATAGGTTGACTGACTTTCCAGGGAAATTTTTATAGGAGTTTGTGATTCCAGCAATCCTTCGTTTAAAATTTTCACCCTTCCTAAATTATAGTCAACAGTATAATCCACGTTTTCCGTTAGTTTTCGTCCTCCTGCTGTAACCACTACAGAACCTTCCGGAATATTCATTGCATTGAGAGGAATCTCCGAACTTGAAGACGACTGAAATTCCCCGCCCAGTTTAAATTTATTCTTTTCTGCAATTTGTCTGGCAATGGTAAGAGTTGAATCGTACAGCTCTTCAAACACATATTTATCTGCAATACTAGAGCTTTTAAATTGTTGCCTTAAGTAATCCCCAAAAGGTTGAACAGCCGGGAAAATTATTTTCCCATTGCTCTGGTCTATAGTAATTCCGTCAATAAAATCAAACCTACCATCCGGAGAGGCATCATTCTGAGAATTGACATTATCAAGATTCAATACACGCAGTAAAAGTTTGTCTTTCAAACTGCCTGCAGGAATATAATTAATCTCATTTCCGGTTTTATCATCCTGATAAAGCACATTTAACCTGAATCCTTCTTTATTAATCTGGTAAGCGTTAAATGAATAGATATTTTTCATCATCAGCCTCCAGTTAGGATAATCCGGTGTAAAACTTGTTCCCTTTAAAAGTTTCAGAAACAAAGCATCAGGAGCATTGATACCATCAGTAGAGAAATCACCTACTTGAAAAGTTTGTCCGCCCGCAGTAAATTCAAATGCTACAGCTAAAACTTCATCATTTCTGAGAGGTGATTTCAGAGAAATATAACCTAAGCGGCGATTAATTGTAAATTCATTGGAATTCAACTTACGCGCATTTTCAAGTTTAACATAATCCTGTCCGGAATAGAATCCTTGAGATTGCCATTGCTGTAAAACATTTGTAGTTTGACTGATATCTCTTACTCCGCCCAGGGCGGTCAGGCTATTATACAGGTCATTAACCTCATTATCAGGGTATGTACCGGTTATGGGCTGGATAAGTGCATCATTTCCAATAATATTCTCAGGATTGGATTCTCCCAGGTCCATAAAAGCGATCACGTTTCTGCTATCTTCAAAGTTACTGGTTCTGTTTGTTACCCAAACTTCAACCTTCGAAATGTTAATATTGGATTTAATAACCGGGAGCTGACTCAGTGCTTCGTTATATTTTTCTCTGAAATGGTGAGCAAGAAAAAAGTGTCTGTTCTCTTCATATTCATCAGCCTTAATTTCAAACTGCTGTGTCTGCGCCCCACCTTTTACTTCAATCACTTTACTTTCACCTTTTTGCTGAGAAAAGACACTGGTCATCTCAAGATTTCCGAACTTCATTTTTGTTTTTAACCCAAACAAGCTCTGGCTACCACTAATCAGAGAGCCTGGAAGAGGTAATGAAACATTTCCTGCTTCTACTTTCTGAAGAATTTCATCCTCATTGCCTGAATATTCTAACTTGGTCTGATTTTCAAAATCAAACGTTGCCTCTGTATCGTAAGTAATACCTAATTTTATTTTATCCCCGATCGTTCCGGAAACATTCATCTGAATTTTTTCCTCAAAATCAAAAGTTGTGGTTTTACGCAATTTCTCAGAAAGTTTGGGGTCTTCCACCTTATTAATATTCACCCCAAAAATTAATTCGGCAGCTCCCTGGGGAACAATATTGATGGTGTTGCTTCCAAATATTCTGTTAAAAGTTTCTCCTCCTAATTTTAACTGGGGTATCAGGCCTCCATCACCTTCAGCAGTCTCACCCCTGGCCTTTTGCCGCCAATAATCTCTTACCAGCTGTTCAAACTTATAATCCCAGTATTGATCGCTGTTTAAATGGGCAGGCGGACGAAAATCAAATTCACCTACTTTTTGTTTTAAGATATATTCATCGGCAATGGGATCGTATTCAAACGTAGATTTAATATTCTCAGGATTATTCAAAAAAAGCGGTGAGTCATATTTTTTTGGGAAGAAGGAAAACTCATCCTGGTCTTCAAATTCATAAGGTAGCTTAATCGTGTCGTTTGAGGTTATAGAATCAGGAGGGTTCACGGGTTCACCGTAAAAACCAATGTGAGCTTTTGCCGTAAAAGAAAAAGCCCACAAAGTCATGAATAATAAAATCTTTAATCTATTTTCCCCTGAAATTTTCAAATTTAACTCAATGTATTAAAGTTCCTGTAAAGCCTTTTTAATAAGGTCTTCAACTTTTAAATCATTACCCCTTCCTAAAATCTTATCAAGCACATTTCCCACTTTTTTCTTGTTGAATCCTAAAGTTACTAAAGCAGAAAACGCTTCATCTTTAATTGTATTGTCTCCTGAGGAAATTATTTCTTCTGAAATTCCTTCTTTGCCTAATTTATCTTTCAGATCAACAATGATCCTTTGCGCTGATTTGGCTCCAATTCCCTTAATTGACTTTAATTTATTCACTTCTCCATTTATTATAGCATTTGTCAATTCTGTGGGATTCAAAGAGGAAAGCATCATACAAGCAGTATTTGCCCCAACTCCGGAAACAGATAACAGCTGCCTGAATAGCTCCCTTTCATTCGTTTCAGCAAAGCCATATAAAAGATGGGTATCTTCCCGAATAATTTCATGTAGCAAAATCGAGACTTCTTTCTTTTCTGAAATCTGGGAATAAGTATTTAAAGAAATATTTATAAAATAACCTATTCCGCTATTCTCAATAACAGCATAAGCTGGCGTAATTTCTTTTATTTCACCCCTTATAAATTCTAACATACATTGGTTTTGGAGGGCTAAAATAATATAAAATTATTGGTTATATGAATTTTTCAGAAATAAAATAGATATGAAAATGAAAGGACTGTTTCATACTCATATTTTCCATCTCTAATCCCAAAATGCTATACTTAAAAATAAATGCGGAGGAGGAAAAATTATCATTTGGAAAATAAACAAAATTTTAAGAAACTGTTTTGATTTTATTTAAAAATTTTACATTACCAAATTTAGAAGGTTTT
>CAYWSJ010000007.1:0-51431 GCA_964461045.1 uncultured Bacteroidales bacterium | reverse complement strand
TGCCAGACGGAGAAGAAACACTCAAGGCTACCCGGGAACTGGCAAAGGATGGATTTACAATTCTCCCCTACATTCAGGCGGATCCTGTACTTTGTAAAAAACTGGAAGATGCAGGAACAGCAGCAGTAATGCCATTGGGTTCTCCCATTGGCAGTAACCAGGGACTAAATACCAAAGACTTTATTAAGATTATTATTGAACAAAGCAATGTGCCTGTAGTTGTTGACGCCGGTATTGGTGCACCATCACACGCTGCTGAAGCTATGGAAATGGGAGCTGATGCAGTGCTGGTAAATACAGCCATAGCCGTTGCAGGAGACCCGGTAAAAATGGCACAGGCATTCAAAATTGGTGTGGAGGCAGGAAGAATGGCCATGAAAGCCAAACTGGGCAGAAAATCAAACCAGGCAAATGCCACAAGCCCACTTACCTCATTCTTAAATGATTAAACATACAGGATATGAGTTTTTATAACCTAATAAAAGAATACTCCCGGGAAGAAGTAAAGAAAGAAATTTACAACAAAACCCCCGGTGATGTGGAAAACGCTCTGGTTAATGCAGGTAGTGGAGACATGAATGACTTCATGGCCCTGTTGTCTCCGGCAGCTTCAAATTACATTGAAAAGATGGCTCAGATAAGCCGGGAACTAACTCTTAAAAGGTACGGGAAAACAATACAGCTTTACATTCCTCTATATTTATCGAATGAATGTACAAACGGATGCGTGTATTGCGGTTTCAATCACAGAAATAAAATTAACCGGAAGACCCTCTCAGAAAAAGAGATCAAGGAAGAAACCGACAAGATCAAAGAAATGGGATTTGAACACATCTTGTTGGTTACAGGAGAGCATCCTAAAAAGGCAGGATTTGAATATTTGCAGAAAGCAATTGAAAACCTTTCTGAAAAATTCTCGCTGGTCTCTATGGAAGTCCAGCCATTAGATACCAAAGAATATAAAAAACTGGAAAAATCAGGATTAAATTCGGTTTATATTTACCAGGAAACTTACCATGAAAAAAATTATCCGCGGTATCATCCCACAGGGAAAAAAACAAATTATAAATACCGGCTTGAGACACCAGACAGAATAGGTGAAGCTGAGATCCATAAAGCAGGACTTGGTGTTTTGCTTGGATTAGAAGATTGGCGTGTTGATTCATTTTTCACCGGGCTTCATGTAAAATATCTTCAAAAAAAATACTGGAAAACTAACTACTCTATTTCTTTTCCAAGATTGCGCCCATTTGAAGGCAGCTATAAGCCCAATTATGAGATATCAGATAAAGAACTTGTTCAACTTATTACTGCGTATCGGATTTTCGATGAAAATCTTGAGTTAGCTCTAAGTACCAGGGAAAGCGCACATTTCAGGGATCATGTCCTTCCCCTTGGAATTACAACAATGAGTGCAGGATCAAGGACAGAACCCGGAGGATATAATAAACCGCATAAAGAATTAGAACAATTCGAGGTTGCTGATGAAAGAACTCCACGTGAAATCAGGGAAACAATTCAAAAAATGAACTATGAAGCAGTGTGGAAAAACTGGGATGAGGCTTTTCTTTGCAAGGACTCCTAAGTAAAAGAAATCATTTATGAAAAAATTAACAAAGGAAGAAAAAGAGAGGTACAATAAGATGATCTCCCTGGAAGATATGAGTGAAGAAGATATGTTAAAGCTCAAAAATTCCAGTGTGCTGGTTATTGGAGCAGGCGGATTGGGGTCCGGAGCTCTCCCGGTACTGGCAGCTTCCGGTGTGGGGCAAATTGGGATTGTGGAATATGACAAAATTGAAAACAACAATCTGCAAAGGCAAACAATTTATAATGTTGAGGATGTCGGAGAAAGCAAACTGGAAAAAGCAGCAGCAATGATTCTTCGTAAAAATCCAAATTCGGAAATAATAAAATACAATGATGAATTAAACAAAAGCAATATACAATCTATTTTAAAATCTTTCGATATTATCCTGGACTGTACTGATAACTTCAATATCCGTTATCTTATCAATGATACATGCGCCACCATGAATAAAACATTAGTATATGCTTCAGTAGGTGAATACGAAGGAATGGTGAGTATTCTTCACCATAAGAATAAAAAGTGCCTGAGAGACCTGTTTCCTTTACAGCCGGAGCCTCTTAATGAAAAGGGTATCTTCCCGACTCTTCCATTAATAACCGGA
This sequence comes from uncultured Bacteroidales bacterium, assembly GCA_964461045.1. Lineage (GTDB taxonomy): Bacteria > Bacteroidota > Bacteroidia > Bacteroidales > UBA12077 > JAGXLC01. The sequence goes on along the minus strand of CAYWSJ010000007.1, from coordinate 49,239 downwards.
AGCCTTCAGGCCAACGAAACCCTGAAAATTATTATCGAAAAAGGAAACAACCTGGATGGTAATCTTCTTCATTTTAATATTCTGGAAAATACATTCTACGTTTTAGAGTTATAAGAATTACAAATTCATTTTTATAACATATTCATATTAACAGAATTTATTTAATTTTGCAATTTAAAATTTGTTTAAATAAATATAACGTGGGAAGAATTTTAGCAATAGATTATGGAAGAAAAAGAGTAGGTATAGCTGTAAGCGACCCAATGAAAATGATAGCAAATGGACTCACAACAGTTCATCCAAAGGATCTGATTGAATTTTTAAAAGATTATTTTAACAAAGAAAAAGTGGATACACTTGTGGTGGGATATCCCAGGAAAATGAACAATCAAGCTTCAGAAGCAGTTAATTATATAAACCCATTTTTGAAAAAATTTAAAAAAGAATTTCCGGATATTCCGGTTCAACTGGAAGACGAAAGGTTTACCTCAAAAATGGCACAACAAGCTATGATAGATGGTGGCATGAAGAAAGGAGAAAGACAAAAAAAAGAAAACATTGACAGAATTAGCGCCACTATTATATTACAGTCATATTTACAACATAAAACAATTTAAGTAATGGTACTACCAGTATATGTATACGGAACACCAGTGCTAAGAAAGGTAGCACGGGAAATAGAAAAGGACGAGGAATGGCTGGAGAAATTCCTCCAGGATATGTGGGACACCATGTATAAATCGGATGGAATCGGACTGGCAGCTCCACAGGTAGGCAAATCTGTCAGGTTATTTGTAATTGACGGAACACCGCTTGAAGAAGATGATCCGAGCCTAAAAGATTTCAGACAAACATTCATTAATCCTCAGATAATTGAAAGAGGCGGCGATGATAAAAACTATGAAGAAGGTTGTTTGAGTATACCGAATATCAGGGAATCGGTTATTCGTCCAGAGAAAATAAAAATAGCCTATTACGATAAGGATTTTGAATATCATGAAGAAGAATATGGCGGAATCGCAGCACGGATTATCCAACATGAATATGATCACCTGGAGGGAATTCTCTTTACTGATAAAATTTCTCCGCTAAGGAAGCGTATGCTGAAAGGGAAACTAAGCGCCATAATGAAAGGAAAATTTAATGTAAATTACAAGGTAAAAAAAGTAAAGTAAATCAGATATACTATTAAAAAAAGCCATTCCGGAAAATCGGGAATGGCTTTTTTATTTAATTGAATATTTATTATTTCTTTTTCACTTTATCTGAAATTTCTTCTGCCATATCCGGATCTACCAAAATTCTTCCACAATATTCACAAACAATAATCTTTTTTCTTGAGCGAATATCTAATTGTCTTTGTGGCGGAATTTTGTTAAAACAACCACCACAGGCATCTCTTTCTACTGTTACTACCGCCAGTCCGTTTCTGGCATTATCACGAATCCTTTTATAAGCATTCAGCAGACGCGGTTCAATAATTTCCTGTATTTTCTCGGATTTTTTCTTCAGTCTTTCTTCATCTTTTTCTGTCTCCTCTACAATCGAATCGAGTTCTTTTTTCTTGTCATCCAGGTCACTTTTGCGTTCATCCACCTCTTTCTGAGCTTCCTCAAGCTCTTTTTTCCGCTTATCGATCTGCTCCTTGCTTTCCTTTATTTGTTTTTCACGCAGTTCTATCTCCAGTGTCTGAAACTCTATTTCCTTTGATAAAGCTTCATATTCGCGGTTATTTCTTACGTTTTCCTGCTGTTTTTTATATTTATCTATACTTGCCTGGGCATCTTTTATTTCATTCTTTTTATTCGAGATATTTGTATTTAGCTCTTCAATTGCCTCTTCATAATTTTTCAGCCTTGTTTCCAAACCTGCTATTTCATCTTCCAGATCCTGTATCTCAAGCGGTAGCTCACCTCTGAGCCTTCTTATATTATCAATGGAAGAATCAACAGTTTGTAATTCATATAATGCTTTCAATTTATCTTCAACGGAGTATTCTGTTTCTTGTTTTTTCTGTTTTTTTGTAGCTGCCATATTAATAATAATTTATCGGATTCGTATTTACTTCTGACAAATGGATTGCAAAATTAGGAAAATTTTTTGTAAGTAATTCATAAAAAATCTTTTTCGCTATATTTTCACTCTCATAATGCCCTATATCTACTATCATTATTGAATTTTCAGCATCAAAATATCTATGATATTTGAAATCAGCTGAAACAAAGACATCAGCTCCGGCAGATTTTGCCTTTTCCAGCAAAGAGCTTCCGCTTCCCCCGCACAATGCAACCTTTTGTATAGGTTTGTTAAGCATTTCAGTATGTTTTATGCAGGGTATGTTAAAAGTCTCTTTCAACTTTGTTAAAAAGTCAGTTTCTGAAACAGGATTTTCAAATTTACCGACAGCACCAAGACCTGATTCGTTATTGCTATTTAGAAGCGGATAAAGATCATAAGCAACCTCTTCATAAGGATGAGCATTGAAAAGTGCTTCTATCACAAGTTGAGTGAGGTAAGAGGGGAAAATTGTTTCAATACGTGTCTCCTTTTCAAAATGCATTTCCCCCTTGTTTCCAACAAATGGATCAGTTCCTTCTCCAGGTCTGAATGTGCCTTCCCCCTTTAAATTATAACTGCACTGATCATAATCACCTATTTGTCCGGCCCCTGCATCAAACACCGCTTTACGAACCTCATTTGCATGATCATGAGGAACAAAGAATGCCAATTTTATCAATTGATTTCTAACCGGATTTAAAATTTGAATATTTTCCAATCCGAGCTTTTGAGCAAGTTTCACGTTAATGCCTTCCTTATGTTTATCCAGGTTGGTATGAGCAGAATAAATGGTAATATTATTCTTAATAGCCTTTCGTGCAACTCTTTCCACATAAGTCCCGGTTGAAAGTTTTTTAATATCCGCGAAAAACAATGGATGATGAGAGAGAATAAAATTAACCTTTTTATCAATTGCCTCATCAATAATTTCTTCTGTTACATCAACAGTTATTAAAATGCCTTTTATCTCCTCTTCAGGATCTCCAATCTGCAAACCGGAATTATCATATTCTTCCTGTAGAGCCAAAGGGAAAAGCGTATTCAAATGTTTTTCAAACTCTCTGATTTTCATAAGACAAAATTCTTTTAAAAGATTATTATCCGGCTTTTTTGTAACACAATAAAACAGAAATGGAATTACACAAACATAAAACAACAGACTCTGGTTCTGCATTTTTTCAGTTTGTCTAACATTTCTAACAAGTTGATTTGGTTAATTGTTTATTCATCAAGGTCTTCCCGGATCTCCAGCAACATTTGCCTGATGTTTTTCAATGATTCCACTATTTTAAAATTATAAAATGTGCCTTCTTTATTTTCCTGGAGTTTTTTCTTGGCTCCTTTAAGGGTCATACCAAGATCCTTTACCAGGTAATAAATTATGTGAAAATTCTCGATATCTTCCTGGGTAAAATAGCGGTTTCCCTTTTTATTCTTCTTTGGTTTAATAATATCAAATTCTTTCTCCCAGTATCTTATTAGAGAGGTGTTTACATCAAACATATCAGCAACTTCGCCGATGCTGTAATACAATTTTTCAACTTTCTTTTCTTTGTAAGGCATTTACTTTTTATTCTTTTTTACGGATAATACCATTTTCAGTTATTGTGATACCAACATTCGGAAAATCCAGCCTGGTTAATTCTGAAATTTCTTTGATGGCCCTTTTCATAGGGTCAATTACTACTTTCCCGTTATAATATTGCTTCACGGGGATAATTTCACCGAACAAAAATTTTCCGTCATCAGAGAGGTGAGTTTTTATTACAGGGGCAATTCCGTTGGGACCATTTAAATTAAATCGTCCATAGGTTATGAAATTCCCCAAGCTATAGCAAATTAAACGATTATTGTAAAGCTCAATAGCCCTGGTAACATGCGGTCCATGACCAAAAACAACATCAGCACCGGCATCGACAACATGATGAGCAAATTTATGTACATTTCCCCTGTTTTCACCATAGAAATATTCGGTCTCTTTAGTGACACGTCTATAATCGGAACCTTCAGCACCTCCATGAAACGATACAACAACAATATCTGCGGTATCTTCCAGGTATTTTACAATTTCTTCCGCTTTTTTATAGTCCGTAATACTAACCGTCCCCCTGTTAGGTGCAAAAGCGCAAAAGCCAATGACTTTCCCGTTTTGTTTCTTCAATGAATATGAATTCCTTGGTGTTCCGGCATATTTAATTCCCAGGCTATCCAATATTCCCTTGGTATGGCTAATTCCTTCCCTGCCAAAATCATGTGAATGATTATTTGCAATGCTAAGAAAATCAAATCCTTTTTCTTTTAAACAATTTGCATACGCCAGGGGCATCCTGAATGCATAGCATTTGGTTGTATCTTTACAACGTTTTACAAGGTTGGCATTATCAGATAAACAACCTTCGAGATTACCGACAAGCACATCTCCATTTAGCAGAATATCTCCTACCTCATTAAAAAAAGCCTTACATCCTGAAGGGTGTAAATATTTTTCTGATGGAAAATTCGTTCCCATCATGATATCTCCAACACCTGTAATTGTGAGAGTATCTTTTTGTATAACCGTATCCTTCTCATTTTCAATTCTATCAAAGCGTAAAAAGGCACTAGCTTGTAAATTAAAAATAAGGAATGTAAAAAATAAGAATATGTAACTTATGGAAAATCTCATTATTGAAACATCTATTGTCTTTAATCAAATGATTGCCCGCTGTTGCTGGAAATGAAAATCATTCTTTCGTATTCTTTTGGACTCAAATCGTTAAAGTAATAATGTACGGGATTCACTTTTTTCCCGTCTTTCTCGACTTCATAATGAAGGTGAGGAGCAACAGACAAACCGGTTGAACCAACATATCCTATTACATCACCTCGTTTAACTTTTTGTCCTTTACGAACATTAAAATTATTCAAATGAGCATACCGTGTACGATATCCAAAACCATGATCGATAACGACGCGTTTACCATATCCTCTAAGCCTTGTTCTAACCTCAACCACAACGCCATCCCCTGTAGCATAAACTTCTGTTCCCCTTGGTGCTGTAAAATCCATTCCTTCATGGAATTTTTTTATCTTATATATCGGATGAATTCTCCATCCATAACCGGAAGCTGTTCTTTTCAGATCCTTATTTGAAATGGGCATAACAGCAGGAATTGATGCAACCATCTCCTCTTTATTTTCAACCATATTCTTTATCTCATCAAAGGATCTTGACTGAATATATAACTTTTTTGAAAGTTGATCCAGTCTTTTATGAGATTTGACAACAAGCTCAGAATTTTTATATCCCTTAAGATTTTCATAACGTTCGTTTCCTCCAAAACCGGCTTCGCGAACTGAGGAAGGGATAGGATCTGCTTCAAATATAACCCGATACAGATTATTATCTCTTCTCTGAATATCCTCAAGTGTTTTTTCCACAAGGTTAAAACGCTTATTCATTATCTCATACTGAAGCTTAAGTTGTTTATTCTGCCGTTTTAGTTCCCTTTCTTTAGGTGTATCAAAAAAAGCACTATAAACGAACATAAAAACTACAGCAATAACAAAAGTGGCAAGAAAGTAAGTAAAAAAACGCAGAATTCTGTCCTTCCACGTAAGCTTCACCTTTTCATACCTTACCTTACGGGGATTATATTTATACTTATATTTCGCCATCTAATAAATGAAATTAATCCATTGGACGTCTGTTTCTTGATGAAACAGCAATCATCTTGTCATATTCTTCTGCGGAAATATCATTAAAATAGTATTTGATCGGATCGACAGGTCGGTTATGTCGCCGAACTTCATAATGAAGATGAGGACCTGTTGATCTACCTGTATTTCCTAATTTACCAATTACATCTCCTCTTTTTACCTTCTGACCTTTCTTTACAGTAATCTTTTTCAGGTGTGCATAAACAGTTTTATAACCAAATCCATGATCTATTATTACCTCATTCCCATAACCATAAGGGTTATAACTAGCTCTGATCACTTTTCCATCACCAGTGGCATAAATATCTGTTCCAATAGGGCCTGTAAAATCCATTCCGTAATGCATCCGGATTTTCCCATTGAATGGATCTCTTCTTGAACCATAATAATCACTGATTCTTCTGAAATCATTCAGTGAAATTGGCTGAATTGCAGGGATACAGGCAAGCATTTTCTCTTTATTTTTGGCAAGTTTGGTAACCGAATCAAAAGATTTAGACTGAATATAGAGCTTTTTGCTCACCTGATCAAGCTCCTGAGCTGTATTTACAATAACTTCAGAGTTGCCTATTTTTTTCAGATTATCATACTGACTTACACCTCCGGTACCTGCTTCTCTAATCGAACTGGAAATTGGGTCAAGTTCAAAAATTGGGCGGTATAAATAATCATCACGTTGTTCAATAGCCTCCAGTTTATGATCTACTTCTGCAATGCTACTCTGCAACAACTGATATTTTGCTTTGAGCTCCTGGTTTTTTCTTATAAGTTCTTTCTCTTCGGGAGTTTGGTAATAGGAAGTAAAAATATTGGTAAAAATATATCCTACAGTAAATAGAAAAACAATATATCCAAATATTCGAAGAAATTTCTTTTTAGATGATTTTTTTATTCTTTTGTAAGTCAGATCTGTCGGATCAAACCTATATTGTATTTTTGCCATAATTATATTTTAAACCGGAATAAAGATATAAAACATTCATGTTTGTCAACAAATCTAATGGATTTATTTATTTTTACAAAATATTTATCAAAAAAAATCTTTAAAAAGAATATTAATTGACAATATCTAAAAAATTTTAAAATAACGATTTATGAATTCAAAAGAAATTCGACAGTCATTTCTTAATTTTTTCAAAACAAAAAAACATAGCATCGTAAAATCAGCGCCCATGGTGGTTAAAGACGATCCCACCCTCATGTTTATTAATGCTGGGATGAACCAGTTCAAAGATATGTTTCTCGGTAACGCTAAACCGAAAAATAACAGGATAGCAGATTCACAAAAATGCATGAGGGTTTCGGGAAAACACAACGATCTGGAAGAAGTTGGACATGACACATATCATCATACAATGTTTGAAATGCTAGGGAACTGGTCATTTGGTGATTATTTTAAAAAAGAAGCTATTGAATGGGCCTGGGAATACCTGACAAATACACTTAAGATTTCAGAAGACCGTCTTTATGCCACGATCTTTGAAGGCGACAGGGAAGATAATATCGAAAAGGATTCTGAAGCATATAAATACTGGAATACATTATTACCCGAAAACAGGATTCTGGAAGGAAATAAAAAAGACAACTTCTGGGAAATGGGAGAAACAGGTCCTTGTGGACCCTGCTCAGAAATACATATTGACCTTAGGGATGACCAGGAAAGAAAAAAGAAAGATGGCGCCAAACTGGTTAACCAGGACCACCCGTTTGTTATGGAAATATGGAACCTGGTTTTTATTCAATTTAACAGAAGAGCCAATGGTGAGCTGGAAACCCTCCCTGCAAAACACGTAGATACAGGTATGGGATTTGAAAGGTTATGCATGGTAATGCAAAACAAATCTTCCAGCTATGATACGGATCTTTTCCAGCCAATTATTTCTAAAATCTCGGAAATATCGGGCGAAAAATACGGAAAAAATGACAAAACTGATGTAGCAATGCGTGTTGTTGCTGACCATCTGCGTGCCATCTCTTTTTCAATTGCAGATGGACAGCTGCCATCCAACACAAAAGCAGGCTATGTTATCAGAAGGATTCTCAGGCGCGCTGTAAGATATGGCTATACCTACCTGGGGCAAAAGGAAGCCATGATTTACAAACTTGTCCCAACGTTGATAAAAATAATGGGAGATGCTTATCCGGAACTAGATGAACAACAAGAACTTATTGAAAAAGTAATCAAAGAAGAAGAAAATGCATTCCTTAAAACACTGGAAAATGGAATCAAACTCCTTAACCGGGTTATTAAAAGAACAAAAGAAAACAACTACAAAGTAGTGGATGGTAAAACAGCATTCGAACTATATGATACCTACGGTTTCCCTCTAGACCTAACAGAATTAATCCTGAAAGAAAACGACCTGGTTGTCAACAGAAAAGAATTCAATAAAGAGCTGGAGGCTCAGAAAAGCAGATCAAGGCAAGCTACTAAAATAGAAACAGATGACTGGGTAGTTCTTTCTTCTGACGACAAAGAAGAGTTTATTGGTTATGATTACCTGGAAACTGAAATTCAAATCACACAATACAGAAAAGTAAAAACAAAGAAAAAGGAACTTTACCAGCTTGTGTTTAACTTTACACCTTTTTATCCTGAATCAGGCGGACAAGTAGGTGATAAAGGATATATTGAAAGCAAAAATGAAAAAATAAACATCATTGATACCAAAAAAGAAAACAACCTGATTGTTCATTATGCAGAAAAACTCCCTTCAGACCTGACTGCTAAATTCAAAGCTACAGTAAGTTCTCAAAAACGAAAAAAAACTGCCAATAACCATACAGCTACACACCTGCTTCATCATGCACTAAGAAAAGTAGTAGGCGATCATGTAGAACAAAAAGGGTCTTTGGTGCATCCTGACTATTTAAGGTTTGATTTCTCTCATTTTCAAAAACTCACTGAAAAAGAGATTGATGAAATCGAAAGAATGGTTAATTATTATATCAGACGCAATATAACTCTTGAGGAGAAAAGGGAAATACCCATGAAAAAAGCAAAAGAAATGGGCGCTACTGCATTGTTCGGAGAAAAATACGGTGAAGTGGTAAGGGTTATTAAGTTTGATGACTCCATTGAACTATGCGGAGGAACGCACGTTGACGCTACCGGACAAATAGGAATTTTTAAGATCATTTCAGAATCGGCCATTTCTGCTGGTATCAGGAGAATAGAGGCTGTTACAGCTGATAAAGCTGAAGAATATTTCCGAAAAAACATTAAAACGATTGAGGAAGTAAAAACTCTGTTGAGTAATCCCAACAATGTAACAGAAAGTGTTAAAAAAATAATTGACCAGAATGCAGACCTGTCCAAGAAAATAGAAAACATGACACAGGACATTCTCAAGAATATCAAAAATGATTTGAAAAATAAAAAGAAAGACATAAATGGTAAAAACCTTATAACTGCCATTGTTGACCTGGACGATGCCGGAGCTATAAAGGATATGGCATTTCAACTGAAAAACGAGATAGACAACCTCATTTTGCTGGTGGGTGCTAATGTCAAGGGAAAAGCAAACTTATCCCTGATGATATCTGAAAACCTGGTTAAAGAAAATGACTTACACGCCGGAAACATCATCAAAGAAGCAGCCAAAGAAATTAAAGGAGGTGGAGGAGGACAACCCTTCTTTGCCACTGCTGGCGGTAAAGAACCCGCAAATCTTGACAAAGCCCTGAACAAGGGCAAAGAAATGATTCTTGAAAAAATTCAGTAGAATCCAAAAACCTATTGGGAACAATACATCCTAATAGGTTTTTGTCATATTTTCAGGAATCACAATAATATAGTCAGCCAATTGTTTATTCTTTTCATTTAGTTTCTGGATAGACTCCTGTTCAGCAGTAGCTATAGTGATTATATTTAAATCCTCATCAGAATACTTTTTCAGATACCAGACAATTCCCTCTTTATTGTTTGTATGATAGGTACCATTGAAATGGATTATCAAATCTCCATTCTCCTGGTTTTCATTTATAAACCAACCCATTGTTGCATCTTTTATAGCCTGTGCTTTGGGAAGATTTTTATTGCTTTTCATTCCATGCATTTCCGACATCTTAAGCATTTTCCTATACCCCGGAAGACTTGAATCATAATCAATTGGCAAAGGTGCAATGTAATTCTTTGCCTCATCAGACAATTTCTTAAGACTCTCAAAACCATCCCTGGCAACCATACTAGCATATCTCCTGGGGATATTCGTTGCTATCACTTCAATATTATTATTAAAAGCATATTCAACCAGGGGCCTATAATCAGTATTATAATTAGGCCAGATCTTTGCTTCTTTTTTAAAATGCTTGTGTTTAATTTTCCCATCAAGATACTCATCAATAATAATCTGATCATCAGCCTCAAACATTTCAAATCCGGCTTTTACTTTTTTGCTGGTCTGAGAATACAAATCTTTTAGTATCGAAAATTCAAGCCAGTGAGCAATTGGATTGTTGTGCAATTCTCCAAAAAAAACAACATCTGAGGTAAGAATATCCTTAGTTACATTCTCATAAGTAACTTCGTTCCCTTCTGCATTAAATATTTTATAAGCCGGATTTTGAGCTGTTAATAATTGTGTCAGGCTCAAAAGGATAATCAGGAGAATACATTTCTTCATAGTTTTATGGTTTTATGTTTTTGTGTTTTCAATTTATTGATAACAGGATAAAATTACAATTGTTTTTTAACGTAAGGCATAAATTAAATAAATGTAAAAAAAAATAATATATTTGTTATTCTAATCACTTGGTATTAATTTGTCATGGAGGTTACAAGAACATTTGATCTACTGGAAAGATACAAAAACCATTATCAGAAAGATGATGCGCTGGCAGGGAAACAAAATGGAAAATGGGTTAGGTACAGCACGAATGAATACATAAAATATGCCCATTATTTTAGCTATGGCCTTCTTAGTCTGGGATTCAAAAAAGGAGATAAAATAGCGACAATCAGTAATAACAGACCGGAGTGGAACTTTGCAGACCTGGGGATGGCAATGGCAGGAATTGTTCATGTTCCAATTTACCCTACTATTAGTGAGAGTGATTATAAATATATTCTGAAACATTCTGAGGTCAAAGCAATAATCGTCAGCAGCCAGAATATTCTGAAAAAAATCAAACCAGTTGCTGATAAGATTAAAAAAATTAAAAGTATTTATTCTTTCAACAGGATTAAAGGAATTGATAACTGGATTAAAATTTTAGAGGAAGGTAAAAGGAAAGAAGACAAATTTAAAGACCGGCTTGAAGAGATCAAAAGCAGTATTAAACCGGAAGACCTTGTAACACTGATCTACACATCAGGAACAACAGGAAGTCAAAAAGGGGTAATGCTTTCTCACAAGAATCTTGTCTCCAATTTCATAAGTACCTCAAAAGCACATAAACTAGGAAAAGACTACAGGGCACTTAGTTTCTTACCCCTCTGCCACGTATATGAAAGAATGATGAACTATCATTTTCAATACAAAGGCATTAGTATTTATTATTCAGAAAGCCTTGCATCAATAGCAAATGACCTCAAAGAGGTTAAGCCACATATTTTTAATACAGTACCTCGTCTATTAGAGAAGGTATACGATAAAATATTAAGCAAAGGCAAGAACCTGCCATACATCAAAAAAGTAATATTTTTCTGGGCAGTAAACCTGGGATTAAAATTCAAACTGGAAAAAAACTATCGCCCATTCTATAACTTTAAATTAAAAATAGCACGCAAACTCATCTTCAACAAGTGGAAAGAAAGTCTTGGAAACAACATTAATGTAATTGTTAGTGGTGGAGCTGCTTTGCAGCAAAGAATAGGAAAAGTTTTCTGGGCAGCAGGTATTCCAATTATTGAAGGATATGGTCTTACAGAAACCTCTCCTGTTATAGCAGTTAATTTTTTCGACCCGCTTAATGCAAGGCTGGGAACGGTAGGTCCGGTACTTGAAAATGTAAAAGTAAAAATTGATAATACAGGAGAAATTCTTTGCAAAGGTCCTAATTTAATGCTGGGTTATTACAAAGAACCTAAAATTACAAAAGAAGCCATTGATGAGGATGGTTGGTTCTACACAGGAGATATTGGGAATCTGGACAAAGATGGTTTCCTCACTATTACCGACCGTAAAAAAGAAATGTTCAAGACTTCAGGAGGAAAATACATTGCTCCACAGGTTATTGAAAATAAGCTCAAAGAATCTTTTTTCATAGAACAGGTAATGATAATAGGTGAAAACGAAAAATTTGCAAGCGCCCTGATTTCTCCTAATTTTGAATTTTTACATGACTGGTGTTCTATTCACAGAGTACAATATAGAGATAATAATGAACTTGTTAATCATCCCGTTGTGATAGCGAGGTATCAGAAGGAAATTAATAAATTTAACCAGGAACTTGGCGAAACAGAAAAAATAAAAAGGTTCCGCCTTGTTTGTGAGGAATGGAGTTCACAAACAGGAGAACTCTCTCCTACCCAAAAACTGAAAAGAAGGGTGATTCATGATAAATACCAGGATGTTATTGATGAGATTTATCTCCACAATTCAAAAAAGAACGGTAATAATTTAATCGACATTCCGCTTAAAACGCTAAATGGAATTAAAAACGGGATCAAAAACGGCATTTCAAATATTAAAAACTCGCTACCCAAAAACTAATCCTGAAAAGAGGTGCCTTTTACAAGGTACCTCTTTAATTAACTAAACTGTATTCGAATTAACAAAAAATATTTTAATTAGTTGATATTCAAAAACTCCAGTTTTAAGGTTGAGGATTAACAGACTCTAATGAACAAGATTTTCTTATAAATAACCCAAGCCCTAAAGGCCTGGGCTACCTGAATACCTGCACTTTATTTTATGCATACATCAAACCCTCGCTAAATACTTGTGACCAATCCTTTATTCAATTTCAAAGTTAAGATTCTGAATAAAATTTAGCGATTTTTCTATATGTTCATACATGACTGAATCTTCTTCAATAAAGGGCACTTCTTTTCTGAATTTTTCAACGAGTTTCTCAAGAGTAGAAGAAGTCTTTTTAGGTCTCCTAAATTCAAGAGCTTGCGACGCATTAAGCCATTCTATTGCAAGAATACGCTCCAGGTTATTTAATACCCTGTATAATTTAGTTGCCGCATTTGCTCCCATGCTAACGTGATCTTCCTGACCCTGGGAACTCTCTATTGAATCTACCGAAGCTGGAGTTGCCAGTTGTTTGTTGGCACTTACCAGAGAAGCTGCTGTATACTGTGGAATCATAAAGCCTGAATTCAACCCTGGGGTTGCAACCAGGTATGAAGGCAAACCTCTTTGTCCGTCAATTAATTTATAAATTCTTCTTTCTGAAATGTTCCCAAGCTCTGCAAGGCTAATAGCCAAATGATCCATTGCCAGAGCAAGAGGTTGTCCATGAAAATTGCCGGCTGAAATAATCAGGTCTTCTTCAGGAAAAATTGTTGGATTATCAGTTACTGCATTAATTTCATTAAAGATCACTTCACTCACGTAATCGACTGTATCCCTGGTAGCTCCATGAACCTGCGGGATACACCTAAAAGAATAAGGATCCTGAACATGAACTTTATGTTGAACTATAAGTTCCGAGTCTTTTAATAATTCTCTGAAAAATCTGGCAGTTTCAATCTGACCTTTATGATTCCTTATCTGATGAACAGAATCATGAAAAGGCTCTATTCTTCCATCATAGACATCTAATGATAAAGCTCCTGCAAAATCAGCAAACCTAGATACTTTTTTTGCCTTCATGATGCAATAAGTACCAAATGCACTCATAAACTGAGTTCCGTTTAGCAGAGCAAGACCTTCTTTTGAAGCCAGCCTAATAGGTTCCCAACCTAATTCATTGTATAATTCGGAGGTTTCTTTTTTCTTCCCTTTGTAGTTAACCTCACCCAAACCAATTAAAGGAAGACTCATGTGTGCAAGAGGGGCCAGATCGCCAGAGGCTCCCAGAGAGCCATATTCATAAACAACAGGAATAATATTATGATTGAAAAATTCTATCAAACGTTGTACAGTTGTTAACTGCACCCCTGAATTCCCATATGAAAGCGCCTGTATCTTTAGGAGCAACATCAGACGCACAATTTCTAATGGTATTTCTTCTCCGGTTCCTGATGCATGAGACTTTACAAGATTATTCTGTAAAGTTTCGAGGTCATCCTTTGAAATAGACCGATTGTAGAGAGAGCCAAAACCTGTGTTAATTCCATAGATTGGTTTGTCAGAATTTTTTAGTTTATTATACAGGTAGTTACGGCATTTTTCTATTCGTTGTTTTGCATCCTCAGAGAGCTGTAAAGTATAGTCTTTATTGAGAATATCATCGATTTGCTTAAATGTCAGTTTTTTATTAGATATATAATGTATTTTACCCATAATGAGCTTTTTTTATATTAAACAATAAGATAAATTAATAAAAAAAAAGCTCATGGGAATCGAATATCACTCCCTACCATTTTCACAGGTCGATTGTTATATTTTGCTTGTTTCATCTTATTAAATTTCAATTATTTTAAAAAGAACTCAACTCTTTTATCAGGTCTTCTGTGTTCAACTCCTTTTGTTCACCAGATGACATATTCTTTAAGGTGATGGTACTATTTTTCATCTCATTTTCTCCAATAATAGCTACATAAGGAATTTTTCTCTGATCTGCATAAGCAAATTGCTTTTTCATTTTTACAGAATCAGGAAAAAGTTCGGCCAGAATTCCCTGATTTCTCAACCTCTGAACAATCTGATAAGAATATTTCGCTTCCTCTTTTCCAAAATTGACGAACAAAATTCTGGCATTTTCCTCCATTTGAGTAGAAAATTTATCCATTTTGTTCATCACGTCGTATATTCTTTCAGCACCAAAGGAAATCCCCACTCCGGATACGTCATTCAAACCAAACACACCGGTCAGATCATCATAACGACCTCCTCCGCAAATACTTCCAATCTTCATTTCATTTGACTTAACCTCAAAAATGGTTCCTGTATAATAATCAAGCCCGCGTGCAAGTTTAGGATCAAATTCTAATTTATTATTCAGACTGACTATATCCAGATAATAAAACATTTCTCTTATTTCCTCAAGTCCTTTCAGACCTTCTTCTGAATCATTCATAATTTGATCCAGATAAGAAAGATTATCGTCCTTGTTTGTAGAAAGTTCCAGAAAAGGTTTTACTTTCTCACAGGAGTCCTTGGAAATCCCTCGTTTTTTGAGTTCTTCAAGGACTTTCTCAGTTCCTGTTTTATCAAGTTTATCGATTGCAACTGTAAGATCTGTAAATTTATCTTCCTGACCTATATATTCTGCAAGTCCTTTTAAAATTTTTCTGTTGTTAATCTTAATGGTAACATCAAGGTTGAGTTTTGAAAAAACTTCATCCATTATCTGGATAAGTTCTACTTCATTAAGCAGTGACTTGCTGCCAATCACATCACCATCACATTGATAAAACTCACGGTACCTTCCTTTCTGTGGCTTATCAGCTCTCCATACTGGTTGTATCTGGTACCTTTTAAAGGGAAAGGTTATTTCATTCCTATGCTGAACCACAAATCGTGCAAAAGGTACTGTAAGGTCATACCGGAGTCCTTTGCGGGCAATATGATTTCTCAGACTAGCACTAAGACTTTCAGAATCTCTTGCTCCTGATTCAATTATTTTTTTCCCGTCTTCACCTAAAAAATCTCCTGATTCCAGAATACGAAACAACAACTGGTCACCCTCTTCTCCGTACTTTCCTGTTAGGGTAGAAAGATTTTCCATTGAGGGTGTTTCGAGCGGAAGGAAAGTATATTTCTGAAATGTTCTTTGAATAATATTAAAAATAAAATTCCTCCTGATCATTATATCCGGTGGAAAATCACGTGTGCCTTTTGGTATTGATGGTTTTACTTTTGCCATAGTATTATTTCATTTTTTGTCTCCGCAAAGATAGAATTTTAGCAGATAAAATTAAATCCTTTGAAAAGAAAAAGCCCTGCTGTTAAAACTAACAACAAGGCTCCTATATTACAATAAAGAGGTACCCTAAAGATTTATAATTTAATTAAATTTCTTTCTATTTTAACACCGGCATTCTTGAATAAAACTCCCACAGGGCAAGTATTGCAAGTAGTTTCAAGGCATTTCTCAAGTTTATCTTCAGATGCATCCGATTTTACTTTCACATTGAATGTAACTTTTTCAATTGTTTCTTTTCCTTTTTCTGCCTCTGATTCTATTTCAAGTTTCTCCACATTAATCCGCATCTTTTCTGCAACCACCTTAAAAATAGTTGATATACAACCGGCAAAACTCATAACTGAAAGTTCGAGTGCTGTTGCTCCTATGTCAGATCCTTCCTGATGTTTGGGCAAGTCTAAAACTATTGAGTGGTTTCTTCCATTGTCTACTATAGATTGATAACCTCCGACTAATACTGATTTGGATTTCATATTTTCCTCCTTTTCTTATATATTCTGCTAATTTGTTACAAATATAGTTGTTGTTATAAAAATAACACATGACATTTGTTAGTGTTTACCAGAACAGAATATGTTTTTGAACATTAGTAAAAATTAATCTGTATGAAGATTCATTCTGGCCTTGGGTATTACATCCTGAGAAGAAAATTGTTTTTTCTTGTATTTGTAGTATCCTGTAATAGAGATCATTGCTGCATTATCCATTGTGTAAGAAAATTCAGGAATAAAAACATTCCAGTCATGTTTCCCGGCTAATTCATGTAGTTGTTTTTTCAGCTGAGAATTGGCAGAAACACCTCCAGCAACGGCGATATCTTTAATTCCTGTTTTTTTTGCTGCCAGAACTAATTTATCCATAAGAATATCGATAATTGTATACTGTATGGAAGCGCACAAATCAGAAAAATTATCCGAGATAAAATTTGGATCCTCTTTTAATTTGTCTCTTATAAAATACAAAAATGCTGTTTTCAAACCACTGAAGCTATAATCTAAATTTTTTATTTTTGGTTTGGTAAAAGAATAAGCATTATGATTTCCTTTTTTGCTTTCTTTATCAATCGATGGTCCTGCCGGGTAGGGTAGTCCCATTACTTTCCCACACTTGTCAAATGCTTCTCCCGCAGCATCATCTATCGTGGCACCAATCACTTCCATTTCAAGATAATCTCTTACAACCACTAACTGGGTATGTCCACCACTTATTAAAAGGCATAAAAAAGGGAACTCCGGCATTGGTTTATACGGGTCTTCCTTTTTTTTAATAAAATGAGCCAATATATGAGCCTGTAGATGATTAACTCCTATTAATGGAATATTTCTTGCCAGGGAAAAAGCTTTTGCAAATGAAGAACCAACCATTAATGAGCCCAGCAACCCCGGACCCTGGGTAAATGCCACAGCATCAATATCGGACTTTTTAATTCCGGCTTTTTCTATGGCCTGATCAACTACCGGGACAATGTTCTGCTGGTGAGCTCTTGAGGCCAGCTCTGGTACTACTCCACCATAGCTTTTATGGACCTTTTGATTAGATATAAGATTGGATAGAATCAAATCATCCTTTGTTATCGCTGCTGATGTGTCATCGCAGGATGACTCTATTCCTAAAATAATTATACTCATTTAATGGCACAGTTTATGATCTAATTTAAAACTATTTTTTGTTTCTTTGCGTTATAGTTGAAAAATCAATAAATCAGGCAAAACTATTAAAAAAATATTCAAAATACTACTTGGTTTTCTGCTGGTAATTTTTCTGTTACTAATATCCGCCTATTTTATAGGTAAAGTACCAAGAGTACAGAATTACATGGTAGATGTTTTAACAAAAAAATTCTCCAATAGTTTAAATGCCAAATTTAAAATTGAATCCGTTAACTATAGCTTTTTCAACAAAATCATTCTCCATGACGTGTATATAGAGGATAAGCGGGGTGAACAATTAGTCAGATCAAAAAAAGTTACAGGTTATCTAAAAAAACTCGATCTGAATGACCGGGAACTGTACTTCAAAAGATTGAAAATGGACAGTGCAGATATACAGCTCTTCAATGATACCTCAGAACACATCAATATAAAATTTCTGATCGATGCATTAAAAAGAAAGGATACTACCAAACCCCGGATGCACATAAAATGTAGAGACTTTGATATAATTAATTCTGAATTCCACTATGAAACAAACAAACCAAGACAGGAAAAGAACAAAATAGATATGAATCATTTAAACCTGAATGATTTTAATATTTCTGTCAACAATTTTGAGTCAGACAGTGGAAAAGTTAACTTTTATATAAATCACTTATCATTTAAAGATAAGAGTGGTTTACACGTAATAGACCTGTCCTCAAGGATGTTCATAGGCCCTGAAAAAATGAAATTAAATGGTGTTTCTCTCAGAACCAAACATTCATACCTGGATGCAGACTCACTGATTATTAAACACAGAGGCTATGCAAACCTGAAAAAATTTGCCAGCAAAGTCAACCTCGATCTGGGTATAAAACATTCTAATATAGGCTTTCATGATCTTGCCTACTTTGCAAAGCCTTTTCAGAATATTCCTAATCAAAATATTGTGTTCTCAGGAAATCTTAACGGAAGGATAAACAACATAAAAGGAGATAATATCTACCTGGCAATGGGGAAAACAACCGAGTTACATACAGATTTCAGTATTGACGGATTGCCAGACATAAACCAAACCTTTCTATACGTGGATATAGATAAATTCAGAACCATCCCCCGTGATATTCAAATTGTTAATTACTTTACTCAAAGAAATCAGAACATAAAACTCCCAGAAAATTTAAACAGCCTGGGTTTAATTACTTATAACGGAAACTTTACCGGTTTTATTGATGACTTCGTGGCTTACGGATCCCTTAAAAGCAACCTGGGAGAAGTCTCAACCGATGTTCTGATTAAACCTAAAAAAAATGAAGGCCTAAGTATTAATGGAAAATTAGAAACAAAAAACTTTGATATTGGTGGACTGCTTAATAATCAGGAAAACATTGGAAATTTAAGCATGGACATGCAAATTAAAGGGACAGCATATAAGGACAAAACTTTTAAAACATACACAGACGGAACAATAAAAAAACTGGAAATAAATAATTACAACTACCAGCATATTAAACTCGACGGATTATTAACCAACAACAAATATGATGGTGTCCTTTCTATTGAAGACCCGAATATAGAATTTACTTTCCATGGTGGTATTGATTTCTCAAAGGATATTCCTGTTTTTGACTTTAGTGCAAAACTTTACAAAGCCAAATTGCAACCCTTAAATTTTGTAGAAAATGACACAACTGCCAGGTTATCATTTAATCTGATGTCTAACTTCACAGGAAACAGTCTTGACAATGCCAGTGGGGTTATCAATATAAGCAAAGGCAAAATAACAAGTAAGAATAAAGACCTGGCTTTTGATAATTTTGAAATAAATGCGTCACAACAAAAGGATACACACAAAATTTTTATTAATTCAGACTACATTAATGCTTCACTAATAGGAAAATATCGATCCACAAGCGTATATCAATCTGTTAAAAATTTGTTTTATTCATACATGCCTGTATTTGTGAAGAAATCAACAGATACCTCTAAAGTAAAAGTTAAAAACCATTTTGATTTAAACATAGATTTTACAAACACAAAAAATATTACAAAGGTTTTCTTCCCTTCACTTTCAATTGGAAAAAACTCAAAAATAAAATTAAAATACAACGGAAATAAAGAAGATTTTAGCCTCCAGGCTCAATCGAAATCTCTCAGGTATAAAAAATACAATATAAATAATATCGATCTTCACAGCCAGTCTCAGGACAGCATATTTTCGCTGACCATGAATTTCAAAAATATTAAAACTAAATCCTCGGGAAACACTAGTTATTTAAATAATTTCTCGCTACAATCGCTTTCCGGGAATAATAAATCAAAACTACTTATTAACTGGGACGACATAACTAAAAAAAGCAATAAAGGAGAAATTATCGCTTTACTCAAACTGGAAAAGACAAAGAAACAAAATATCAGATCTAATATTTTTCTTTTACCGGGGAAAATTACACTGGATGAAAAAGACTGGAAATTTTCACAAAACAGAATTACAATAGATAGCTCAAGTATATTCTTCCACAATTTTAAATTGTATCATGAATCGCAATTAATGGAAATAGAAGGTAAAATAAGTAAAAATCCCGAAGACACTCTTCATCTGAACTTTGCTGATATTAACCTTGGATATGCAAACGTTTTATTACCTGCAAATAAATTGAACATTAACGGGAATATTAATGGTGAAGCACAATTAGCTAATCTTTATGACAAACCTACTTTTAAATCTAACCTTTTAATAGATAGTTTAAAACTAAACAACCAAATTATCGGGAATACTTCAATCTATAGTAAATGGAATAATTTCAAAAAAAACATAAAACTTGATATTGAAAGCAAAAGAGGCAGATTAAAAACTCTTGATATAGAAGGAGAATATAAACCCTCTAATAAAACCCTGGCTTTTGACATATTGCTTGATAAGCTGAAGCTGGATCTGCTAAATCCATTTGTTAAAAAAACTTTTAACAACATAAAAGGTAATCTGAGTGGCTTTCTTAAATTAACAGGAACAACTGCTAATCCAATATTGAATGGCAAAATTGCGGCTCAGAAAACAGGATTTACCATTGACTACCTAAATACACGTTATAACTTTACAAACTCATTAAATATAAGCAACAACAACCTGATTTTTAACGAAGTAAAAGTTTCTGATACAGATGGTAATTTTGCTATGATAGATGGAAGATTATCATTTAATAAATTCAGAAACCTAACTTATGATTTTAATATAAATGCCAACAAATTAAAAAGTTTAAATACAACAGGAATTGATAATTCTACATTTTACGGAGAAGCTTATTCAACTGGATTCCTAAAAATTCAAGACAAATCAGAGACAAACGTTCTCAATATTGATGCTTCCGTTACAACAGAAGAAAATACTGTAATTAACCTTCCACTGGGTGGCAATTCACAAACTGAAAAATCAAAATTCATCAAATTTGAAAGCAATATTAAAGAGGACAAAAAGGCAGAGGAAAAAGAACAATATAAGCTTGATCTCTCTGGAATTGATATGAATTTTGATTTAAACATCACTCCCATGGCAGAGACAAGGCTGATTTTTAACCCGGAGCTTGGAGATATGATTAAAGCACGTGGAAGAGGAAACATCAATATGGGCATTAATAAAGATGGTGATTTTAGAATATTTGGGGAATACACGATTGAAGACGGAGATTACATGTTTTCTCTTAAAAATGTAATAAACAAAAAGTTCGAAATCCAGGAAGGCAGCCAGATTATATGGAATGGCAAACCTCAAAGCGCGGATATCAATGTTACTGCTGTTTATAACCTGAGAACCTCTCTGAGTGAATTATTCCTTGACACTACTGAATATTACAACAAAAGAATTCCTGTAGAATGTAGAATTCAATTAACCAACAAACTTGTAAATCCACAGATTAATTTTGACATTGCACTGCCTACAGCCGATGAAAGCACAAGAGCAAGGGTCAGGGGCGCCATCAGCTCAAAACAGGAACTAAACAAACAATTTCTATCACTACTGGTATTAAATTCTTTTATGCCGGCTCAACAATATATGGCAGAGCAATCAGAACAGTATGATATTGGTTCTGCAGGACTGGCTTTTTCTACAAGTGAGCTGCTATCAAACCAGCTAAGTCACTGGCTTTCGCAAATCTCAAACAACTGGGATATTGGTGTCAACTATAAACCAGGAGATGAAATATCAAAAGACCAGGTGGAAGTAGCTCTTTCCACCCAATTACTGAATGACAGGCTAATTATAAACGGAAATGTTGGAACAGGTGGAAAATATGCCAGGACCAGCGAATTTGTGGGTGATTTCAGGGTAGACTGGAAATTAACAAAAAACGGCAAAGTCAGGTTGAAATTCTTTAACAGGAGCAGCGACAGGTTAATTTACGAAGAAACAAGATATATTCAGGGTGCCGGATTATTTTACAGACAGGAATTTAATTCATTTAAAGAGCTTATTAAAAATTCATCTAAAGAAAAAAATAAGAACAAGAAAGAATAGTTTTTTATTTTTGTAACAAAAAATTGTAAATATGGATTTTCTCACTTTTGCACAAACAGTCCCACAGGATACTCTCACAACAGCTGCACAAAATGCGGAACAAGGACAGGTAACATTATCTTTTTGGGAACTAGCCCTGAAAGGAGGCTGGATTATGTTGCCAATAATTATTTTATCAATTCTGGCAATCTACATATTTTTCGAAAGATATGTGGCAATCTCAAAAGCCTCTAAAACAGACCTGAACTTTATGAATAAAATAAAAGATTATATTCATGATGATAAAATCGAATCTGCCCAGGCATTATGTCAATCAATTGACAGCCCTGTGGCCCGAATGATTGATAAAGGAATACAGCGAATAGGACGCCCGCTGAATGACATTACCACTGCTATTGAAAATGTGGGAAAACTGGAAATTTCAAAACTTGAAAAAGGACTTCCAACACTGGCAACTGCAGCGGGAGCAGCGCCTATGATTGGTTTCCTGGGAACAGTTATGGGAATGATAAGGGCTTTCTACGACATGGCAAATGCTGGAAACAACATTGACATTACGCTTCTCTCAAGTGGTATCTATACAGCAATGGTTACAACAGTAGCAGGACTTATGGTCGGTATTATTTCTTACTTAGCATACAACGTATTGGTTTCTAAAGTTGAAAAAGTTGTATATCAGCTTGAAGCAAATACTACAGAATTTATGGATTTACTCAATGAGCCGGTGGAATAAAAAAATAACCTATGGATTTAAAACCAAGAAATAAAGTTAATTCATCATTTAGCATGTCAGGAATGACTGATATTATCTTCCTGCTTCTCATATTCTTTATGGTTACATCAACCCTGATCAATCCCAATGCTTTAAAATTACTACTCCCTAAAAGCTCAAATCAAACTTCAGCTTCACCGGTTGCAACCGTCTCTATTACCAGAGATATTCAATATTATGTTCAGGGGAGTAAAGTAAAATTTTCTGAGATTGAAAACGTTTTAAAAGAAGAGTTTAACAGAAAGGAAATTGAAGAACCTACAGTTTCTTTAAATGCAGACAGGAATGTACCCATTAAAGAAATTGTTAAAGTGATGAACATAGCCAATAAGAATGAATGGAAATTAATTCTGGCAACAACAGCTGAATAAAAAAGGTATGGGAGAATTCTTTAAAAAACATAAAACAGGCATACTTGGGACCTTAGCTTTTCATGCTATATTAGCCCTCTTTTTGTTTTTTTTCAAATTCTCTACCCCTTTACCCCTGCCCTCTGAAAAAGGAATTCTAATTAATTTTGGAAATACAGAGCAGGCAAGCGGAGAAAATGCCCTCAGGCAAAATTTACAAAGCACCCAGGAACAAAGCCAGCCCAAACCTCAGCAACAACAAACCGAACAACAACAAACACAAGAAGAAATTATAACCCAGGATACTGAAGAAGCTCCTGCCGTGAAAACTGAACAGAAAAAAGAAAAAACAGAACAACAAAAAGAAAAAGAACCTGTAGAAACCAAAAATAAAGACACTTCTGAAAAAGAAGAAACAAAAGACCAGGAAGAAAAGGAAAAACAACAAAGAGAAGTTAACCGAAAAGCTCTTTACCCTGGAAAAAGCAATGACCAGGACGGAGAAAGCGAAGGAGTGGAAAAGGGAGAAGGAAACCAGGGAAAAGAAACAGGGTCGCCCTTTTCAGATAATTATTCAGACAAAAACAGCAAAGGAATGGGTGGTATTGATTTCAGCCTTTCAGGCAGAAACCCGGAATCATTGCCCAAACCAGAATATAATTACCAGGAAGAAGGCAAGGTAGTGGTAGAAATTACCGTTGATAAATATGGAAATGTTACAAATGCTACGGCAGGTGTAAAAGGTTCTACAACCCTGAACGATAATTTACTTAAAGCTGCCAAAAAAGCTGCACTAAATGCTAAATTTGACAGGAAACCCAGCGCTCCCGCATACCAAAAAGGAACTATTACCTATTACTTTATTCTTCAATAATTTAAAACCCAAACTGCTTTATAGTAATTATCTCTTGAATTATCAATATATTAAGAACTTTAAAGTATTTTTAACAAATCAACCCTCCAAAGAAGACAAAAAACATCTGATGGATTTTTAAAAATTATTTTATATCTTAGAAACGAGAATATTAATCCGTTACGCTATGAAGAAAAGGCTGATAACCTTATCCATCATCATTCTTTCAATCATTTTTATTTCGAATAAATTTAACTTTGCTCAGCAGCATAATGAGAATCAAAACCATTCCAAACAAGAACATATTGAGCAAACAGATTCTCACGAGCAAAACAACCACAGTGAAGAAGAGGGAGAGCACCAGAACAACATGTACCCGCTTCTTTTTGTAATCATCGCACTTTTAATAGGCGCAGCTACAAGACACTTTTTCAGAAAAAGTCCACTCCCTTATACAGTAACACTTCTTTTAATAGGAATAATCCTTGGAGCTCTTTTCCGTATGGGGGCCCTTGACACGTGGGATCTTGGCTTTACGGAGATTAACGTATCATTCTTACAGGAATCTATCAGATGGGCCGGCCATATTGATCCGCATCTTATTCTTTATGTATTTCTGCCTACCTTAATCTTTGAAGCAGCCTTTGCTATGGATGTGCATACATTCAGAAAATCATTCGCCAATGCATTTACAATGGCAGTGCCGGGAATTATTGTGGCCTTGTTCCTAACAGCTTTCCTGGTGATCGGGATTAAACAAACAGGCCTGGGTTTCAGCGAATGGGGATGGCAATTAGCTCTTCTCTTCGGTGTAGTTATCAGTGCTACAGACCCGGTAGCAGTTGTTTCACTTCTTAAGGAATTAGGTGCCAGCAAAAAACTTGCTACGCTCATTGAAGGAGAGTCGCTGTTGAATGATGGAACAGCCATTGTGATTTTTATGGTAGTTCTCACAGCAGTTACAGGTGGAGAAGCCGGAAATTCAGCTGTTGTGGAATTTATAAGGGTTGCTATAGGAGGAACAGCCGTGGGATTAATCATTGGAGGAATAGCCATCTCGTGGGTAAAAAAAGTTTTTAACGATGCGCTTGTAGAAATTACCGTAATTATTGGTGCTGCCTACCTGACTTTCTTTATATGCGAACATTTCTTTCATGTCTCCGGAGTACTTGGGCTTGTTGCACTGGGTCTGCTTATGGCAGGAATAGGAAGAACAAGAATTAGCCCCGAAGTAGAACATTTCCTGCATGAATTCTGGGAAATGGCTGCTTTTCTCGCAAATACTTTAATTTTCTTAATGGTGGGTGTCGTTATTGCAAGCAGAATTATATTCTCTGTAAAAGAATTTGCAATTCTCGGGCTTATTTACATTGGCATCCACATCATAAGAGGACTGGTAATCTCTATTTTCTTCCCTGCAATGAAACGCCTTGGGTATGGCCTTTCACAAAAAAATGCCTATGTATTGTGGTGGGGGGCTCTCCGTGGCGCAATAGGACTTGCCCTGGCACTTATTGTTGCAGGTGAAAGTGCAATCCCGCTGGGAATAAGACAACAGTTTCTCTTTTATACAGCAGGAATAGTAACCCTTACATTGCTTATAAATGCCACAACTATTGGTTTATTAGTTAAGAAGCTGGGGCTTACAAAACTTGCACCGGCAAAAGCTTTAATGCTCTATGATGCAAAAAAATACCTGAGGGAAGCTACAGAAAAGTCAATTGACAAACTGAAAAAAGACAGATTTATCAAAAAGGCCGATTTTGAAGCAGTAAAAGAGTATCTTCCTGAAATGCCCCAGGAAGAACTTCGCCAGGAACAAGCCATTGAAACAAAAATAGAAGAAACAAGAAGAAGAATTCTTGAAAAAGAAAAAAGCAGCTACTGGAACCAGTTTAAAGATGGTATGCTTGGCGCTACCGCTGTATCAAGACTTTCAGATGCCATTAATGAAATTATCGATAAAGGAGGAAAAATCTCACTATCACAGCGAACCGATCTTGAGAACCTTTGGAAAACGTCTAAAATACTAAACAAATTGCAGAAAATTCCTTTGCTGGGGAAAATAGCTGAACGAATTTTTATTGATAACCTTGCCATCAGTTATGATACGGCAAAAGGCTTTATTACAGCCCAGTATGATTCTCTCAAACTGATTGAAAGTATGTATATTAAGAAGAGCAATACCGATGAAACTTCAGTCGACGAGAAGATTCTGGAGCAACTTGAAGAAGAGATCAATGAGAACAGGATTCATGGAATTACTTTTCTCAGAAATCTCAGGAATTCTTACCCGGAAATATATAATGCAATTTCTACTCGTCAGGCCATCCGTGCCACACTGAATTATGAACAAAAAATGGTAGAAAGATTGCTGAAGAAAGGTCAAATCGATACAGGAGAAGCAGCCAAAATTAATTCTAACATTGAAAAACGAATGAAGAAACTGGTAGATTCTCCCCCAGATGTAAAATCACCTGAAAAAGCCAAATTACTGGAAAACATCAGTTGGTTCAAAAACCTGGACAGAGATACATTTAATAAAATAGTGAATCTTTTTCAATATCGAGTCTATGCAGTAGGAGAAAAAATAATAAAAGAAAAAGGACAGGCCGAAGGGCTCTTTGTAATAGCAAGAGGTACGGTAAAAGTTTACAAAAACAACAAATTAATTGACATGCTTGCAAAAGGGAATATCATAGGTGAAATTGCATCACTTACAGATACTCCAAGAACAGCGACAGTTGTTGCAGAATCCCCGGTTTCAGTACTCAGACTTACTTCGGTTAATATGCAACAGATAATACAGGGAAATGAAACACTGGAAGATAAACTATGGGATATTGCCGCTCCCAGAATAGCTGAAAATATAATAAGCAAACTTAAAAACTATAAGAACCTGTCGGGAAAAGATATTAAAAAGATCATCACGAAAGGAGAATTAATCCATGCAAAAAACATAAAAAACTATGACTGTAAAGATAAAACAGCCATTGTACTTCATGGAAAATGTATCAAATCAGATCATGGAGAAATAAATTCCGGTGAATTAATTTCTAATGATACGATTACACTAAGTCGGGGAACCCGCATATTTATACTTCCCGAAAAAATTGTCTGAAATATTCAGAATCAACCGGTAAGAAAATCAAAAATATTGTTCAGCGAATTGCTGTCTGCCTTATAGATTTCTGTATACCGGCATCTTGCGCAAGTCACAGTAGTAAATTTCTGATTCTGAATATCAAATAATTTTGAAAAAGTTCCACCTGTAGCCTGAAAACGGCCTGTCTCAAATTGCCTGTTCCCACATTTGGGGCATTTCCAGTTTTTATGTTCCATTCTTAATTTATTTTGTTATTACTTTAAGTCCAATAATCGAAATCATTATCAGGGAAATGAAAAAAATCCGCATTAGCTTTACGGGTTCATCAAATAAAATCATACCCAGTAAAGCTGTACCTGCAATCCCTATCCCTGTCCATACCGCATAAGCAGTACCAAGCGGAATCGTTTTGATAGCCTGGTTTAAAAAATACAAACTCAGCAACATGGCTATTACAACAAGAATTGTTGGTCCGGTTTTGCTAAAACCATTGGTATACTTCATCCCTACAGCCCAGGAGATTTCAAACAAACCTGCAATAAGTAAATTTAGCCATGCCATATTTCATTATAATTTTAATAAATATGCTATAAAAATATAGTTTTTAATCCAGAAGCTCTAAAATTTTTGATCCACCTGATGCATTGGGCGAAGGAATATTAAAAAGCACAGAAATTGCCGGAGAAACATCTTTCAGGAAAACTTCACTATGAAAAGTTTTTGCAGGAATTTTATCTCCGTACAACATCAGGGGGATATGGTTATCATAATTATATACCGAACCGGAACGTTCCGGTACCTCAACTGTTCCTGGCTCCAGGCTTAACAATATATCACCTGAGCGTTTGGGATGGTAGCTATTCTGTATTTTGCCTAAAATTCCTTTTGTAAAATTCGTATTAAGCAAGGTAGAAGCTTTAACGGCATAGGCTACTCCCGATTTCTTAACGAAAAAACGAGATACTCGTTCCTGGAAATCAGAAATAAGAAATCCACCCTGGTCAATTAAAGAATGATCCAAATACAACTGGTTATTCACACTGGATCTGATCCAGTTTTTATCTTTATAAACAATATTCAGATAACTTCGCAGAAGAGCAAGTCCGTTTTTTGGTTTATACGTTTTGGTTTTAATTCCGTGAGCTTTATTATATTCGTAGGGATCAATGCATCCGCGATCCGAGGTTAATACTACCAGAAAATCATCTTTATCAAACTGATCTGTTAAATAAGAGATTAAATGACTAATATCTTTATCCAGTCTTACAATAAGGTCTTCCATCTCTATAGACCTCGGACCAAATAACTCATTAACAAAAGAGGATGATGAAAAAGCAATATTGAGGATATCTGTATGTTCATCTTTCCCCAGTTTCTCCTCATTCAATAAAGCCAGTGCAAAATCCTTTGTATAAGTGTTGCCAAAAGGGGTATATTTTAAATATTTGTAACTCCTCGATTTCTTTTTTAATGTGTTCAGGTTATACGGGAAACTTTTCTTATACAAAAGAAGGAATCCTTCTTCCGCATCATTATCATCAGGAAGACTCATGGTATAGTTACTGTCAGGTAAAAGTTTATTCCAGTGCCTGTCCATATAAATATCCTGGAGATTCTTTTGGTTAAACTTATTTATCCAGGATGAGAGTGTGTCATGATAATACGAACTTGTCATCCAGTTACCCGATTTATCATCAAACCAGAATGCACCATCTGAAAGTCTTCCTGCGCCAAAAATTGCAGATAAAGGATGAATCCCTACACTATAAACTTTTGATTTTGGGTCGAACTTTTTCAACTCATCTCCAAGAGTTGTGCTCATTAAATTTTGTGGAGAATAATTTCCCTTTTCTCCTCCCACAGGCTTTGATTTATCATCTCTTATCGAATAAACCAGGTCACCCGATAACCTGTCGTACCAAAAATCCCCAATAATACCATGCACCGATGGGTAACTTCCGGTTGCAAGAGTAGCAAACCCCGAAGAACGCTGCGTAGAGGAATAATTCAACCTGGCATTTGTAAAATATGCCCCCTGGCCAGCCAGTTTTTTAAATCCATCTTCACCAAATTCATCCCAGTATCTGAGTAACATTTCATAACGCATCTGCTCAACCACTATTCTAACGATTATTTTAGGTCTTTTATTCAGATTATTGGCTGTATTTCCCAGGAAAGGTAACCCAATAAGAAAGAAAAAGAATATTTTTTTTAACATAGAAAAAATTTTACAACTCCAAATTTATTGATTAAACATTAAATTTAAAATAAATAATATCCCCATCTTTCACAATATAATCTTTTCCCTCCATTGACATTTTCCCCGCTTCCTTACAGGCATTTTCCGAACCCATCTCTACGAAATCTTCATATTTTATCACTTCAGCTTTTATAAAACCCCGTTCAAAATCAGAATGAATTTCCCCTCCTGCCTGCGGTGCAGTTGAACCTCTCCTGACTGTCCATGCCCTTACTTCTTTTGGACCTGCTGTAAAAAAGGTTATTAGGTACAGTAATTTATAGGCAGAATGTATTAATTTATTCAGTCCAGATTCCTTAAGCCCAAGGTCATCAAGAAACATTCTTCTTTCCTCTTCGGTTTCCAGCTCTGCTATCTCAGATTCAACACCTGCTGCAATTGAAATCACCTCGGCTTTTTCATTTTTAACAGCCTCCCTTAAATTCTTAACATGCTCATTCTCTGTAAGAATAGATGACTCATCTACATTACACACATAAAGCACGGGTTTCTCTGTTAAAAGATGCATATCTTTCACCAGCAATTTATCTTCTTTGTCAATTTTAATCTCTCTTGCAGGATACCCTTGTGAAAGTTCATCTTTATATTTAAGAAGTATTTCAAGAATTTTTTTAGCTTCTTTTTCCCCCGATTTAGCCTGCTTTTCTATTTTCGTAACCCTGTTTTCTATTGTTTCCAGGTCTTTCAATATAAGCTCAGTATCAACGACCTCTTTATCCCTTACAGGATCCACTGTAGCATCAACATGAGTAACATTCTCATTCTCAAAACAACGCAAAATATGAATAACTGCATCGGTTTGCCTTATATTCCCAAGAAATTGGTTCCCCAATCCTTCCCCTTTGCTTGCGCCTTTTACTAAACCGGCAATATCGACAAACTCCATTGTTGTGGGAATTACTTTTTCCGGTTTTACAAGCTCAGCAATTTTATCCAGTCGATAATCCGGAACGGATACAATTCCCACATTAGGATCAATAGTACAAAAAGGATAATTTGCCGATTGCGCTTTAGCTCTTGATAATGTATTAAATAAAGTAGACTTACCTACGTTTGGTAAACCCACAATTCCACATTGTAATGCCATTTATTTCTGATTTCAGTGATTTAAGAACCCTGCAAAATTAATTTTTCTTTCTTTCTGCACTTCATTATTAATAATTATTTTTGATAAAAAAAGAATAATTTTTAACCAATGTGTTATATGTAATCGAATGAAAATAGTATTTTTACATCCCTAATAAAAAACAAAATTATTTGATTAATAAACTGTTATAAAAAAGAGATGATGAATCGAATTGAAGAACTGCAAAAAATTGCCAGCCAGATCAGGAGAGATATAGTACGTATGGTACATGCACAAGGGTCCGGACATCCAGGAGGTTCACTTGGTTGTGCCGACTTTTTAACTGCTTTATATTTTGAAATTATGGATCATGACCCTCAAAATTTCACGATGGATGGTCTGAACAATGATATTTTCATACTTTCCAATGGTCATATATCTCCCCTATTCTATAGTGTTCTTGCCCGTTCCGGGTATTTTGACATAAAAGAACTTGCTACGTTTCGTACAATAAATTCACGATTACAAGGGCATCCGGCTACGGACAAAAATCTTCCGGGTGTAAGAATAGCCACAGGTTCTCTTGGACAGGGACTATCTGTTGCTCTCGGAGCTGCTTTATCTAAAAAACAAAATAAAGAAGATAAACTGGTTTATGCACTTACCGGAGACGGTGAATTGCAGGAAGGACAAAACTGGGAAGCTATAATGTTTGCAGCAGCTCATAAAGTAGATAACCTGATAGTAACCGTTGATTATAACAGAAAACAAATTGACGGGCCTATTGATGAAGTTCTGGACCTGGGAGATCTTAAAGGCAAATTTGAAGCTTTCGGTTGGAAAACCATGGAAATGGATGGAAACAATATGAAAGAAGTTGTGGAAACAATTAAAGAAGCACAAAAACACACGAAGAAACAAAAACCAATCGTTATACTCATGAATACCGAAATGGGTTATGGAGTTGATTATATGATGGGTAGCCACAAATGGCACGGCGTTGCGCCTAATGATGAACAACTGGCTAAAGCTTTAACACAGCTTGAAGAAACTATGGGAGATTTTTAAACAAACAGCGTACAAATTCGTAATAGATTTAAAATTAAAATAAAGAGGCTCTTATGAAAAATATTGTAATAATTGCACATGATGCAAAAAAACCGGAAATAGTTGAGTTCCTAAACAGCAGGAAAGAATGGATTGAAGATGTTAATCTTGTTGCCACCGGACGAACTGCAGAATATGTTGAGTCAAACAATATTGATGTAAAACATATGAGTCCTGGAAAATACGGAGGATATATTGAGATCAATGAAATGATTAAAAACAAAGAAATTGACATTGTTATCTTTTTCAGAGATCCAAATGTTAAGCAACCTCATCATGAAGACATACAGGACCTTCTCGATCAGTGTGATGGCAATAATATCCCACTTGCTACAAATATTGCAAGTGCAGAACTCCTGATTCTTGGTTTAATAAAAAAAGAAGATTACGAAAGGCAAACAAACGAATAACAAGAATAAAGCATATTCCGGTTGATTAAATCAATAATAAAATACCTGTTTCTTTTACTTCTTATAGGAAATTCTTGTTTCGGGCAAAACAATGATAAAAAATTGCAAATACCCAAAACAAGAATACTTTTTATTTTTGATGCATCGCAGAGCATGTACGGGTTCTGGGACAAAAGCCGAAAAATAAAAATTGCCAGAGATGTTTTAAAAAGAATGGTTGACAGCCTGGATAACCTGGAAAATGTACAACTCGGCCTGAGGGTTTACGGACACCAAAGTGAAGTGCCACCCCAGGATTGCAATGACACCAGGCTTGAAGTACCCTTTGCACCAAACAATGGATCCAAAATCAAACACAAGCTCAACTATATAAGGGCTAAAGGAACAACCCCTATTGCTCACTCCCTGGAACAGGCTCAACATGATTTTCCCGAATGCAAACAATGCAGAAATATAATAATTTTAATTACAGACGGAAGAGAAGCATGCGAAGGAGATCCTTGTGCTGTTTCAAATGAGCTTCAGAAAAAAGGAATTATTCTTAAACCTTTTGTAATTGGCATTGGACTTGATCCCAATTTTAAACATACTTTTGAATGTGTAGGCGATTTCTATAATACTCCAAGTAAAGACAAATTCAAACATGCATTAGATGTTGTTATAACTAAAATACTGAATACAACAACTGCCCAGGTAAACCTTCTGGATGACTACGGTAAACCAAGTGAAACCAATGTTGGCATGACATTCTATGACCATCTGTCAGAAAAGGTTTTATATAATTTTGTACATACACTTAATTACAAAGGAAACCCTGATACCCTAACACTAGACCCACTTGTTACTTATGACCTGGTAGTTCACACATTGCCTGAGGTAAGAAAAGACAGCATCACTCTGAATCCCGGCAAACACAATATGATAGGACTTGATGCCCCACAAGGAATGTTAAATTTAAAATGTCCGAATTCTAACCAGTACAGAAACTTAAAATTTCTCATAAAAGAAAAAGGGAGTCATCAATTGTTAAATGTGCAAAAAATCAATGAAATAGAAAAATATATAGTAGGGAAATATGATATTGAAGTGCTGACAGTTCCCAGGATCTCACTGAAGGATGTAGAAATCAGGCAGAGTCATACCACAAAAATAAAAATACCTCAACCCGGAATCTTAAATATACTAAGAGAAGGCTCAGGTTATGGAAGCCTTTTTCAAAAAAAAGATAATAATAAACTAAAATGGATTTTAAATTTTAGCCCGAATCATGAAAAACAATCATTAATTTTGCAGCCCGGAGAATATGAAATTACATATAGACCAAAAAATATAAAAAACACGATGTTTACAAGACGGAAATCATTTATAGTAAAATCAGGTTCATCAACAACAATAACATTGGATTAGGTAAAACAAGAATTATGAAAAAAATATCAACAGAAGAAAACAAAGCAACCCGGGCAGGATTTGGTGCGGGCTTACATGAATTAGGTAAAGCTAACAAGGATGTAATTGCGCTTACAGCTGATTTAGGTGGATCATTAAAAATCCAGGATTTTAAAAAAGATTTTCCTGACAGATTTTATCAGTGCGGAATTGCAGAAGCAAATATGATGGGAATCTCAGCCGGCTTAACTATTGGAGGAAAAATTCCTTTTGCGGCAACATTCGCAAACTTTGCCACAGGCAGGGTATACGACCAGGTAAGACAATCCATTGCTTACTCTAAAAAAAATGTTAAAATATGTGCCTCTCATGCAGGTGTTACACTTGGTGAAGATGGAGCATCACACCAGATTCTTGAAGATATAGGATTGATGAAAATGCTGCCAAATATGGTGGTTATTAACCCTGCAGACTATAATCAAACAAAAGCAGCTACAATTGCAATAGCAGAACATTTTGGACCCACTTATCTGCGATTCGGCAGACCTAAAGTTCCTAATTTCACACCGGCTGATCAGAAATTTGAGATTGGAAAAGGATTAATGCTCAATGAAGGAACAGATGTAACTATCATTGCAACAGGGCATTTGGTTTACCCGTCTCTAAAAGCAGCAGAAGAACTTGAAGAAAAAGGCATATCTGCAGAGGTGATCAATATACACACCATTAAGCCTCTGGATGAGGAGATTATTCTGGAATCAGTGCAAAAAACAAAAGCAGTTGTTACTGCAGAAGAACACCTGAGAAATGGTGGTCTTGGTGATAGCATAGCTCAACTCCTGGGTCGTAAAAATCCGGTTCCGGTAGAAATGGTAGCCATTAATGATACATTTGGGGAAAGTGGAAAGCCCAATGACTTATTAAAAAAATACAATATTGATACACCTGATGTGATTGATGCAGCAGAAAAAGTTGTCGAGAGGAAAAAAATCTTTTTAAAAAATATTTCTACCTCCTCCGTTTCTTAAAGAAAATATGGTGAAAGAATTATCATGACTGAATATACCGATCAGGAGCTCTTAAAATTATTTAAATCCGAAGACAGCAAAAATTTTGCGTTCAGATTAATTATTAATAAATACCAGGAGCGGCTCTATTGGCATATTAGAAAAATTGTTATAGGACATGAAGATACAGATGATGTCTTACAAAACACTTTTATAAAAGTATGGAATGGATTAAGTAACTTCAGAGAGGACTCTAAACTATATACATGGCTATACAGGATTGCAACAAATGAATCATTAACTTTTCTGAAACAGAAAAAAAGAAGATATTTCATTCCTTTCCTTGAAATTGAAAATCAACTAAAAAATACATTGGAAAGCGATGAATATTTTAGTGGGGATGAAATTCAGAAAAAATTACAAAAAGCAATTCTTACATTGCCCGAAAAACAAAGATTAGTCTTCAATATGAAGTATTTTGAAGATATGAAATATGAAGATATCTCTGAAATAATAGGAACTTCAGTAGGAGCATTAAAAGCATCTTATCACCATGCGGTAAAAAAAATAGAAAACTATTTAAAAAATAATATAAATTAAAGTAAACTATTCATTTTTAAGATAGTCATACAAGTTAAAAGGGGAAAATAGACATGAATAATAATCAAAAACCAAAAAAATTGGAAGAAATACCGAAAGGAAATCCTTTCAGAGTTCCGGAAAATTATTTCGATGAACTTCCGGAAAGAATTATGCAGAATTGTGAAACAAAAGAGAAGCAGCCCAAGCTGATAAAGATACTTAAACCAGCATTTTCATTAGCTGCACTTTTTATAGGAGTTGCAATTGTTGCTTATCTTGCTGTGCAGGTCATTGATAAACCTGATAAGCAATCACAATTTAATCAAACTGATATTGCAAGATCACATCAAGACAAGCCTTTCTCAAATGAGGAAGAAATTATCGATGCACTT
This sequence comes from uncultured Bacteroidales bacterium, assembly GCA_964461045.1. Classification (GTDB taxonomy): domain Bacteria; phylum Bacteroidota; class Bacteroidia; order Bacteroidales; family UBA12077; genus JAGXLC01. The sequence continues at coordinate 14,060 of CAYWSJ010000007.1, read as the reverse complement.
GAAGGAGTACAGGTTGAAGAGTCCAGCAAAGAAACAGATGAATATATTGATTATCTTCTTAAAGAAGACATTGATTACGGTACTCTTATAAATGAACTGGAAAGTAAAAACGACACTTCAAAAGAGTAAAAGTTATGCAGAAACTAATTCAAATTACTTTCATTACTGTTATTATTGGAGTATCCTTTTCACAGAAATCATTTGGTCAAAAAAACAAAAGCGGGGAGGTCGAAAAATTAGTTCAGGCCCAAAAAATTGCTTTTTTTACTGATAAAATCGGATTAACCCCTGAAGAAGCAGAAAAATTCTGGCCTATTTATAACGAATACTGGGAAAAGAAAAATAAAATATATGTTGAAAGAAAAAAAACAATGAATAATTATTCTGAAAATGTAGATAAATTGTCAGATTCCCAGTTAACAAAACTTTCAGACAAATATATCTCATTTGAAACAAGAGAAGCTCAACTCTTAAAAGAATATCATTCAAAATTCACAAAAATTCTCCCCATAGAAAAGGTAATGAAAATTTACCTTGCAGATTATGAGTTTAAAGCATATCTGTTAAAAAAATTAAGAAACAGCGGGAAAGAAGACTAATCTTTCCTTTTTTTTTATTCTGATTCCCCTTGCAATAATTCCCATATCAAAAAAAGATATATTCAATAAACCTGTGTTCAATTTAACAAACAAATTTCCTGTTTGATTAACAGTTAGTCGTATACAGTTTTAAGCGTGAGGATTACGAGATTCACAGATCAAGATTTTTAAAAAACAAACGGATTTACGGGTTTTCACCGTACCTTCTGCAGTTTTAAATTCTCATATAAAATTAATAACTTTCCCATTCAGAAATGATTAATGGATTTCATAAAACTGTAACCCTTTTAGGTTCAGCTTTATATATCATGTTTTTACACTAATTCATCCTAAAACCAAAAACTTATCACATGAAAAAATTCAAAAATATTCTACTGATATTCTTTACAGTTCTAATTTTAGCTGCTATAGCTATTGCAATAACACTAAATAATTACAATCAAAAAGCATTACCGGATTATAACAAAAACCTTGTTTATTCAAAATTAAAATCTGAGGTTACTATTTTACGTGATTCATTAGCAATTCCCCATATATATGCCGATAATGAAGAAGATCTTTACTTTGCAACCGGTTACATTATGGCACAGGACAGACTATGGCAAATGGATCTTCTAAGAAGAGTAACCACCGGGAAACTATCCCAAATATTCGGAAAAAGTTATTCAGACACTGATGTTTTAATGCGTTCACTAAGAATCCAGGAAAAATCAAAAATTGTTTTACAAAAATCTTCTCCAGAAATTAATAAAGCATTAAACGCTTTCTCGAAAGGGGTTAATTACTACATCAAAGAAAATAAAGATGAATTGCCACTGGAATTTAACATACTTAAATATAAACCAGAACCCTGGAAACCTGTTCACTCAATTAATCTGATAGGTTACATGGCATGGGATCTTACCATGCCATGGAGCTATGAAATCACTACACATAAGATCAAACAAAAAGTAAGCAAACGGTACTTTAAAAGTATAGTTCCTGATGTTGCCAAACAAAAGGATGTTATTTTCCCCGAATTCAAAATGAAAGATGAGGAAAAGCGGGTAATTGCAAAATTAGAATCAGCCACAAGCAAACTGAACAACCTTGGAATCAATATTTTTACCGGCAGTAATAACTGGGTAATATCCGGCGAAAAAAGCAAAACCGGGAAACCAATTCTGGCAAATGATATGCATTTGGGACTTTTCTCACCAGGTATCTGGTATCAAATTCACCAGGTATCTTCAAGCGGACTGGATGTTACCGGAGTAATTTTACCCGGACAACCCTTTGTTATTTGCGGACATAACCAAAGTGTGGCATGGGGAATGACAAATGTAATGCTGGATGACATGGATTTTTACAGAGAAACGATAAATAAGAAAGATTCATCAAAATATCTGCTTGATGGAAACTGGAAAAATCTGAACATCGAGAAGGAAGCCATTCCTTTAAAAAACGGTGATACACTGATAAAAGAAATAAAATATACACACAGAGGTCCAATAATTTCAAAACAAAAAAATCTTAAAGATCCGGTATCAATGCGCTGGATCGGCAATGAGTACAGCAATGAACTGAGAAGTGTGTACAGGTTAAACCATGCTAAAAACTGGAATGATTTTAAAGAGGCCATGAAAACCTTCAAATCCATCAGTCAGAATATTGCCTATGCTGATACCAATGGCAATATTGGACTATACTGCTGCGCAGGAATTCCAATAAGAAAAGGCAAAGGTATATTTATTTACCCGGGAGATACAACACGCTACGATTGGGAAGGACTCGTACCCTTTGAAAAGCTGCCGCATGTATACAACCCGGAATCAGGATTTGCTGCTTCAGCTAATAACAAAACGGTAAGTAAAGGTTATCCTTATTACATAAGCAAATGGTTTGATCTGCCCTCAAGATACAACAGGATAAAAAAATACATTAATTCCAGAGAAAAACTTTCGGTAAAAGACATGCAAAAGTTACAAACAGACCAGCATTCAATAATGGCTGAGCATTATGCTCCGATATTCATTCAACATATTGCAAAAATGGAAAAAGAACTCAATACACATGAAAAAAAATTACTTGAGTCTTTTAAAAAATGGAATTATGAATACAAAACTGATCTGACAGCTCCGCTTATTTTCGAACAAATGTACATCAACCTTGTAAAAAATATTGCCAAAGACGAGCTGGGGGATACACTTTTCAGGGAATTCATGGGAAGAAGAATTATTGTAAGAAACTTTATCAGAGAAATTTTCAACTCAGAAGGAAACCCATGGATTGATGATGTAACTACTCAAAAGAAAGAAATGCTCTCAGATATCATCTTTAAAAGCTATAGAAAAACTGTAGAAGAGATAGCTGAAATGGCTGATGAAAATCTGAGTCAAATTAGCTGGGGAGATCAACATACAATATCCTTTAAACATCCGCTGAGCCAGAAAAAAATTCTGGACAGAGCTTTTAATTTAAACCGTGGGCCCTTTAAGGTTGGTGGGAGCTACCATACAGTAAGACCTTACAGTTATTCATATAACAATCCTTACAATGCAAACCATGGAGCTTCACAAAGACATATCTACAACACAGCTAACTGGGATGAATCATTCTCAGTGATTCCTACCGGCAATTCGGGCATTCCGGCAAGTAATTTTTACTGTAACCAGACACAGTTATATATTAATGACCGATATCACAGAGATTTATTTACATTACCAGAAATAGAAAAGGAACATAAGTATAAAATGAAGATCACAAAAAACTAATATCTTAAAACCAATCTTTGTTTAATTTGTTAACCAAAATAAAAACAAATTATGGAGACAATAAAAACAACCTATACGGGAAATCTAAGAACAGAAGCAATACATCAACGCAACGGAAAAAAAATTATAACGGATGCACCAGTAGACAATAAAGGCAAAGGAGAATATTTCTCTCCCACCGACATGGTTGCAACTGCCCTAACAAGTTGCATTTTCACAATAATGGGTATTAAAGCTAAAGAAAATGGTTTTAGCATAGATGGTGCTACAGCAACTACAAATAAAATAATGAGGAATGACCCAAGAAGAATACAGGAGGTGCAGATAGAATATGATTTCACCAAACTGGATCTTACCGAAGATCAAAGATCTATTCTCAGAGAACTTGTAAAAGCCAGTCCAGTCCCGAGAAGTATAAACCCTGAAATTAATCAGAATGTTACTTTGAAGTTTAACAGTGATTAATCCTGTTTTACCATATTTTGAAATTAAAATGCTTCGAACAATTTTATTCGAAGCATTTCTATTTTATGTTGAAAATAAACTCTGTTTACAAAGAAGCGCTCTCAGTTGGCATCTTTCTGTCTACTTTTTTAATCAACCCCTGCAATACTTTTCCTGGTCCCACTTCAGTAAAATTATCAGCACCATCCTCAATCATATTTTTAACGGTCTGTGTCCATCTTACCGGTGAGGTTAACTGCTTAATAAGATTCTCCTTAATTGTTTCAGGGTCATCAGAAGGTGCAGCATTCACATTTTGATAAACCGGACAAACAGGCTTTTTAAATTTAGTTTCATTAATTGCCTGTTCCAGCTCTTTTTTGGCAGGATCCATCAAAGGAGAGTGAAAGGCACCACCTACTTTAAGTTTTAAAGCACGCTTTGCTCCTTTTTCTTTAAGAATCTCCACAGCCTTATCAATACCGGCCTCTGAGCCAGAAATAACAATTTGGCCGGGACTGTTATAATTAGCGGGAACAACTATCTCATCAATTTCGTTGCAAACCTGTTCAACTTCCTCATCTTTTAATCCCATGATAGCTGCCATAGTAGAAGGTTCAGCCTCGCAAGCTTTCTGCATAGCCATGGCACGTTTTGAGACCAAAGTCAAACCATCTTCAAAAGCCAGAGCGCCATTGGCAACCAAAGCCGAAAACTCCCCCAGTGAATGACCGGCCACCATGTCAGGTTTAAAATTATCAAGACATTTGGCAAGAATAACAGAATGTAAAAATATTGCCGGCTGGGTTACCTTTGTTTGTTTGAGGTCCTCATCTGTTCCTTCAAACATAATATCTGTGATATTAAAACCGAGAATTTCATTGGCTTTTTCAAATAAATCTTTGCCAATCGCTGTATTCTCGTACAAATCTTTCCCCATACCTACAAATTGAGCCCCTTGTCCGGGGAATACATAAGCTTTCATAAGCGTTTTTTTTAGGTTATTCAATTTTGTTTGAGCGGCGAAAATAAATAATTTTCACTTATCATTCAACAATAAAACCATTTGTTTTAATGTAATTTAGCTCCTATCAAATGAGTAAATTCATCTCTTGTTCTTGTATCTTTTAAGAAAATTCCCGTAAAAGCAGATGTGGTAGTTACTGAATTTTGTTTCTGTACACCTCTCATCTGCATGCACATATGGTGAGCTTCTATAACCACAGCTACCCCAAGGGGTTTTATTGTTTCCTGAATGCAATCACGGATTTGCATTGTAAGTCTTTCCTGAACCTGTAATCTTCTTGCATAGGCTTCCACAACATGAGCTATTTTGCTTAACCCGGTGATATATTTGTCCGGAATATATGCCACATGAGCCTTCCCATAAAACGGGATCATGTGGTGTTCACACATTGAATACAATTCAATATCCTTTACAATGACCATCTCCTGGTAGTCTTCCTGGAACAAAGCCGATCGGATAATTTCATAGGGATCAATATTAAGTCCTTTATTCAGAAATTGCATTGCTTTAGCCACTCTTTCAGGAGTATCTACAAGTCCTTCTCTGTCAGGGTTTTCTCCGAGAATTTTTAATATCTCTTTATAATGTTCAGCAAGTTTTTGGGTTTTTTCATCATCCCAGGTCTCTTTCTTTGAGTAACCACTGCCGTCTATTTCCCCAAATCCATTGTTTATAATTTCCATAATACTTAGTTTAAAATTATTTTCCGTAATATTCTACAAAGTTATTTTCTGTTTCTGTTATTTTTACACGATATAGTTTAACTCCCAGGCTGTTTATTGGGTTCTCCAGCTCATCCCAGATAGCAATGGCCAGGTTTTCAGTGGAAGCAAGTTTACCTTTCATAAAAGGGACCTCTGTATTCATGTTTTTATGATCAATCTTTTCAATCACATGTTCTTTGATCAATTTGCTTAAAGTTTTAATATTCACAACAAAACCAGTTTGAGGATCCACTTCACCCCTTATAGTAACAAACAATTGGTAATTGTGTCCATGCCAATTAGGATTTGAACACAATCCAAATACTTCCAGATTTTTTGTATCGTCCCATTCCTGACGAAAAAGCCGATGAGCTGCACTAAATCGCTCTCTTCTGGTAATAAAAGTCTCCATAATACCTATTAATTTTATACTATAATAAATCAAATAAACAATATTTTTCAAACAAAAACAATATCTTTAAACATATCTAATACATATAATTTAAAACACTTACTTTTCAATACATTTACTTCACAAAAGCACAACGAAGAAATAAACTGAGTAATTACTGAACAATAATCAGGATATATTTTTAAATTCGCAACATAACCAAAAATTAAAACTATGATAGTTGTTACAGGTGCGGCCGGATTTATTGCCAGCAATCTGGTTACAAAGTTAAACAAGGAAAATATAACCGAAGTAGCGATAGTTGATGACTTTTCAAGAGAATCAAAAAACAAGAATTTTCATAACAATAATTTCAGGTTAAAAATTCCACGGGAGGATTTCATTGAATGGTTTGAAAAGCATGCCAATGATATAGACTTCGTCTTTCATATTGGTGCCCGAACTGATACAGCAGAATTTGACAAATCTGTATTCGACCGTCTTAATGTTAAATATTCGCAAAGTATCTGGAACATCTGTACAAAACATAACATACCTCTCATTTACGCCTCCTCAGCCGCAACTTACGGATCAGGAGAATATGGCTATAAAGACGATCATTCAATTATACCAAAGCTTAACCCTTTAAATCCTTACGGAGAATCCAAAAATGAATTTGATAAATGGGTTCTTACACAAAATGAAGAGCCGCCCTTTTGGGCAGGTATAAAGTTCTTTAATGTTTTTGGCCCCAATGAGTATCATAAAGGAAGAATGGCTTCTGTTGTTTATCATGCGTATAACCAAATAAAAGAAACTGGAAAAATGAAATTATTCCGTTCTCATCGGGACGATTATAAGAACGGAGAACAACTGAGAGATTTTATCTATGTAAAAGATGTAACTGAAGTATTGTATTTCCTTATGAAAAATAAGCCGACCCCGGGAATTTATAACCTGGGTACCGGTAAAGCCAGAACTTTTAACGACCTTGCCAGGAGCACTTTCCAGGCCATGGATGTTGAAGAAAATATTGAATATATTGATACTCCCGAAGACATAAGAGATAAATATCAGTATTTTACAGAAGCGGATATGAATAAACTAAGAAAAGCCGGATATCAAAAGCCTTTTCACTCTCTCGAAGAAGGCATTCATGACTATGTAAAAAATTACCTTAAAATGGGAATATACAATTAAAATCTCACTCCCATAATTAATATGTCATCTGTTTGTGGTTCTTTCCCCTTCCACTCATCAAGAGCCCTTCCTATTTCTTCTTTCTGTTTACTCATAGGCTTTTGATGAATATCCATGAGTAATCGCCTGAATGGTCCACGTTTAAATTTCTTGTTTTTCTTCTCACCAAACTGGTCAGCAAAACCATCAGAAAACATATAAATTACATCATCCTTGTTCACTTTCACTATATTATCCTGACAGCGATACCTGAACACACCGCCCTCAAAGCCAGTTGCAATTTCATTCATTGGAAACTGGTACAATTCTTCATCACGAATCATATAAAGAGGATTGAAAACGCCTGAATAGGTAAGTTCTTTACTGTCAGAGTCGTAAGCACATAGTGTAAGATCCATACCAAAGCCCAAATGTTTTATGTTCTTATGACGGGTTAAAGCTTTATAAACTTCATCATAAACATATTCTATAATTGCTGCAGGAGACTTGATTTCCTGTACTTTTAGGGCCTGGTTTAAAAGATTATATACAAAAACACTTATTAAAGCTCCGGGAATTCCGTGACCTGTGCAATCTATAGCTGCAAAATATTTTTTATTATGATACTCTTCTACCCAATATATATCACCACTAAGCAAATCTTTCGGTCTGAAGAAGATAAAGAAATCCTTCAGGCTATCCTCTACTAAATCAAGAGGTGGTAGAATTGCAGACTGAATATGTTCTGCATAGTGTATACTTTCTGTAATTTCTTTATTTTTAATTTCCAGGAGTTTTCTTTGTTCTTCTATACGATCTCGCTGAGAAAGGATTTCTTCTGTCTGCTGTTCCAGCTCATGGTTTTTATCAATTATTTCTTCCTGTTGTTTGACTGCTATATTTCTTTGTCTTTCCAGTTCATGCTCAGCGTCTTTTGTCTTGGTAATGTCAGCATCAATTATAATGATCCGTTTCAAATTATTGTTGTTATCAAAAATTGGTGTGAGTGTTGTATGCACCCAGAATCTCTGGCCTTTTTTTGACTGGTTGATGGTTTCATATTCCAGTGTCTCCTGATTCGCTACTGCCTTTTTTATGGTATCCCTGATGTTAGAATTGGAACTCATTTTATAGATATCCCTGGAACCATTAATTTCAATAAACTCTTCCATTGAGTATCCAAAAAGCTTGGTGAAACCATCATTCACCCATTCCAGTTCTGCATTCGAATCAAATACTGCAACGGCATTATCAGTTTCACGAACCACCATGGATAATTTTTCAATTTCTTCAATGGTTTTACTTAATACGCTGGAGACTGCCCCTTTATCTTTAAAGGTACGGTCCAGCTTAAATTCCATTAATGAATAGTTTTTAGTTACCCTGGAAATTTTCTGAATAATCTCCTCTTTCTTTTTGGAATCTATTTCAAGGGAATCTATATCTTTTTTTAATTCAATCAATTCCTTCAACATAATTATTTTCCCTTTATCACTATTAAGGTAACAGTCTCATTATGAAAATCGCAACTGTTTTGTTTAAAGCTACCAATTTCGCCATAAGAGAAAAACCCTCCCAATGGTGCATTCCATATATGCTGTATCCCTCCTATTTCCTCTTCCAGTAAAGGTCCCAATGCCTGATGTCTTGCTTTACATGAGAACATAAGCAATACATCAGCTTCAGGGATATTTTGTTTTAGCTTTGATATTTCGTTTATGGTTGTTTCGATTGTTTCAAACCCTGGAGGTACGGAAAATTTTATCCTTGACCCTTCTTCAACTCCGCCACTAAAAATTAATGCTCCTCTGTCTACATCGGCCATAAGAGGTGCTCTCAAGACAAATGTTCCGTCATCTCTCAGAACCTGCAAGGGATACTGTGACAGTTCAGTAACAATCATATCCTTTTGTTGAAGACGTTCTTTGGGTTTGTTAAAATATTCCATAAAAATGTCTACAGCTGGCACATTATCAATACTAAACACTACATTTTCCCTGGCTCTTGTTATGGTTTTTTCTGTACCAATAGACTCCCATCCGCTAATTGCAGTACCCTGAACATCAACCTCATTATTATCAATTGCCAGGGCAAGCACCCCATCATTAGTTATAGTATCCTCATTGAAAACATAAGTATCCTTCATATTAAGGTCATCACCTGCCAGTGCCCCGTAAACATTAAGCCCATCAAGCTTAATCTCTTTAACTCCCTTAACCAACTGTTCGCCATCTCTTTTCAGGCCTCCTGAAAACAAAATCAGGGATGAATCTGAGAATTGATCTTTAGCCAATAGTGCAACTTCTTTGCCTAATTCATACAGTGGGATTTTCCTTTCATTGTTATTAATAAAGTGTAATTGAAAAAAGGAAGGATCCAAATCGAAAAGAACAGCAACTATAGATTTTTCATCTACCGTATGATGGTAAATTTCACCTGCAGTTGTAACACCTGCAAGTTTAATACTTCTTTCTTTGAATATTGTTTTTAATTGGTTGATATTCTGTGAAGCGCTACAGAACACTATTGCCAGTGAGGGCGTAAATTCTTTGTGAATTATTGAGGATAATTCCTGTTCTAATTCATTTATAAAATGTCCCCGAATGACTTTAACTTGCATCTTCCCGCTCCTGGCTATTTTTGTTTGTTTTTGTTATTAAAAGGTGCAAAATAGAGAATATATTACGGATTATCAAATTTATACAAATTTAAATTGCATGTTTGACAACAAAAATATTAACAATTAATTAACCTGAAATATAATAAGTTCTGAAAACCAAACATTTATTTATTTAGGCTCATCTTTATTATTATCTATCTTTTTAACTTTAATAGTCGAATCAGGATCTTTTACTTCCTTTGAGGGATTATTTGCAAAATGCTGTAAATCTTTCACAAATTTTTCAATATCTTCTTCTCCAAAACCTTTTTCTTTTGCTGCATCTTCCAGAGTTCCCCAAATAGGTTCTCCGCATGCAATACATTTAATACCTTCATTCATAAGATATTTAACTGCCTGAGGTACATTATCAACTAATTCTTCAATGCTTATATCTTTTGTTATTTTCATAAGGCAACGGTTTTAAAACAACATATCTATATATTAAGATACAAAGTTAATTAATTTTACGGAAAACCGAATATCTTGCAAGTATAGTCTGCATCACTCCTCTACTGGCCTGAAAAAGCATGAAAGAAATCCACAATCCGGTATTGCCCAGGGGGCCAATTAATAAATAATAAGCCGGAATAAATATAACAAGTGTTGAAATCAGCATAGTATTTCTCATCCCCGCAGAAGCCGTTGCACCAATATATATTCCATCCCAGATAAAAGCTGCAAAAGTTATTAAGGGGATTGTATACACCCAATATAAGAAATCATGGCTTCTTTCCAATACGCTTTTGTTATCTGTTAATAACCATAAAATCTGGTTCCCAAAGAAGAAATAAACTAAAGTAAAAAAACCGGCAAAACCTATTCCCCAATAAAACAGATAGCGAATTACTTTTTTCATCTTAGGCCGATTGCCTTCTCCAATATACCTGCCAGTAAGTGCTTCTGCTGCGTAGGCAAAACCATCCTGGACAAATGAAAAAAACATAAAAAACTGCAACAATACCGAATTTACTGCTAAAACAGTATCTCCAATATTAGCAGATTGTGCTGTAAAAAAGGACATTACAAAAATAAGACAAACAGTTCTGATAAAAATATCCTTATTAACAGAGAAAAATAACTTCAGGGCTTTCAGTTCAATCATAGCCTTATAGCTCCAATATTTCAACAAATTTTTATGTCTTCTTAAGAAAATCCCGGCGGCTAGAATAATTCCCAGATATTGGGCTATTACTGTGCCAAGTGCGACTCCGTCTGATTGCATTCCAAAACCATGAATAAATAAAAAATTAAAACCAATATTCAGGACATTTACAAAAATTGCTATAGCCATTGGTATACGAGCATTCTGCATTCCAATAAACCACCCTGTAAGCGCATATAAACCTATTGTAGCAGGAGCTGCCCAAATCCTGATAAAATAATATTGCCGCGCGAGCCCCTCAACTTCTTTACTTCCTTCAAGCAAAGAAAAAGCAACTTTGGCAATTGGGTACTGCAGAATAATTAATAACAAACTGCCGCCGGCAGCCACAGCAACAGCACGCGAAAGCACCAGCATACTCTCGTTCATATCTTTCTTCCCATAAGCCTGAGCAGCAAAACCACTGGTACCCATTCTTAAAAAACTAAAACCCCAGTAAATAAAATTAAAAATCATTGTTCCCAGAGAAATAGCTCCAATGTGTAATTTTGAATTTACATCCAGATGCCCCACTAGCGAAATATCAACCATACTCAACAATGGAACTGTTATATTGCTAATAATATTGGGAACTGCCAGATTTAAAATTCTTTTATTCACAGATTCTGTTTTAGGCCGCAAAACTAAGGAATTAGTTTTTTGCAAACAATTTTCCATTTTCCTTGTTTACTATATAAAATTTATTTAGATTAATTATAAATTATGTTGAATTAAAAAGATAAAATTATGGCTTTTAAATTACCAGAATTACCTTATAACTATGATGCATTAGAACCATATATTGACAAGCAAACAATGGAACTTCACCATGACAAGCATCATGCTGGGTACACAAAAAAATTAAATGCTGCAATTGAAGGAACAGAACTGGAAAACAAACCAATAGAAGAGCTAATGCAAAATGTTTCCAAATATCCGGTTGCAGTGAGAAATCATGGAGGTGGCTATTACAATCATAAAATATACTGGGAAATCATGTCACCTAACGGAGGCGGAGAACCCACAGGAGAATTAAAAGATGCTATTGACAGAGATTTTGGTTCTTTTGAAAAATTTAAAGAGGATTTTAAAAAAGCCGCTACAGGACAATTTGGATCAGGCTGGGCCTGGCTTCAAATAGCCGAAGATGGGAAACTGGCAGTTACATCAACTCCAAACCAGGATAATCCCATAATGGATGTGGTAACATGCATCCCTGCAAAGAAGATACTGATGGGTATTGATGTATGGGAACATGCATATTACTTAAAATATCAAAATAAAAGACCCGATTACGTTGACGCTTTCTGGAATGTTATTAATTGGGACGAGGTTGCCAAACGCTACAAGGAATAATCTGACTTTTTCAGGGTAACCTCAGCCGGACTCGAAGGAGTCCGGCTTTTTTATTGGAAATCTCAATTAAACCATTTAAATTAGTTGGATCAAAATACTGTCTCACTTAACAAAGAAAAAAAATGCTGATTGAACAACTTATAAGACAAAACAGAAGCTACAGAAGATTTTACCAGGATTTTCACATTTCAAAAGGAAACCTTAAATATTTTATAAATCTTGCCAGAATGTCTCCCTCAGCCAGAAATGCACAGCCCCTAAAATATTATATCTCCAATGAGAAATCAACATGTGAAAAAATTTTCAAAACCCTGAAATGGGCAGGTTATTTAAAAGATTGGGATGGACCGGAGCAGGGGGAAAAACCCTCTGCATATGTAATCATGCTTGGTGATAGAAACATTTCTGAAAATTACTATTGTGATCACGGAATTGCTGCGCAAAGCATTCTGCTCGGAGCTGTTGAAAAAGGATTTGGCGGATGTATTATAGCTTCTGTAGATAGGGAAAAACTAAGAGAAGACCTAAAAATTGATACCTCCTTTGATATTATACAGGTTATTGCACTGGGAAAACCAAAAGAAACTGTAATGCTGGAGACCATTAAAGATGATGATATCAAATACTGGCGGGACGAAAACAAAATACACCACGTACCAAAAAGAAACCTGGAAGACATCATTATTAATCTTTAAATTTACAGTTAGCAGACGAAATATCCCACCAAACCAAACTTCTAGTTTTCTTGCTTATCAAAGACTTATGTTTTTGTTCGTTAATTTTATGCCAAATATTAAACAAACGATAAACAATTTGTAAATGTTCTCTGTTCAATAAGATAAAAATTATGATAACAATTCTTTCCCCTGCCAAAAAATTAAATGAATGGAATGAAGTTCCATTCGAGGGCAACAGTCAACCAGTTTTTCAAAATGAAGCCAATGAACTGGTAAGAGAATTGCAAAAACTGACACCAGACGATATTGCAAATCTTATGGATATTAGTGATGATCTGGCAAAAATGAATTTTGAAAGGTATGCCAAATGGGATCCCGAAAGTCCTGAAAGGAAGAAGCAAGCCATATTCCTCTATAATGGACAGGCTTATTTGGGTCTTGATGCGAAAACATTGAATAAGGAAGATCTTATTTTTGCTCAGGATCATCTGAGAATCCTGTCAGGATTATATGGAATACTACGTCCACTTGACCTGATACAACCTCACAGATTGGAAATGGGAACAAAGCTCAATAATGCAAAAGGCAAAGATCTTTATCAATTCTGGAATGAAAAAGTAACACAATCATTGAACGAAACTCTTAAAAACCATGACCAGAACGTGCTTATCAACCTTGCTTCAAATGAATATTATAAAGTAATTGACAAGAAAAAATCCAACTTTCAGGTAATTACTCCTGTCTTTAAAGAAACAAAAGGAGATAAACTGCAAACTGTTGCTGTATACGCAAAAACCGCAAGGGGAAAAATGAGCCGGTACATCATAAAGCATAAAATTAATGACCCGGAAATGATTAAAGCCTTTGATGAAGATAACTATCTCTTCAATCCTGATCTCTCAACTGATAAAGAGTGGGTTTTTACAAGATAAAAAAGAGTAGTGACCGAAGCCACTACCCTTCAGGTAAATAAACCAATAAACCCAAACCTTAATAAAAGGTTTATCGAAAATAGCAAAATTTCGCTGGAGAAGGAATGTTTTTCAACATACAAATAATTTTCCCCCGAATTATAAAGAACAAAACTCCGCCTTATGTGTTAAATTGAAAAATTAATTATTATGAAA
>CAYWSJ010000006.1:6875-55979 GCA_964461045.1 uncultured Bacteroidales bacterium | reverse complement strand
GAATAATTTTTAATTTAGAAAGTGTGAAGGTAATAAAATATTGGGTGATGGACAAATTGGAGGAAAGGAATTATGGAAACATGTCGTTCCTGACAGGACTTACTGGATGGAACAATTTAAACAATTCATTAACTTTATCTTGAAATTATTTCAGGATGAATAGATTACAAGTTCGTTTCTCAAATTGCACGAGTCTGTGGCTCATACCCATTTAACCTTAAACATTAAACCTCAAACATTCAAACTTTCTTACAGCTCCAGCTCCACAAAATGAATCAGCGAATGAATAATTTTGATGTGGATTTCCTGTGCGCGGTCGGCGTATTGTGACTTAGGCGCGCGTAATTCCACATCGCCCATATTTGCCAGTTTGCCTCCGTCTTTGCCGGTAAGGGCAATTACTTTCATCTTCTTCTCCCCGGCTACTTCAACAGCCTTGATCACGTTACCGGAATTTCCACTCGTGCTGATGGCCAGCAGCACATCGCCTTCTTTTCCAAAAGCTTCAACGTAGCGGGAAAATACGTATTCGTAGCCGTAATCATTTGAGGTGCAGGATATATGCGTAGGGTCGGCAATGGCCATGGCAGGAATCGGGTCGCGGCTTTCGCGAAAACGTCCGGTGAGTTCTTCGGCAAAGTGCATGGCATCGCTCATAGAACCACCATTGCCGCAAGAGATGATTTTGTTCCCTTTTCTGATGCTTTCAACCAGCATGTTGCCGGCTTCCTGAAGCGCCTCAAAGTTCTTTTCGTTACTGATGAACTGATCCAGAATGTCCCTGGCTTCTGTGAAATTCTGTTTTATCGTGTCTGCTGTTTTCATTGGTTTCATTTTATGCTGCTAAGATAGAATTATTTTTTGGGTCGATTGTTATGTCAATATTATTTATCCACACAGAAAAAACAAAATCATTTATAATTTCTTGCAAATAAATTGTATATCCATCAATTTATATATCATTAATGTAATAAGTATAATCACTCATTTGCTAAAGTAGCTTTGTTTTATTATCTTAGCATGAGCAGGTTAACTAAACAGAAAGATATGGTAAACAGATCATTAATAATAATAATCTTTCTTCTTTTTTTACTTAACTCCTGCAATGCGCAGGTAAAGCAAAAAAAAGACACACAGGAACCTTGTGTTAACCGCGAGCCTGTGGTTGCCGGTTCTTTTTATCCGAAGGAAAAGGAAAAACTTACTTCACAGCTTCAACAATTTTTCAAAGAAGCTGAGTCAAAAACCAGCAACAACGAAGTTGCCGCAATTATTGCACCGCATGCGGGTTATGTTTACTCAGGAAAAGTTGCTGCCTCTTCATATAATCAAATAGACCCGGCTAAGGAGTATCAAAATATTTTTATTCTTGCCCCTTCTCACCGGGTAAGTTTTAACGGAGCTTCAATATACAGCCATGGTAACTACGAAACACCGCTGGGTGAAGTAAAAGTAAACCGCAAACTTGCCCGTAAACTAATTGATGAAAACCAGAATTTCGTTTTTAACCAACAAGCGCATGCACAGGAACATAGCCTGGAGGTTCAGCTCCCTTTTCTTCAGCATCATCTGAATTCAGATTTTCAGATTATCCCTATTGTCATAGGCACAAAAAATAAACATACGTGTAAAAAAATGGCAGAAGCGCTGGAGCCTTACTTCAACCCGGATAATCTTTTTGTGATCAGCACGGACTTTTCTCATTACCCGGACTATCAGGACGCTAAAAAAGTAGATGAGGCTACAGCAAAAGCAGTAGTTTCCAATTCCCCGGAAAAACTGTTGCAAACCATACAGGAAAACAACAACAAACAAATCACGAACCTGGCAACAAGCATGTGTGGCTGGCCGGCTGTTTTAACCATTCTGAATATTACTTCGCAAAAGGAAGAAATCGAAATAAAAAAAATTGAATATCAAAACTCCGGAGATATTACCAAAAGCAAAAGACGAGTTGTTGGATACTGGTCTATTGCATTTTACAGGAAAAATCAAAAAAAAACCAATAATATGAGTTTTCGATTAAATGATCAGGAAAAAGAGACGCTACTTAAGCTGGCAAGGGAATCTCTGAGAAATTACCTCTCAGAGGGAAGTCTCCCGGATGTGGACAAAGATCGCTTAACACCTAACCTTAAAAAAAATGCCGGGGCTTTTGTTACACTGCACAAAGATGGAAAGCTGAGGGGATGCATTGGCCGCTTTAATCCTGACATACCTTTATTTGAAGTAATACAGAAAATGGCTGTGGCAGCAGCAACAAAAGATACAAGATTTGCAAGTGTCTTAGAGGGTGAGTTAGATGATATTCACATCGAAATCTCAGTCCTGACACCAATGGCAAAAATAAATGACATATCAGAAATAGAATTAGGCAGACACGGAATTTATGTGAAGAAAGGAATGCGCTCCGGGACTTTCCTCCCGCAGGTAGCTGACAAAACTGAGTGGACAAAAGAAGAATTCCTCGGACATTGTGCCAGGGACAAAGCAGGAATTGGCTGGGGTGGCTGGAAAGATGCCGAAGTTTACACCTACGAAGCCATCATTTTTGAGGAGTAAAACGGATATTAAAGTCCCACACTCATTGACCCTGAAATCATGGGCAGACAGATTTTGAACCCGGTATATTTGTGTTTGCTTCCTTCAAATCCGGCAAATACCTCCATGTTCAGCATAAGAAAAACCTGGTCCAGACCATAACCGATTTCATAATAGTTCTTTCTTCCTGCTGTTTTTAAATATTTCAGGTAGATATTTTCCTGTATAAGTGTCTTGTTCAAAACAGGCAAACGTTTTAGCAAAATCCGGTCATTGGCAAGACGAACATGGGCTTCAGCAAAAGCTTTATTTGTACTATACTCATAATAATTCAACAGCCTGAAATGACTGGAACTAAGCCTGGATGCAAGAAAAGGCTCATTGGTTGCAAAGTGTTTATAATTGGCAAAATACAGGTTGTCATTGTTTAAATATTTTCCTGTTTTTGCTCTATAAGTCAGACGTCCAAGTCCTTTTATTGTCTTATTCTGACTTATTGAAAACTCAAGGTATTGAAACCTGCTATCGGAATTTAAAATATCTCTCACACCCTGTCTGTATCTCAACCTGAATGTAGGATATTTTGAGTAAGCCATTCTTTTTGAATGATTGTCAATACGGTAAAAATAACGAGGTGTATAAGTAAGATATCCTTTAAATATCAGACTGTTATGGCTTGAGACCTGTAGGGTTGATATCGTCGGGTTATTTGGAATATTGGAGGTATATGTTCCATGCTCAAACGGATCCCAGATATAAAAACCGGTATTATTGAAAAGTTGTGTGTTGGCTGAATATTCTACAGCTGTATAAAGCCTGAGTCCATTAACTATATCAATATAATGTCCAAGGTTTATATAATCTTCCTGGAACAATTTCAGGTAGTTTTCTCTTAAAAACAGGGAAGTCAACATATTCAATCCTCGCGACATTCCATTCCTGTGAAAATTTGAAGATTTTCGTCCTCCCGAAACAGATACACTGGCTCTTTTTATTCCATCATAGCGGTATGAAATATGGCCATCGCTCAAAAGCTTCTCCCTGGCAAAAGCATAGGATATATCCTGTGAAAGATACATCCTTTTTCCTTTTTTAAATCTTTTCGTATAAAACCAATCCCCACCATAAACAAAACCATCCACAGTGTTGAACGAAATATTTTTTAACCCCAGCAGTCCTGAAAACCTGAGATAACTATTTTTGTCCTCATATCGGTATGAATGACCTCCAAGCAAGTGCTTAAACTTAAATTTATTTTTAGCTTTCTTAACGGAGTCTCTGTATTCGGGGTCTTCCATCAGAATATCAACAGAATCTTTTTCCGTATAACTAATTTTCTCCTGGGGTGACAAAGGAATAGGTCGTATAGAATCCCAGTAGGCCACAGGGTGTTTCCTGGCACTGTCAGCAATCTCAAATTTATCTTTAATTTCAAGTGAAGGTTTTTTTCGTTTCTTTTGTATTTCCTTATCCATCATGCGATTCAACTTCTTAGCTTCCCTATTGCTCAACTTCTCTTTTGAAGAAAGTTCTTTAATTTTTTCCTGTCTCGCAGTAACTTCTTCCTGTTTTTCCTGTTGCTCCGCCTGTTTTTCTGATTGTTCAAACACTTCTTCTCTTTCTTTTTGCCGCTGAACAATTTCGTTTTTAATTTCTGCCAGGAAAGAATGATCAAGCTTTTCGTTTCTTTTTACTTTTTCATAATCAACCGATCCGGCATATTGGAAATGCCCTTTAAAACCCATAGCAGAAAAATCCACATCGAAATGATGACTCACAGGAAGCCAAATTTCTCCTTTTACGGGAGAGTACAACTGTCTGATGTTAACCTCAAACATCTTTTGTTCAAGCTTAAGATCTACGCTGTGGATGTTCCAGAAATCATTAGCAATATGTATATAGCCTGAAAACAGGTCATAACCTTCTCTTTTAGGAATAACTTTTATTTTATTAATTAAACGTCCTTTGTCGTAATAACCGTTTACAAGTTCAAATTCATAAACATTTAAAGCTCTCTTGGCAAGAGGTGAAACAATCCCATCTACATCATGGTACAAACTGAGTGTAATATAACTCATCGGGTTAATATTCATCTCATAATTATTTGTTCTCAGGGCAACAACCTTTTGATCAACCTTATTGGGAAGTTCAAAATGAATATCAGAAATATTTTCTGTAATAAAATATTCTCCTTCTTCAATCCCGTCTTTCTTTAGTTGCTTTTTCAGCAATCCTGGGATTTTTGAAAACACACTTGACCCTTTCAGATACACACGACAATCATATGACCGTACCTGGTTTTTATAGTATTGTGCCATGGCAATTGCTTTCCTCATAATATGATAAGCCGGATCTTCTCCGTTACCATATACAATTATCTCGGGTATCTGATAATGTTGTTTTTTCAGGACAACATCATTTGTAACAAAACCCTCTTTTATTGTTATTGTCTGACTTTGAGTTTCATAACCCAAATACTGATAGGTAACTTTATATTTTCCGGGTTTAAGCCGCAGCTCATATTTTCCTTCAATATTTGAAGCAGTTCCTTTGGTTTGTGAAGGGATATAAATATTTGCAAATGGTATGGGGTTTCCTGATCTTGTTAAAATCTTACCCCGGATACCCTGGCTGTGTCCTTCTGAAAAACTTAAAATTAATGCAAAAAATGAAAGTATAACAAAAAAATAAAATTTTGATCGCATAATTAAGGATTGTTAAAAAAAGGATTCTGATCTTGTCTGTAAAAATAAGGTTTAAAATTTAAAACACTGCTTTGATTTTGTTTTGCTTTAATAAAATAGATTCTTAATTCTTTGTTATTTTTTATTCATAATAACTTTTTTTATCTTTTGAAGATATCAATTAAATGGATTTGAAATTATATTAATACAATATTGGTTGATATTTAAGGTCATTTATTACAATAAGGGGTAAATTTTAATTCTATTGCAATGCAGACAAACAAACTTTATACCAGGTCATACCATTTGTTAACCCTAATTTTAGGTTTTACCTCAATAGCTACGCAAATTGTTGTTCTGAGAGAACTTCTTTCAATATTTTATGGAAATGAACTGATCATTGGTATCATTCTTACCAACTGGATGCTCTTAACAGGACTTGGAGCTTACTGGGGTAAAAAATCTGATAAAATCAGAAATTCAAATTCATTTTTAATCATCTTCTTTACTTTGATAAGCATTCTGCCCTTTATCCTGATTTTCCTGGCTTATTATTTGAGGAGTATCGTATTTGTTTACGGCACAATGGTGAATATTTTTGAAATATTCTACTCTTCCTTCCTGTTATTGCTCCCTTTTTGTATCCTGACAGGCTTTCTTTTTACATTACTGACCCATGTTGTTTCAAATCTTAAAAAAGAAAATTACATAAGCAGAGTTTACTCCTGGGAATCAACTGGCAGCATTATCGGAGGAATTTTATTCAACCTGGTCCTTTTTTGGTTTTTAAATACTTTCAACACTTTAATGGTGCTGGGAATAATTAATTTATCTGCCATTCTTTTCATTCTTTTCATGCAAAAGAAAAGGTGGTTGTTTGGTATGGTGACTATCATTTTATTAGGTTTTATCAGTATTAACATCACCACAAACTTTGACAAGTTAACCCGCAAGTATCTGTACAAAAATCAAGATATTCAATATTTCAAATCTACTCCTTACGGAAATATCACTGTGGCAGAGCAAGAGGGACAAATAAATTTTTATGAAAACAATTTACTGCTGTTTTCTTCCCAACAACCTGTAAAATCAGAAGAAACAGTTCATTTTCCGTTAACCCAGGTGGATAATCCTGAAAAAATACTTTTGCTTTCAGGAGGGATGGCTGGAGTTGTAGAAGAAATAAAAAAATACAAGCCTGAACAAATTGATTATGTTGAGATTAATCCATGGCTGATAAAGGCAGAAAAAAAATTTCTACCTTCTGAGAATTTAAAAAATCTAAAAATTATAAATAAGGATGCACGCTACTATATTGAACATACAGAAAAAAAATATGATGCTGTAATCATTAATTTGCCGGAACCGTCTACAGCCCAAATTAATCGGTTTTATACACGGGAATTTTATGCAGCTTTAAAAAACAGGCTCCATAAAAATGCTGTAATCAGTTTTAATCTTTCAGGTTCTTCAAATTACCTAAGTGAAGAGACTCGTGACCTGTATTCTTCTGTTTATAATACCTTAAAAGAAACATTTAAAAATATTATTATTGTTCCGGGAAATACCAATTTTTTCCTCGCTTCGGATAAAGAGCTGACCTACTCTATCACAAAAAAAATCCAGCAAAAAAACATCCGGACACAATATGTAAATAAGTTTTATTTTGATGATAAGCTTGTTGAGAAAAGGGGCAAAAAAATACTGGATATTCTAAAAAAAGATATTCGTATTAACACAGATTATATGCCGGTTACCTATTATCTGAAGCTAAACCAATGGGCCAGTTCTTTAGAGTTTAATTACTGGATTCCTTTTGCCGTATTAATACTGTTAAGCCTGGTGTTTGTTGTAAGATTAAATCCGGTCAATTTCGCCATGTTTGCCGGGGGCTTTGCCGGGGCATCAATTGAGGTTGTGCTCTTAATTGCCTTCCAGGTTTTATATGGCTATGTCTACAATCTTGTTGGAATCATTGTAACCGTTTTCATGGCAGGGTTAGCTGCAGGAACTTACTTTCGTCCTAAGATCATTTCAAAAGTCACCTTGAAAAATTTCAGGCTTTTACAATTGGCTATTGGAATATATAGTCTTCTGCTTCCCCTGTTACTGCTTTTATTCAAATCGGTTAATGTCCCGGTAATACCAATGCATGCTGCTTTTATTCTAATGATGTTTATCATCTCCTTTATGGTAGGGATGTTGTTTTCTATGGCCTCTAGTCTTCAACTGAAAAAAGTTGCAGCTATTGCGTCAGGGGTTTACAGCGTTGATCTGCTGGGGGCGGCTCTTGGTTCCTTTATTATGACAGCCTATTTAATTCCTGCTTTAGGTTTACTCAATGTGTGCTTTATTGTCGGTGGCCTGAATTTGCTGGGAGTTCTTATCACGCAGCTTACAATGGGTCATTCATAAAAGACAGGTGGCAAACCAGGTTAAAATGAATATTTGATTATACTGAATTTAAATAACAGACTTTTTCAGCAAACCCTAACTAATTCAATATCTTTGATGTAGTGCATAATGTAAATCAGATTATTTCGTTTAAAAAACAGAAGACAAAACGATATGAGCACAAACAAAATATCCAAGCGGGAATTCATAAAAAAAGCCATCGCGGGAGGTGGTGGTGCTTTTATGGGGCTGGCAGCCATAAAAGCTTTTGGCAGCCCCAAGGCCAACAGTTTGAAAGATACCAATGTCTGGAAATGGAGTAAAGAAGCAGAATATTATATCCGTACCCCTCGCGGTCCAAAATGTCAGCTATGTCCGAATGAATGCAATATAAAAGAAGGAGAGGTCGGAGATTGCCGCACACGGGTCACTGAAGATAATACACTTTATTCAATCGTATATGGAAATCCATGCTCCATGCATATTGACCCGATTGAAAAGAAACCGCTGTTTCATTTTTACCCGCAGAGCAGGGCTTTCTCTGTAGCAACAGCTGGTTGTAACCTTGCCTGTCTGAATTGCCAGAACTGGCAGATATCACAAAAAAGTCCGAAAGAAACCCGGAATTATGATGCCATGCCTCCCAAACTTGTAAACCTGGCAAAGAAAAACAACTGTAAATCGATAGCCTATACTTACACAGAACCGATTATCTTCTATGAATATATGTACGACTCGGCTGTACTGGCACATGAAGACGGAATAAAAAATGTAATGATCTCCGCAGGTTATATAAATGAGAAACCATTGAGAAAGCTGGCCAAAGTAATCGATGCAGCCAATATCGATCTGAAAAGCTTCAGCAATGATATTTATATGCGATTGAATGCAGGCGGACTGGATACCGTACTTAACACTCTCAAAATATTGAAAGAGGAAGGCGTATGGCTGGAAATTACAAACCTTGTGGTACCCGAGTGGACTGATGACCTGGACATGATCCGGGAAATGTGCAAATGGCTGTTTGATAATGGCTTTAAAGATGCTCCTCTGCACTTCAGCCGATTTCACCCAATGCATAAACTGAAACATCTACCCTCCACACCCATTGATAAATTAAAAAAAGCACGACAAATTGCTTTTGACGAAGGTTTAAACTATGTTTACATTGGGAACGTCCCGGGAACTGACGGAGAAAATACTTACTGCCCGAATTGTGAAGAAATGATCATTAAGCGAAGAGGGTTCTTTATCCTTAAAAATCAGGTAAAAAATGGAAAATGTACGCATTGCGGACATCCTATTGCGGGAGTCTGGGAAACATAAAATGAAAAACCTCGCTGCCTAAATACAAATTGATTTTTTCATCATTCACAAATTAACACTTTTCTGCTGCTAAATTTCATGTTTTCAGCAAAAAAGAAAATATTTTAAATTTATAGCTACTATGTATTGCATAATACTATAAATTTTATATATCTTTGTATAAAAAACAGGAACTATTATGAAAACAATGCGATCTGTAAGTTTGGCAGGAACTGTCTTTCACATTGAGGAAGATGCCTTCAGTTTACTCAAAACCTACCTGGATGCGGTGGAACAGAATTTCCCTGAACATGAAAGAAAAGAAATTATGCAGGAAGTAGAATCCCGTATAGCAGAACTATTCAGCGATCGAATTAAGGGAGACAAAAAAATCATAACAGCAAAAGATGTAAACCAGGTTATTGAAATACTGGGTGAACCCAAAGACTTTGCAAACCAGGAAGATTCTGAGGAGGACAAAAATTTCTCAACCGGCAACGAAACCAAAAGATTATACAGAGATCCGGACAACAGAATTCTGGGAGGAGTTTGTGGTGGCATGGGAGCATACTTCAAGGTTGATCCAATCCTCTTCAGAATACTATTTATTCTTATTGCACTGGCAGGGGGAAGTGGAATTATCATATACCTGATTCTCTGGCTGGTAGTCCCCGAAGCAAAAACACTTGCGCAAAAGATGGAGATGAAAGGGGAGCCATTTACTATTTCTAACCTAAAAGAAAAATTTAAAAAGGAATACGAAAATGTAAAGAGCAACCTGAATCTTTAAACTCAAAAAAGTAAAGAAATGAACTCCTCATCAGACAGAAAAAGGCAATGCATAAAAACTGAGGGTTCCATGGCAAAAGAAACAAAAATCAGACCCAGAAAGGATTAAACAATAGATTATCAGGCAAATAAATAAAATTTATACGAATGAATATAGACAATTCAAAAGCGCAAATGAAAAAGGGTGTATTGGAGTATTGCATTCTGTCAATACTTTCCAGAAAAGATTCATATGCTTCTGAGATTATAAGTGAATTAAAAAATGCCAGGTTAATTGTTGTGGAAGGAACTCTATATCCACTGCTGACAAGACAAAAAAATGCAGGTTTGTTAAAATACCGGTGGGAAGAATCAAAACAAGGACCGCCAAGAAAATATTATTCGCTCACTTCGCTGGGAGAAAAGTACCTTAAGGAACTTGATGCATCATGGCAAGAATTAATCCAGGCTGTTAATCAGATAAATGAGAAAAGAGAAGAACTACGGTAAATGCATGCCCTTACGGATAACTAATACAATAATCGGTAAAACCTGTGAGTTATACAAAAACGGAAAAGAATTAAAAATTGAAAATATTTACAAAAAATTTGGTGAATGAATATTTTTTTTATCTTTGCAAGACCAAAATGAATTTTTGTCCCATGGTGTAACTGGCAACACGTCTGGTTTTGGTCCAGAAGAGTTCAGGTTCGAGCCCTGATGGGACAGCCCCCGAGCCCGCAAAAAAAGCGGGCTTTTTTTATATCATTCCAATACAAAACCAACAGAGACATTCATTTACCTCAAGAAAAATAAAAATGCTGTAATATTGTAATTAATAGAATTCTATACCGATAATGGAAATATCGTCAAAAATTGCGGTGCTTCCTTCCAGGATCGCATTGTCTTTGATAATGGCTTCAATATTTTCATCAATCCTGGCATCGTTGGAAATATGGTGCTGTATATTTGAAGTATCATAACTAACACCTCTTTCGTCAATAAGTTCTACCAGCCCATCGGTATAACAGAAAAGTTTGGTGCGATCCTCAATGTTTATTTCTCCTTTCTTAATTGTGGGTATTTCTTCAAGCATTCCCAAACCAAGGCATCCGTCTTTCAGAAAAGCAAGTTCTTTTTCCTTGGTGTAATAAGCGAGTGGAGGGTTGTGACCGGCAGTTATATATTCTAATTTTTTCTTTGTATAGTTGTACTTTGCAATAAAAAGCGTAATAAACTTCTCTCCTTTAGCGCTGGACATTACCCTTTCATTAAGCTTTATCACAATGTCCTCAAGATCATTATTCGTTGTAAAAAGAGCTCTCAGGTTGGCCTGGAAGTTTGACATCAGCAAGGCTGCAGAAATACCTTTCCCGGAAACATCAGCAATGCAAAAACCTCCTTCTTCGTCGTTCAGGCGGATAAAATCGTAATAATCTCCTCCTACCTCCAGGTGTGGCTTATAAAATGAGTTCACAAAGATTTTATCATTATGAGGCAGAATACTTTCTTCGGGAATTAACATAGACTGCATTCTTGAAGCAAGTTCAAGCTCTTTGCGCAAAGCTTCCTGTCTCAGGTTCTCATTATATAAACGAATATTCTCTATTGCCACAATTATTATGTTTGAAAGGGTTTGAATAAAATGGAGATGTTTTATGGTTGGACTTACCCCTTTTGCCTCGTCATCTATATCTCCAATTAGAACGTAAGCAATAGGTTCGTTATTATGATATACAGGAATAATATTATCAAAAGTCCTTAGTGATGGATTGGGTGAAGAAGTAACAAATGTAATTTCTTCATGCCCGTATATGTCTTTTTCAAGATCAATATCTTCAACTTCTTCTCCACAACCAGCCTCCAGTATAATCTCCCAGTCTTCATTGCTGAAATTATATTTATAGATTAAAACTTTTCCGATATTCAAATCATCCCTGAGAATCTTCTTGTATCGCTGAAGAAGTTCCTCTGTTGATAAATTGGCATTAATTGCTTTGGTAATCGCAAGCAATGAATTCAACTTAAACGAAAACAGCTTTAATCTCTTTATTTTGGCCTGGTTAGTTTTCATAATAACCCTTTAACAACCTAAACAATCTTATTTTTTAATTCTCTCCACGTATGAAAAATCACGTGTATCGATTTTTATGATATCCCCGGTGTTTACAAATAAGGGCACCTTTACCTCTGCCCCTGTTTCAATTTTTGCAGGTTTCAAAGCTGTAGTAGAAGTAGTGTCTCCCTTTACTCCAGGTTCCGTATAGTTTATCTCCATTTCTACAAACGGGGGAAGTTCACAATTCAGAGGAGTTTCTGTTTCATCGTGAAAGACAATTTCTACCTGCTGTCCTTCTTTTAATAATTCCGGTGAATTTATCATTTTCTCTTCGAGAGATATTTGTTCAAAAGTTTCCTGATGCATGAAATGATACCCAAGATCATCTTTATACAAAAACTGGTAAGGTCGTCTCTCAATCCTTGCTTCTGTAACCTTTGCCCCTGAATTAAAAGTATTTTCAATCACTTTGCCTGTTGTAACACTTTTTAATTTCGTTCGGACAAAAGCACCTCCTTTACCTGGCTTAACATGCTGAAATTCAACAATAGTATAAAGGTCATCGTTGTATTTTATACACATTCCATTTCTAAAATCTGCTGTAGATGCCATACTTTATTATTTTTTCTGCAAAATTAAAGTAATTCATTAAAATAGCTAATATTAATTCAAATAAATCTTTAATTAATAACGCAAAAGATTACAGTACCCTTTTTATAATCGTAAAGAATCTTCTATAATATTTTTTTCTTTGGAATTGTAGTAATAAATTCTTTTAAGTAAAAAGGCTCAAAATAAGCAACATCTTCAAATTCTTTATTTTGATACTTTTTTTCAGCAAGAGAAATCATAGACCCGGCAGTTGGTGATATATCTTTTAAAAATATAGCATTGGGGTTATCAATTATTTCCTGAAATTTTCCGGCTCCGTTTCCAAAAAAGACTGCTTTACTGTTTTTTAATAACTCACTGTAAGAATTCTCATCCAGTACTTCCGCCTCCACATCTCTTTCAAATTCATTTTCAATATTAAAAACAGCCGAATATACTTCCATTCTGCGGGCATCAATCATAGGAATAAAGCTAAGGTTGGTTTCACCTTTATGAAGTCCGTATTTCTGACGATTGTTAACTACCTGTTCGTTCATTGCCTGCAGGGTATGTACTGCTACTAAAGGTATATCCAGTGCATAGCAGATTCCTTTGGCTGCCGAAACGCCTATCCTTAAGCCTGTATAGGATCCCGGTCCCTTACTGATCCCGACAGCGTCAAGCATGTCAAAAGAATTGCCGGATTCTTTGATGACTCTCTCAATAAAAGTAGTTAATAATGATGCATGCAAACGTCCTTCCCTTTGCTCTGCAATATTCAACAGTTCTCCATCTTTAGCCAGAGTAACAGAACAATTATCTGTAGTGGTTTCAATATTTAATATCAGCGCCATAATTTCTCTACAAAACTTATTTTTCTCTTTCGTATAATTTCTCTTTTTTAACAACAGATATCTTGTCTCCTTGTTTTAACTTTCTTGAAACAGCGCTATAAGGGGCTGTCACAACTTTATCGGTTGTATCAATACCTGAAAGAATTTCAATGAACTGTTTATCCTGAATTCCTATTTCTACAGGATTTTTTCTTACAGAATCATTTTTAACCGTAAAAACGACTTCCCGGATGTTTTCTTTTTTCTCCTTATTCTTTGATTGAACAGTCCTGGTAGTTACTGCCTGTATGGGCAAAGACAAAACATTTAAGTGCTGTTCTGTTTTAACTTCAACTGTGGCAGAAAGTCCCGGCCTGAATGGATAGGGATTATCGGGGTTAATTAAATCTTTGTAAGATTCTTTAAGAAGATGAATTTTAACCTCAAAGCTGGTAACCTGGTCTGTTGAAGCACCTTCGATACTTGCAGAATGGGCAATCTCCGATACTACCCCCTGAAACTTTCTTCCGAGATAGGCATCTATTTCCACATCAGAAGTATCTCCAAGAGTAACTTTAATAATATCATTTTCATTCACATCAACTTTAACCTCCATTTTATCGAGGTCAGCGATCCTGAGCAATTCTGTTCCTGCCATCTGTTTAGTACCTACAACAGTTTCTCCCACTTCTACATTCAACCTTGAGACAGTTCCGTTCATAGGAGAATATATTTGGGTCTTCTGAAGATTCTCTCTGGCTTCTTTTACTGATGCCCTGGCACTTTCAACAGAAAATTTTGCTGACTGAACAGATTGTCGGGCAGCTTCCAGTTCCGCTTCAGCCATTTCATAAGAAGAAAGAGCTGTCTCATAATCAGCTTCAGAAATGGTATTTTCTTCCCACAACTCTTTGTTTCTTTCATAATCTCGTTTTGCCTTTTTATATTTTGCGCGCACCTGCTCCAGCTGAGCCTTGGAATTGGCATACTGAGCCCTTGAGGAATTAAGAGAAGCCTTTGCCCGGTCCAGCATGGACTGATAGGTATCTGGTTTTATTTTTACAAGTAAATCTCCCTTTTTTACCTTAGAACCTTCCTCAATAGTAATTTCAATGATCTCCCCCGATACTTCAGGTGAAATTTTCACTTCTGTCTCTGGCTGCACTTTTCCATTAGCAGTTACTGTCTCTACGATTGTCCTGTAATCGGGACTTTCAACCGCCACTTTATAGGTATAATCCTGACCAAACCACCCGGCTTTTTTTCCGATTATCAAAAATAATATTAACACCACCAGGGCAATAATCAAATACTTTAGTACCTTTTTCTTTTTCATCGCTGTAATTTTATAGTTCCAGGGGAATTCCCTGATAAAATTCTAATATTTTCGTTTTAAATATATATTCGTATTTAGACTGCAGCAAATCAGACTCTGCTTTTGTCAGCTGATTTTTCGCTGTATTGTATTCAATTGAATTAACCAGTCCGACCTTGAACTTTTGTTTTGTGTACTTAAATGACTCCTGCATTGACTGGACAGTCTTCTCTGATGCCTGGTATTTTTTCCAGGCAGAACGGGCATCTGACAAAGCTTTTTGTATATCTTTATATAATTGATTCTTTTCATATTGTAGGTTATACCTGGCATTTAACATGTTTACTTTTGCATTGTTCACAGAATAATTAGCCTGCATTCCGTTGAAAATTGGTATTGAAAGAGTAAACCCTATATTGGTACTTGCATTATCCTGAATCTGACTAAAAAAAGGATATTTTTCGTAGTTAGGAATCATTTGGGGAACATATACATTCTCTCCACTCTGAGTATAACCATAAATCATGGCTGTGGTATCAACAGAAGAAATCCGCTCCCTGATATTTGAGTACCTTGACCCGTAAGAAACATTCATCGATAGGGAAGGGCTTAGTTGTCCTTTAGCTACATCTAATGCCTCTTTTTTTGATTTTAAGTTGTATTTTGCACTTTTTATCCTTGGCAGCAATCCCCTCGCTTTAGCATAAATACTATCTATCGGAAGCAAAATTTTCTTGTTAATATCCTTAAAACCTGGTTGAACAATTGAAAATTTAC
This sequence comes from uncultured Bacteroidales bacterium, assembly GCA_964461045.1. Classification (GTDB taxonomy): domain Bacteria; phylum Bacteroidota; class Bacteroidia; order Bacteroidales; family UBA12077; genus JAGXLC01. The sequence goes on along the minus strand of CAYWSJ010000006.1, from coordinate 40,712 downwards.
CTATTGAATCCAGTTCTAATAATTGGATAAGATTGAGATACGAAGATTCAAGCTGATTTTTAGCTTCCACCAGGTTGAGTTCTTCATTGGCTGCCTGGGACTTTATCTCCAGCAAAGAACCTTTGGGAAGACTACCAGCCTCTACCAGTTTTTCAGTTCTTTCAATCTCCTGCTTTGTTACCTCAAGCTGATTTTTTGAAACCTCTACCAATTCCTTACTAAATAATATCTGGAGATAAGAAGAAGCAATGTTAAGGGATATGTCATTCTTAATTCTTTCCAGTTCATTCAGGCTTGAAAGCAAAATAAATTTATTTTGTTTTATTCTGTTCCAACGCTGAAAACCCTTAAACAAAGTAACTGAACTGCTGACTGAAAAATTACTGGACTGTACTTCCTGGTTTTCTGTAAACTCATACGTGGTTTCATCAAGTGCCCTGCCAAAAGAAAAATTATGACTTGCACCTGCATTCAAAGTGGGGAAAGCATCTAACTTACTCCTTTTCAGGGCGTTTTCATTAATCTCGGTGTTAAGCTTCTGCTGTTTAATCTGTATATTATGCTCCAGGGCATAATTTATACAATCCGTTAATGTCCACTTTTCCTGGGCAAAAAGACCAACAGGTATGAATAGCAAAACAAAAACCGGAATAAATAACTTCCTAACCATTATATTAACTTTTATCTTTGATTTATGAAAAATTCAAAATTAACAACTTTTCTAAAATACTACCTAATTATGATAAATGTTTTAATCATTTGTTCTTTCTGGGTCTAATATGAAAAATAAATAGCTGATAAAAATATTAGTTGAAATTTATTTGCTAAAATTACAGTTTGCACATATTAATATTTTCGATAATTTTACCCTTAAAATCAGACTAAGAAAGAAACTGATAATTATTTTAAAATCAAAATTTTACTAAAAGAGAATCTAAGGTGAAGACTAAGTTTATCGAAGATATAGGTATTATACATTTCACCAGGAGGAAAAATGCAAAAAGAATTATTGCAAAATTCTATCCCGACCAAACGATAAGGGTAACAATCCCCTACTATTCAAGCTATAAACAAGCTATAAGTTTCCTTCATGAAAACAAAAAGGAGATAAAGCAGAAGCTTGAGAAAGCATCGGAAAAACAAAAGAAAATCTCAGAAGATAATTTCCGGGGAACTAAAAAACACAAATTAAAATTAATCCCTGAAGACAGGAAAAATCCTTCTTCTGAATTAACAGGTAGTCATATAATTATACGCTATCCATTTCAGAAAAATGTATATAACCCTTCTGTGCAGGAAACAATACGATCGGGTATAACTAAAGCTTTAAAGAAAGAAGCCAGGGTGTATTTGCCTGAAAAAGTAAAAGAATTGGCAAAGGAACATAGGTTTTCGTATAACCGGATTTTCTTAAAAAATGCCAAAACAATATGGGGAAGCTGCTCAAATAAAAAAAATATTAATCTGAATATACATCTCATGAAGTTGCCGGATCATTTAATTGATTTTGTTATCCTGCACGAACTTTGTCATACTGTACATCCAAACCATAGTGAAAAATTCTGGGATCTTTTACAAAGTTTCTATCAAACAGACATCAGAAAGTTAAGGAAGGAGCTTAAAAATTATAACACCCAAAGCTATTAATTACAATTTCAGTTTAATTTTTGTGAATAAATCATTAAATTAGAGCGCTAACAATAAACTTCGAGCCATGAAGATCAAAACAAAGATGCTCCTCTATATTTTAGCAACTTCTATGCTGATTTATATTATTGCCGTTGGATACATTACAATAAAATCAAGAAGACTTGCTCTTAACCAGGTTACAAACGTAGCAAATGCAAAAGCCAAAGAATCTGCAAAGACTATCAAATCTACAATAGATGTATATGTCAATATATGTGCTACTTTAGCAGAAACGGTAGAAGATTACCAGTTAATTCCATTAAATCATTTAGACACCCTGTATCATGAAGCTCAAAAAAACATTCTAGAGAAACACTCCGAGTTTTATGCAGTAGCAACCAGTTTTGAACTCAGTGCCATAGATACATCATGGACAAAAAACTTTGGACGGCGTTTAACAGGATGGATCCGAACTGAAAGCGGGGAGTTAAAATTCATTTCACAAAGGCTGAATCTGCAGGGCGACCAGCCGGGAAGTAATTATTACAAAATGAAAACCTCAGGAGAACCCATGGTTGTTGACCCTGAAATGTACTCCTTTTCGGGTAAAAAAGAAGACCAGTACTTAAATTCTAATATTTCTGTTCCTATTATGCACAATGGAACTTTTATTGGCCTTGCAGGAATTGACGTAGATCTGAAAGGTTTTCAAAAAATCATAAAAAAAATTCATCCTTTCGAAAACAGTTACGCATTATTATTATCAAACAACGGAACAATCTCGGCTCATCCAAATGACGAATATCTTGGAAAATCAGTAAAAAAGCTTTACCCTGACCTGACCGAGAAACACAAATTAATAGAAAACATCCAGGACGGCGAATTATTTGCTTTTAATTTTTCAAATAAAGATCATAAAAAATTTTATTACTCATTCGCTCCTGTTAATATAGACGGAGTTGATAAACCATGGTCTGTTGCAACTGTAGTTCCCTACAATGTAATACGACAAAAGGCCAACAGCATCTTCTACACAGCATTAATAGTAGGAATTGCGGGTCTTCTTATTCTGTTTTTTGTTATCTGGACAATTGCCAGAAACATAAGTGAACCTATTGAAAACATTACAACCATTCTTAAAAAACTGGCAAAAGGCCATATAGAAGAATCCATGAAAACAACTGCCAAAACTGAAGATGAAATCGGAGAGATGACAGTTGCCCTGAACACAAGCATTGAAGAGCTGAATAAAAAAGCAGACTTTGCAAATTCAATAGGAGAAGGAGAACTTAATGTTGATTTTGAGCTGCTTAGCGAAGAAGACAGACTTGGAAGATCTCTCCTGAACATGAGGGATAGCCTAAAGAAAGCGCAGGAAGAGGAAGAAAAAAGAAAGATAGAAGACGCAAAAAGAAGATGGGTAAACGAAGGCCTGGCAAAATTTGCCGATATTTTAAGACAAAACAACGACAACCTTGAACAATTGTCTTATGAAATTATCAAAAACCTTGTGGAATACCTGGATGCTAACCAGGGCGGCATTTTTGTGTTAAACGACGAGGATAAAGATAACCCGGTATATGAACTTAAGGCTGCATATGCATACAACAGAAGAAAATACCTCGAAAAGCAATTAAAACCCGGTGAAAGCCTTGTGGGAACATGTGCGCTGGAAAAGGAAACAATTTACATGACCGATGTTCCCCAGGACTATATCAGAATTACCTCAGGTCTTGGCGATTCCAGCCCCGATAGTATTCTCATTGTTCCTCTTAAAATGGAAGAAGATGTCCTGGGTGTTGTCGAGATAGCTTCTTTTAATAAGTTTGAAAACTACCAGATTGAATTTGTAGAGAAAGTAGGTGAAACAATTGCATCTACACTCTCCTCAGTAAGAGTAAACATCAAGACATCTCAACTTCTTGAAAAATCGCAGCAACAAGCAGAAGAAATGTCTGCACAGGAAGAAGAAATGAGGCAAAACATGGAGGAACTTAAAGCCACACAGGAAGAAGCTGCCAGGCGGGAAGAAGAACTTAAAAACATTCTTAATGCTGTAGATACATTTATCCTGAAAGCTGAATTATCAACGAGCGGTTCGTTTGAGTCAGCAAACGAACTTCTTAGCAGCTCTTTGGAATATACTCCTGACGAGCTTTACGGAAAACAAATAAATGATATTGTTGCAGATAAAGACAAACAAAAATTTCAAAAACTATGGAATGAAATAAAGGAAGGAAATAAATCACAATCTGAACTAACTTTTAAAAAACAAGCAGGAAAAACACTAACCTTTATTGTTTCATTTATTCCACTAATAGACAATGATGGAAAAATAAATAAAATTTTGTTTATGGCTGTTAATAAAAATCAGCAGTAATTATGTGTTAACTATTCTCTGGTTAATATTTTGTTTTTAGGATAAATTATGATGATCTGATCCTAATTCTGCCAGAATAAACAAATATAAAAATGAAATTAAATTTAAGATTACAACAAAAAATTCAGTTAATCATTATTTCAATTTCTGTAGTAATTTTTCTGGGAACAATTGTCTTTATCAGTCTGAAAACAAAGAGCATTGCTTACCGGGATGCAACCCGGATGGTAGATGCTCAGTCTCAAAAATATGCATATAAAATCGAAAGTCTTATTAGCAAAGATTTTTCTGTTGTATCAACTCTCTCCCAGGCTTTCAAAAATTATGATTTCCTCCCAAAAGAAAAATGGCAAAAACTGATCAACAAAATGTATGATGAGGTCTTCCTCGCTAATCCCTCATTCTATAATTTATGGGACAGCTGGGAATTAAGTTCCATTGACAGTACTTACACTAAACCCTATGGAAGAATCGTCAACCAGCACTTCAGGGAAAACAATGTCATGAAAACAACCCAGGGCTACAGGAGCATGGAAGGCGACCCGGAATTATACGCAAAATGGAAAGCGAAAAGAAAAAATATGATTGCGGATCTGTATGCAGACGTTTTTGTTGAGCATAAAAAAGAAAGAAAACTTATGACTACCCTGGTAAGCCCTATTCTTGTTGAATCGGGGAAATACATCGGGCTTGTTGGAGTTGATCTGACTCTTACACGTTTTCAGAAAATTGTAAACAATATTCAAATTAAAACGCTGGACGGATCTTATGCATTCCTGATCAGTCATGATAAAAAATATGCTGGGCACCCGAACACTGAACTATTAAATCAAAAACCTAAAAAAAATCCCACAAAAAAAGAAAATTTCAACTTGTTTGATAAGATGGAAGAAGGAAATCATTTCTCCATTATCCATGACAATAAAGAAGAAAAGAAACGTTATGTGTCTTATGCCCCAATAAAGATAGGAGACACAGAAACAAACTGGTATCTTGGCATCACAACACCTATCGGGTCTATTAAAGAACAAGCAAATAAAAATTTCCTGATTTCCATGCTCGTTGGAGTTCTTGGGATTTCTCTGCTGAGCCTGGTGATTTATTTTGTTACTAAAAACATTTCCAATCCTATTGAGAAGGTAACCAACCGACTGGGAGAACTTTCAAAAGGTCGTATTGATGAAAATATGAAGTTGCAACTATCAACAGGTGACGAACTGGAAGAAATGGCAAATGCCCTCAACACTTCAATAGATGAACTCAATAAAAAGAATGAATTTGCCCAGAACCTGGGAACAGGCAAACTTGATTACCAATTCCAGGCATCCGGAAAAGAAGATGAACTAGGTCATTCATTGCTTGAAATGAGAGAAAGCCTGCAAAAAGCAAGAGAAGAGGAGGAAAAAAGAAAAATTGAGGATGAAAAAAGAAGATGGGTCAATGAGGGACTTGCTAAATTTGCTGATATTCTCAGACAAAACAACGAAAACCTGGAACAACTCTCATACGAAATTATCAGAAACCTGGTGGAATATCTTGAAGCCAACCAGGGTGGAATTTTTGTCCTGAACGACGAAGACAAAGATAATATCGTATACGAACTTAAAGCAGCTTATGCCTTTGACCGGAGAAAATATCTCGAAAAACAAATAAAACCGGGGGAGAGCCTTGTGGGAACCTGTGCCATTGAGAAAGAAACTATCTACATGACAGATCTCCCGCAGGATTACATCAAAATCACCTCCGGCCTGGGAGATGCTAATCCGGATAGTATTCTTATTGTTCCTCTGAAAATGGAAGAAAATGTGCTTGGTGTTGTCGAAATAGCTTCCTTTAATAAATTTGAAGATTACCAGATTGAATTTGTTGAGAAACTCGGAGAAACTATTGCTTCAACTCTTTCCTCTGTCAGAACAAACCTCAGAACTTCAGAACTGCTCGAAAAATCGCAGCAACAAGCCGAGGAAATGTCTGCCCAGGAAGAAGAAATGAGACAAAACATGGAAGAGTTGAAAGCTACCCAGGAAGAATCGGCTCGCAGAGAACAAGAATTAAAAGGAATGGTTGAAGCAATTGACAATTTCTTACTAAAAGCTGAAACAAATACAGAAGGGGAACTAATAACAGGTAACGACCTTTTTCTAAATACTTTTGGCTATAATAAAAATGAAATATCTGAAAAAAATATTGAATCCTTAATTCATAAAGATGAAGTTGCCGAATTCAGAAAAATGTGGAACAAAGTTCTGCAGGGAAACGACCAATCAAAAGTTATTAAAGCAATAACTAAAGAGAATGAAGCTCTTTGGTTAATTAGTTCCTTAACACCCATAAGAGACAAAGAAGATAATATTATCAAAGTGTTATACATCGGACTGGATCATACAGATTCAGAAAAAGAAAAAATCAAACTAAAAGAACAAATTCAAAAAAATAAATAATCATACCTAAACTTCCATTCTATGAAACTGAACATTACAAAATTTAATCTGAAACTTAAATACAAAATACAGGCTATTATTATTACCATTTCAGCTGTTGTCTTTTTGGGAGCCATTGGTTATATCAGCACAAAAGCAAAAAATGAAGCCTACAATAATGCAGTAAGATTAATAGATGCCCAGTCAGAAAAATATGGCAATCAAATTCAGGGACTAATTAATGAAGATTTTGCAGTAGTCCGCACGCTGGGAAATGCTTTTAAAGCATATAACTTTCTCCCAAAAGAAGAATGGCAAAGTTTAATCCAAATAATGTACAAAGAAGTATTCAGAGCACACCCCACTTTTTACCAGATGTGGGACAGCTGGGAGTTACAACACATTGACACTTCCTGGACGAAACCTTACGGCCGGATTGCAAACACAATTATCCGTGAAAACAATAAAGTAAACGTTATTAGAGACTTAAGAAGTCTTGACGGAGACCCGGAACTATACAAAAAAAACAAGTCCAGAAAACAAGAATTCATAACTGATATCTACACTGATGTTTTCGCAACCAGTAAATCCGGACAAAAACTAATGGCTTCGCTTGAACAACCCATTCGCGATTCCGGTAAATATATCGGACTGGTTGGACTGGATGTTACATTGGAACAATTCCAGGATATTGTAAGCGAAATAAAAATAAAAGATTTAAATGACAGCTATGCCTTCTTATTATCGCACAATGCAATATATGCAGGACATCCGGAAACTGATTCCCTGAACAAAAAAGCAAGTCAAAATCCAACGAATAAGGAAGATTTTAACTTATATGATAAAATTAAAACAGGAAAAACTTTCAATATTATTCACAACAAAGAAAACCAAAAAGAGAGGTATGTAACCTATTCACCAATAAAAGTAGGTAAAACCAGTACTTTTTGGTACCTTGCCATTTCTGTTCCTATTCAGTCAATAAAAGCCCAGGCAAATAAGAATTTTAAAATATCCCTTCTTGTAGGATTGATTGGTCTCATTATTTTAGCCCTTGTTATATTTCTGGTAGCCAAAAACATAACTACACCAATTGAAAAAGTAACCACTCGTTTAAATCAACTTGCTAAAGGTAAAATTGATCAGGACATGAAACTGGAACTGGCAACCGGTGATGAAATAGAAAACATGGCCAATGCGTTAAACACCTCAATAGAAGGACTTAACACAAAAAATATATTTGCCCAGAAACTAGGTAATGGTGAATTAGATTACGAATTTGAACTCACAAGTGATGAAGATGAACTTGGAAAATCTCTCATAGAAATGAGAAACAGCCTTAAAAAAGCAAGGGAAGAAGAAGAAAAAAGGAAAATTGAAGACGAAAGAAGACAATGGGCAAATGAAGGACTGGCAAAATTTGCAGATATACTCAGACAAAACAATGACGATATTAAAGAACTGGGATATAATGTAGTTAAAAACATGGTGAAATACCTGGATGCAAACCAGGGAGGAATTTTTATAAAAAATGATAATGACGAAAAAGACATTCAATACGAACTCGTAGCTGCCTATGCCTATAACAGAAGAAAATATCTCGAGAAAACCTATAAGCCCGGTGAAGGACTCGTAGGAACATGTGCTCAGGAACAAAAATCAAAATATCTTGAAGAATTACCACAGGATTATATAAACATAACTTCAGGTCTTGGAAAAGCAAGCCCTACAAGCCTTTTTATTGTGCCGCTAAAAACTGAAGAGGAAGTTGTAGGAGTACTGGAGCTTGCCTCTTTTAATAAATTAGAACAGTATCAAAAAGACTTCATTGAAAAAGTTGCAGAAAATATTGCCTCAACTATCGCTTCTGTTAAAATTAATATGAGGACTAACGAATTGCTTGAAAAATCGCAGCAGCAAGCAGAGGAGATGTCCTCCCAGGAAGAAGAGATGAGACAAAACATGGAGGAGCTCCAGGCAACACAAGAAGAAGCTGCCAGAAGAGAAAATGAAATGTCCGGGATCATTGAAGCAGTTGATTCATCAGTAGGAAGACTTGAACTTGATATGGATGGATATATTTTAAAAGCCAATCCGGTTTATTGTAACATTTCTGGGATAGAAGAAAATGCCCTCGTAAGTAAAAATTTAATTGACTTCATGGATCCGGAAAAAGCGAATTCCAAAGAATTCAAAAAAACATGGGAAGACCTAAGACAAGGCAAGAAACATAGCGGCGGACACCAATACATTTTTAATCAAAAGGAAGTATGGTTATATGAAACTTTTGTCCCTATTAAAGATGAAAGCCAGCAATACACAAAAATTATGGTATTGAGTAATGATATTTCTTATGTCCGCAAATTAGAAGAGGAAATAAAAAATTTAAAGAAAAAATAATCGTAACCCACTTAATTTGTTTATTTCAGGAAAATATAATTCTTTGATTTGTAACTAAAAAATTATAAGTTTACTTTAAATTAAAAGTCAGAATTTATGAAGCTCCAGTTGAAACTCAAGCAAAAGATCCAGATTCTTATTATTTCTATAGCAACTATTATATATCTTTTTGCAATCGGGTATATCAGTATTAATGCCAGACAAACCACAACTGAAGATACCGAAAGAATTGTCGACATAAATGCCCAAAAATTTGCTAAACAGATCCAGGTAAATATGAATGAAAGCATGGCTGTTGTAAGAACACTGGCCCGGGGCTTTGAAAATTATGATTCCTGGGAAAAAGACAAATGGCAGGATTTGATTAATCAAATGTATGACAAAATTATCCGCGAGCATCATAACATATACAGTCTTTGGGATAGCTGGGAGTTAAATGTAATTGACACTTCATGGAACAAACCATACGGTAGAATAACAAACACATATTTCAGAGAACAGGGAATCATAAAAAACACAAATAAAATAAGAAGCCAGGAAGGCGATAATGAAATCTACAGCAATATAAAGGAAGCCAACAGGGAAATGATATTGCCCCTTTATTTTGATGTTTTTACAGAAGGAAAATCAGAGAAAAGATTAATGTCAAGCCTCTTATGCCCTATCCAAAAGGATAATGGAGATTATGTGGGAATTGTTGGAGTAGACGTTACAATGGATCGTTTCCAGGAGCTAATTAATAACATCGATTTACAAAACCTCCAGGGGGATTATGCTTTCCTGATAAGCCATAAAGGAAAATACGCCGGGCACCCCGACACCTCAAAGCTTAACAAAGCAATAGAGAAGAACCCTACTCAAAAAAAAGGTTTTGATCTCTACAAAAAATTAAAGGAAGACGAACCCTTCTCAATTATCCATAAAAACAATGAACTTGATAAACAATATGTGAGTTACTGTCCAATTGATATTGGCCGAACAGGTACACCATGGTATCTGGGTATATCTATTCCTGTTTCATCAATTATGCATGAAGCTGATAAAAATTTTGTCATTTCCTTAATAATTGGTGTAATTGGACTTATTCTCCTTTTTATAGTAATATACATTATCACCAAAAATATAACCAATCCGGTTGAAAAACTCACATCCGTTCTAAACAGACTTTCTGAGGGAGAAATTGATGAGAAAATGAAGCTTAATGTGAATACGGGTGACGAAATAGAAGAAATGGCAAATGCCCTCAATACATCAATCGAAGAATTAAACAAAAAAAATGAATTTGCCAATAAACTCGGTAATGGCGAATTAGATATAGAATATGAACTTTCAGGAAATAAAGACGAACTAGGAAAGTCATTGCTGGAAATGAGAGATAGCCTGAAAAAAAACAGGGAGGAAGAGGAAAAAAGAAAAGTTGAAGAACAAAAACGGCAATGGACCAATGAAGGGTTAAACAAATTCGCAGATATTCAGAGACAAAACAATGACAACATTCAGAATCTTGTTGATCAAGTCATTAAGAACCTTGTCTTTTATCTTGAAGCAAACCAGGGTGGTATCTTCCTGGTAAATGATGAGGATGAAAATAAAAAATTCCTCGAACTTAAGTCTGCTTTTGCTTTTGACAGACAAAAATACTTCGACCGGAAAATAGAATTTGGAGACGGACTGGTAGGAACCTGTGCAATTGAAAGACAAACAATATACATGACAGAAATACCACAGGACTATATCGAAATAACTTCCGGCCTGGGAGATGCAAACCCGGACTGCCTGCTTCTTGTCCCGGTAAAAACAGAAGACCAGTTGGTTGGCGTTGTAGAAATAGCCTCTTTTAACAAGCTCGAAGATTACCAGATTTCATTTGTGGAAAAAGTGTGTGAAAGTATCGCCTCAACCATATCATCGGTAAAAGTTAATATGAAAACTCAAAAACTGCTTGAACAATCGCAACAACAATCTGAAGAATTATCCTCCCAGGAAGAGGAAATGAGGCAAAACATGGAGGAGCTCCAGGCTACACAGGAAGAAGCTGCCAGGCAAAAAGCTGATATGGAAAGCGTTGTAAACGCCTTTCACAAAGCTAATTACGTAGTTGAATATGACCTGGATGAGAAAATTGTGGATGTCAATGACAAATACCTTGAACTACTTGGTCTTACAAAAGAAGAAGTGGTTGGTACACACCACACATATAAAATGAAACTTACCGAAAAACAAAAAAAGGATTATAAAAAATTCTGGGATGAACTCAGAGAGGGCAAAGTAAAAAAAGACACCAACGTTATTGAGCTTAACGGAAAAACATTCATTTTTGCAGAAACTTATACACCGATTATAGACGAAAATGGCGCCGTTAAAAAAATCTTAAAAATTGCCATTGAAATATCTGAGTTTGATTTCGAAAAAATAAGTTCCACATAAAAAAATATCGGCGGTCTCCCCTGATTATTGGTGCTTATCAAATATAGGTTCTTTGATTTTTCCCAAAAAAATAGTAGGTTTACGACGTAAAATTAATAAACCAGTGTGAAAATGAAGAACCTCAAACTCAGACACAAACTACAACTTCTTATTATATCCATTTCTGTTGTTATTTTTCTGGGAGCTATTGGTTATATAAGTATCAAAGCAAAAAATCAGGCGTACAACAGTACTATTAAACTCATCAAAGAAAAGTCTCAAAAAAATGCTAAAACAATTCAGGGCCTAATAAATGAGGATTTCTCAGTAATACGGACCCTGGCCAACGCGTTCAAGAATTATACATTTTTGCCCAAAGATCAATGGCAGGAACTCGTTAACAAGATGTATGATGATGTTTTTGAAGCCAATCCAACTTTTTATCAATTATGGGACAGTTGGGAATTACAATACATCGATTCAACCTGGAACAAGCCCTACGGAAGAATAATGAACACACGTTTCAGAGAAGACGGAGAAATAAAAAAATCTTCTGAACTAAGAGATTTAGAAGGCGATTCAGAATTGTATGCTAAAGATAAAGCAAGAGCAGAAGAATTAATTTCAGAGATCTATTCAGATGTTTTTGCTGCCGGTAAGCAGGAACAAAAAATTATGACGTCACTTGAAACCCCCATTCTTAAGTCAGGCAATTTCATCGGTCTCGTAGGTGTTGATATAACATTAGACCGTTTTCAAAATATCGTTAAAGATATCGAGATTGAAAACCTCAAGGGAAGCTATGCTTTTATGCTTTCTCATAATGGTAAATATGCCGGACACCCTGATGAAAAAATGTTGAACCAACAAGCCAATAAAAATCCAACAGAAGACAAATTTTTTAATCTATATGAAAAAATAAAAACCGGAGAATACTTTAAAATCACTCATAATAAGGATGATGAAGCTGAAAAGTACGTGTACTATTCGCCCATTAATATAGGACGAACAAATACTTATTGGTACCTTGGAGTCGCTGTACCAACAAAATCCATCATGGCAAGTGCAAACAAAAATTTTAAAGTTTCTCTGCTTGTAGGGTTAATCGGTCTTTTAATTCTTTCTTCAATTATTTATTTTCTTGCAAGAAACATTACCATACCTATTGAAAAAGTTATTGAAAAGCTAAACAAACTTTCCCAGGGCCACATAGGAGAGGATCTTAAACTTGAAATCAATACAAGGGATGAAATCGAAGAAATGGCCAATGCACTTAACATATCAATTGAAGAATTAAACAAGAAAAATGAATTTGCCAGAAGTTTAGGTGAAGGCAATTTAAATCATGAGTTTTCTCTAAGCAATGAAAATGATGAACTTGGAAAATCTCTTATTGAAATGCGCGATAGTCTTTTAAAGGCAAGAGAAGATGAAAAGAAACGGAGAGAAGAAGAAGAAAAACGACAATGGACCAATGAGGGGCTGGCTAAATTCGCAGATATCCTCAGACAAGATAATGACAATCTTGAAAAACTGGGTGATAATATTATCAAAAACATGGTAAAATACCTGAATGCCAACCAGGGAGGAATCTTTATAAAAAATGACGAAAGCAAAGAGGAAATTAAATATGAACTTCTTTCTGCTTTTGCATACAACAGAAAAAAATATATTCAAAAATCATTTAAACTGGGAGAAAGTCTTGTAGGAACCTGTGCCATTGAGAAAGAAAGCATCTACATAACTGAAATTCCCCAGGATTACATTCAAATTACCTCCGGGCTGGGTGACTCTAACCCTGATGCTATATTAATTGTTCCCCTGAAACATGAAGGAGAAGTGCTGGGGATTATGGAAATTGCAACATTCGGAGAAATTCCTGAATACAAGAGAGAATTTGTTGAAAAAGTAGCAGAAAATATAGGCTCAACGCTTGCCTCTGTCAGAATAAACATTAAAACAAACGAACTTCTGGAAAAATCGCAGCAACAGGCAGAAGAATTATCTTCCCAGGAAGAAGAAATGAGACAAAATATGGAAGAGCTTCAGGCTACACAGGAAGAAGCTGCCAGAAAATCTGCAGAAATGAAGGGACTGGTTGATGCGCTCAATGAGTCAAGCTTTGTAATTGAGTATGACCTGGATGGAAAAATACTTACAGTTAACGACAAGTATCTTAACCTTTTAGGCATTAGCAGAGAATATGCTGTCGGAGCTCACCATTCAGATCATATGAATTTTACAAAAGAACAAAAAAAGGAGTATGAAAAATTCTGGGAAGACTTAAGAAATGGCAAGATAAAGAAACAAACAAATACCGTTACCATCGATAACAAAACTTTTAAATTTGCTGAAACATACACACCTATCAAAAATGAGGAAGGTGACGTTGTGAAAGTTTTGAAAATTGCCAATAACATTTCGGAATTTGAAAATAACGATTAAAAAAAAGGCAGCCTAAAAAGCTGCCTTTTTTTTATCTTTATTTATTTCACTTTTTTAAACTGTCATTATTTCGTTTTCTTTCGCTTCTACTACCTCTTCTACTTTTTTGGTGTATTCATCAGTCACCTTTTGTATTTCATCTTCTCCCCTCTTGGTCTCATCTTCAGGAGTTCCCTCATCCTTCATCTTCTTTAATTGATCATTTGCATCACGCCTGTTATTACGAATACTCACCTTTGCATTTTCACTTTCGGCATGAATGAATTTTACCAGCTCTTTTCTTCTCTCTTCTGTTAAAGGTGGAATATTAATCCTGATAATATCTCCCTGGTTTGTTGGATTCAATCCCAGATTTGCATCCATAATTGCTTTTTCGATGTTATCAGTCACATTTTTATCCCAGGGTTGCACTGTAATGGTCTTTGCATCAGGTGTGCCAATATTTGCTACCTGGTACAGCGGAGTGCTTGCCCCGTAATAATCAACATATACCCCGTCTAATATTCTTGGATTTGCTTTACCTGCACGAATGCGTGCCAGTTCATCTGACAAATGGTCAATTGTCTTTTTATTTTTGTTTTTTGTCTCCTTTATAACCTTTTGAATCTCTTCATTCATGGCTCTTTATTTTTTTGAAATTATTGTTTCTAACAAATGTAAAAAAAAATATTAACCTTTCCTACTTACTGTAGACCAAAGTGCCCATATTTATATTGTCCAGTATCTTCAATAAATTCCCTTCTTTATTAATATTAAAAACCACAATGGGAAGTTCATTATCCCGGCACATTGCAAAAGCTGTCATATCCATCACCTTCAGATTCTCATTTAATACCTGGTCATAGCCTATCTTGTCGTATTTTCTGGCACTTTTGTCCTTCTCCGGATCTGCTGAAAAAACTCCGTCAACTCTTGTTCCTTTTAACAACAGATCGGAATTTGTTTCCAGGGCCCGCAAAGCTGCAGCCGAATCTGTTGTAAAATAAGGATTTCCTGTTCCTGCTGTAAAAATATTTACAAAACCCTTTTCAAGCGCATCCAATGCTTTTTCTTTTGTATAAAATTCCGTAAATGGCTCAATCTTTATGGCTGTGAATAAACGACAGGGAATTTCAGCATTCTTCAGAGAATTAGCCAATGCCATCCCGTTTATTACCGTTGCCAGCATTCCCATCTGGTCGCCCTTAACACGGTCATACCCTTTTTCCGTTCCACTCAGCCCCCTGAAAATATTTCCACCACCTATAACAATCGATAACTCATAACCCTTTTTAATGAGACCTTTAATTTCATCAGAAAATCGTTTAAGCTGAGACTGATCAATACCAAATTCCTGGTCACCCATCAGAATCTCACCGCTTAATTTTAATAATACTCTTTTAATGTTATCCATATATCAGAAATATTTATTACGTATCAAATTTCTTGCAGTATTATTTATATTCAGGCTTTTTTGTTATAATATAACATGAATTTAACCATGAAAATAGCAAAATTACAGTATTTTGTTAAAGTAGAAATAAAATATTTAAAAACATAGTTGTTTGATCTTAAATTATATCTTATTTTTTAGATTATGCAACAGCTAAAATTATTCAACTTAATAGAAACATTTATATTACGAGTTTCGTAGCAAATTCTATACTATGTAGCAATTTTTAATCACGTTTTATATTGTTTTGAACAGTAAATATTACTAAATTTAACCATTTGTACCGTAAAAATAACTGAATATGCTAGCAAGAAAATTCGCCCTTTTGATTCTGACTTTATCTTTATCAGCAAATCTTTTTTCTCAGGAACCACTAGATCATCCCAAAAAAGTATACAAATCGCCAGACGGTAAATTATATATTAATAAAGAACTGCCTGTCTACCTAAGAATAGCTACTTCTCCTGAAGAAAATGCGAAAAGTTACTTGCTAACCAGTGAGGATTCAAAAGATTTTACCAACCCAATGTATTTAGACACAGAAGGATACAACAGCTTCCATAGTCCGTGGAAAATTGACCCGGAAACAAAAGAATATGTGTATCCAAAAGAAGATATTATTTTTGAAATTTACGCAGATAGCAAAGCACCAACAACAAAAACGAATTTCGGGACAAAAACAACTAAAACAAACGATAAAGTTCTAATAGGTGAGAAGACATCTCTTAAATTAAGTGCTCATGATGCAACTTCTGGAGTTGAAAACATTTATTACTCAATAGACAAACAACCCTACCAAAAGTATAACGATCCCCTGCCTCTTGAAAATGAAAAAGAATATCTCATTAAATATTATGCAGCGGATAACGTAGGAAATGCTGAAAAGCCTAATGAGATTAAGTTAATATTAGATTTATCCAGACCCAAAACTAGCATTAAAATTGAAGGAGACAAACATAACAATATCATTTCCGGCAGATCAGAGATCGTATTAACAGCTAAAGATGAATTATCAGATATTAAACAAACTTACTATCAGATTGACAACAGCAAACAAAAACCCTATAAGTATACCATAAAAGGAAAATATTTATCTGAAGGAGAACATACTCTGAAATACTATTCCATTGACCAGGTAAATAACAAAGAAGACACAAAAGAATTCTCATTCTATGTTGATAAAACCCCTCCTACCATAGTAGAAGAATTAATTGGAAATACCTTTATTGCAAACGGGAAAGAATATTTTTCAGGGAGAAATAAATTGAAACTGATTTCAATGGATAATAAAGCAGGTGTTAAAGAAATCAGATATTCAATTAATAACAGTCAGTTTAAACCTTATGAAAAACCCTTTTATTTATCAAAATCCGGAGACCTGAATATTCAAACCCTGGCTATCGATAAAGTGAACAATAAAAGGAAAACCCGGAAACTAACCGATCGTTCAAATGTTTCTTATGTCGACCTTTCAGGTCCGAAACTGGGACATAATTTTGAAGGCCCGGAATTTGTTTCAAAAGACACTTTTTTTATCTCCGAAAAAACTAAAATAGAATTAATGGGAAATGATAAGGAGTCCGGTTTCAAAAAAATAGATTATAAAATACAAAACGGTGAAAATAAAACTTATAAGGAACCATTTTCTTTAAAAGAGGAAGGGTTGCATACCATTACGTACACAGGATACGATAATCTCGGTAATACCAATACAAATGAAATACTCTGCCTTGTTGACAATAAAGGCCCCGAAATTTTTCACCGATTCAGCATGGTCTCAGAAAATAAAAAAGAGATCGATGGCAAGAAACTTAGCGTTTACCCACCGCATGTAGTCCTTTTTCTCTCCTCAACAGACAAGTATGTTGGTTTTGATAAAATGTATTATAGCATTAACAAGGGAGAAAAGCAATTATATCATAGTTTAATAGAAGATTTTGAACCCAATACAGCATACTCAATAAATGTAACCGCTTTTGACAAACTAGGGAACAAGGAAAAGAAGAATATTGAATTTTATATTGAATAAGCAGTAAATAAACCAAACCAGTGTGTGATATGAACGCTTTTAAATTTTTTCTGTTAGCGACAGTCCTTCTTTTTTTTTCTTTAGATTTAGGATTGGCGCAATCATTATCCCAGGAACAAAGAGATAAAATCTCTCAATACGAGGAAAAACTAAGTAAAGCACAAAAAGACAAGAACAATAGTGAAATTGCCAGTTACTATGGTAAAATAGCCTATACATACTGGAGTGCTGGATTTTTTGAAAAAGCCAAACAAAATTTCAAAAACTCTCTGGAGTTTAATAAAAAAGTAGGGAATCAAAATGGAATGAAAACCATTCAATACAACATTGGTTTAATTGAAACAGACCAGGGAAACTACTCCCAGGCCCTTTCCGAATTTAGAAAAGGTTTATCCATAGCCAGGGAAATAAATCAGAAAAGAGGGATTTTCACAGGCTTAATCAATATTGCAGAAACACAGAAAAAATTAAACAACCACAAAGAAGCTATTAAAGACACAAAAGAAGCGCTAAGCCTGGCAAAAGAACTAAACAACCTCAAACTTGTTCGCAGATGTTATGGAATCCTGGCCCAGAGTTATAAAGAAACAGGAAACAATGAATTATCAATGAAATATTTTGATGAATTTTCTGCCATAGACAAACACATAAAGAACGAAAGAATCAGTCAGATTGAAAGCGAAAGCAAAAAAAAGGTAGATCAGATCAAAACTCAAAAGGCAAAACAGGAAGAAGAACTGAAAGATAAAACGCAAAAATTAGAAGTTACCAAAGATTCATTAAAAGAGACCAAAGAGCTCACCCAAAAGCAAAAAATGCGAATTAAACTGGATCAACTTGCCTTAAAAAAGAAGGAAGCACAGTTAAAAAGCAGACGCCTCATAATTTATGGCGTGTCTGGTGTTGCGGTGCTCATTCTGATTTTCCTTGTGATCATTTTCAGGCAATTCAGCCAAAAGAAAAAAGCCAACAAGCTCCTTGAAGAACAAAACGAACAAATTAACAAACAAAAGGGAGAAATAGAAAAACAGCGCGACCTTGCCAACAAACAAAAAAAGGATATCACAGACAGTATTGAATACGCAAGCCGTATCCAAAATGCGCTGCTGCCACCCGATTACCTAATGGAAAAATCTCTCCAGGACTATTTTATCCTTTTTAAACCCAGGGATATTGTGAGTGGCGACTTTTACTGGATGACAGAAAAAGACAACAAACTCATCATGGCTGCTGCAGACTGTACAGGGCATGGTGTCCCCGGAGCCTTTATGAGCATGCTGGGAATTGCATTTCTCAATGAGATTGTAAATAAAATCGTTGAAAACGAACACGTCTATTCCCTACAGGCAAATGAAATCCTGAATCAATTGCGATCATATATTATTGAATCTCTTCATCAATCGCAAGACAATACTGAATCTAAAGATGGAATAGACATTGCACTGACTATTATTGACTTCAATACACAAAAAATTCAGTATGCCGGCGCACACAACCCACTTTACTTAGTTAGAAATAACGAAGTTACTGTAAAAAAAGCAGACCGTATGCCGGTAGCAATTCACAAAAAAGCAGATCAACCCTTCACAAACCATGAAATAGAATTTCAGGATCAGGATACAATTTACATCTTCTCCGATGGTTTCCACGACCAGATTGGTGGAAAAAAAGGAAGAAAGTTTATGTCAGGTAAATTCAAAAAATATTTGCTTGAAATACACAAAGAACCAATGGAAAAGCAAAAAGAACTGCTTAATAACAAATTTGAAGAGTGGAGGAACGGATATCAACAACTAGACGACATCCTGATTATCGGGGCAAAACTTAAATCAAAACCAAAAGAAAGGCTAAAACCTAAGAGTGAATACGACTGGCAGGATTACTCTATTCTTATTGCAGAAGATACGGAAATGAATTTTATTTTCCTCTCCGAAGCTCTAAAACATACAGGTGTAAAAATCCACCATGCCAAAGACGGAGAAGAGGCTGTTAAATACATAGAAAACAATCCGGACATTAATCTTGTTTTAATGGATATAAATATGCCAAAACTTAATGGTTTCGAAAGTACCCAGAAAATCAAGAGAATTAATAAAAATATACCTGTTATTGCTCAAACAGCGCTGGATATCGACAATGCTGATGAAAAATCAAAAGAATACGGCTGCGATAATTATATTAGAAAACCCATCAAGCTAAAATCATTACTTAGCCTTATAGATGGATATCTCAAAAACAAATAAAAGAATAGATTCAATGGAAGCATTTTATGTTGAAGAATCTGCAGAAACACCGGGAATAATACTGGACCCCAAAAATAATAAATTTAAAATCTGGGGACGCTCTTTTCCTGAAGATGCAAAAGTATTTTATGATCCGATTCTTAACTGGTTTGAAGAATATGTAGAAAATCCAAATGATGAAACCATTCTTCAGTTCAATTTCGATTATTACAATTCTGCCTCATCAACAAGAATTCTGAATATTTTAAATATCCTTGAAAAAATAAATTCTCCGGGTAAATCAGTAAAGGTAGAATGGAACTATTTGGAAATAGATGACGATACATTAGAAGCTGGAAAAGAGTTAGAAGAAATGGTAGACATTGATTTTTCTTTTATCCCTTATCAGGATAGTGAAGAGTAGGAATAATAATTAGTTATTTAAGTTTTTAAATGAAAATATTATCTTTGTTGTAAATATTCTGTCATTATGGAAAAATTTGTATGTGAAGGAACCCCTGAAACACCCACAGTTATTCTGAATAAAGAAAAAGGAAAATTTGAAATGAGAGGAAAATCATTTCCGGAAGAAGCTCGTTCTTTTTATCAGCCACTTATAGAATGGCTTAAAAAATATGCAGAGGATCCTTTAGAAAAAACCGATTTCATCATTAACATGGAGTATTACAACACAGCTTCTTCAAAAATGATTCTTGAAGTATTAAAAGTTTTAAAAGGTCTGCATAACAAAGAACATAAGGTTGAAGTACACTGGTGCTATCCTGAAGATGACGAAGATATGCTTGAAGCCGGTGAAGACTATGAAGAAATTCTTCAAATTCCTTTTAAATACATTGCAACAGAAGAAGACTAATCTTTCATTATTTTTTTTATACCGTAATTTCGACGTAGTAAAACACCCTTTTATTTTGCTGATATTCAGATAATCCCAATTTTTGGTTGGGATTACAGGTCTCTTAAGAAAAAGATTTTCAAAAATCAACAATACTCGTACCTAACAAACCCCGGCCTAAAAGCTAAAGCTATCTGTATGCCTGTACTTTAGTTTTTATACTTATATCGAACTCACGTTTTTATATTGAACAGTATGGGTTTTGATTCCATGCTTTTTCATCTCTTTTATCAGATTACTTCTTACCTGGATCTTTGCATACCAAGAGTTTGTGGGTGAGTTTGTCCATAAAGTAACCCAGCATTTAATTCCTTCTTTTGCCATTTCCATAATCCAGAATTTTACGCCTGACTCGCCATGTTTGTATTCGCAATTATTTGCAATTTCCAGCGAAAGTTTTTCAACAAGCTCAATATCTGCTTCATACGAAACCCAGAACTCAACATGCGCCCAGATATAACTGTCTTTTGTTGTATAACTTACCATTTCTTTGTTAAGCATCCGGCTGTTAGGAATAATCAGTCGTTTCCAGTTCCAGAGTTTTACTATCGAGTGGGTAATAGTTATATCTTCAACCGTACCATATTCCTGGTCTATCAAAACAGTATCGCCTGTTTTAAACTGACGGCTAAAGGTAATCACTACACCAGCAATGAGATTCTCAAGAAATGGACGGGCTGCAATACCAACTACAGCTGCCAATACTGCTGCTAAAACAGAAACGACTGTGGCAGGAATCCCTCCAAAAAAGGGGAAAACAAATATAATAAACCAAATGATAAGATAAGAAATCAGTATGATTCTTTTCACAATAGTAAAACGCGATGAAAAACTCTGAAGAGCCTTTGCCCTCTGGCTTTTGGGATGCTTTGTCTTTGGTTTCTTCGTTTTTATGGGCTCAAAAACCTTCAGCCGCTGGATAAAGTTAGTCCCCCTGTTTTCAATACTACGTAGAGAACGCCTGATAATCCATAATAAGATAAGCCCTCCAGCAAATACCGAGCCGAGATAAATCAACAAAGACTTGCTAATATTGATATCAAAAAATAAATCGCTAACTATCATATCAACATACAATTATTTTGAATTCGTATATATCCTATACAAATCTACAGAAAAAATAAATTCAATGTTCGTATGATCCAGATAGGGTAAATATGAATAACGTATCCCTGCATTCAAGGGAAAAAACATTCGCGCTAGATGAAAATCAGTTGTAAGCTCTATTCCATAAGATTGAAAAATTTCGCTTTGCCAGGTTTTTCTTATTAAATTATCAACATAATGCTTATTCTTTGCAATGGCATAATCATAGAAAAGACCTAGTTTAAATCTTTTAATATATAGCAAAGAACCAACAGACCAATCAGGATAAAAAAGAGGCAGAGCATAATCTATTTTATAACTGTACAATTGTTCATCATAGTTTTCTATATAACCCCTTGGATGACGCACATAATTGCCAAATATCAGAGCTTCCGGATATTGATGCTGAAATCCTGCAGATAATTTTATCCCATGGTCTTCAAAAAAACCCGGGAGAAATAAACGCCCTTTGGCTGAATACAAACTACCCGTAATGTTATCATTAAAAGGAGAAGTTCTTGCGTTCAAATCAATTATAAATCCTGTTTTAGGCTGAATATCTCTGTATGCCATGCTCCTGAGCCTGTATAAAAAAAGATTATAATCAATTAGGTTTATTCCCTCCTGGTATTTCATTTCATCGAAGTCAAAATAATAATTTCTCTTATAATCATAATTAACAGAGGAGGTCAATTTCGTGGTATATTTGCCTTTTTCTAAGGTAAAAGGAACAGCAATATCAAACTGCAGATCAAAATAAGTATTAACTGCCTGGTGAACCAAATTATGCATTGCTGATGTAAAAATTTCCGGGTCTCCTCCATAATTAGACTTTATGCTAAATTTTGGATACCATCCTGTATAATGAAATTGAGTATGAAACTTGTGAACTCCGGAATTATATGAATAACCTATTGTCGAAAGTGCCGTTCCAAGGTCATTCTGCGACAATAATAAAACTCCCGGAGAAACGCTGGAAACACTTTGTGATGAAATACTGTAGTCAGCATAAAATGGAGCCCAGCTATGAAAGTTAAACAGATTTTTCCATTTTCTGTATCTTTTAATTGAATATTCCTTAGTTACAATTTTACCTCTGTCGGGCAGTTCAGAATAATTTTGTTTATAGCTGTTTTTAATGCTGTCAACATCGAAAAAGGAATATGCCTCTTTTGTTAAGTTTTTTTGATAAATTTTATATCCTTCAGCAGAATAATTAGAATAGATTAATTGCCGGTCATGTTTTACATCTGAGAACATTGCGCCATAGCGGGCATTTGTAATCTTAAAAACAGAATCTGTATCCAGATTTTTTGCATAGATATTGTCGATTCCCGAATAGGTTGCATGAAAATATAAATAATCACCGGACAGGGAGAGGTCCTGAATATCATATTTGGTAACAGGCAGCACCTGTTCCCATTTTTTACTGGAAAGGTCCAGTCTGTATACAGTCTTTCCCTTTCCCGAAAGACCTGCAACATATACAAAACTACTATTATTGCCCCACTCAGGCTTTTGAATGAAATAACCATCGGGAGATGGATACTCATTAATAATTTCCCCCGTTTCAGTATCCTGTATTACTAAGGCATAAGATTGAGAATCATTAATTTTTATAGAGGCGATTTTTCCGTTTCCCGATAAGGAAGGAGCGAAATACCTTGTCTTAGATGATAACTTATTTACTTTTCCTGTATTTAAATCAAGTACTTTGATTATTGAATAACTCCTGTTTCCCCACCTCAAATCAGGTTGCATTTCTGACCATGCTATTTTATGATTCGCATAGGAAAACCGGCGGCTGGTCATTTTACCGGGAATAAATAGTTTTTCCTCTGAAGAGGGAGTTATTTTTACAAAAGCTGCAGAATGACTCAAATCTTTTCTCAAAGCCAGGATGGTAGTATCATCAAAAAATATGGGCGAGGTATAGCTAATATATTCATCGCTCTTTCTTTCTGTTATTTCATTTTGCCTGTTCAACTCAAGAGTGTCATAAGAAGCTGTCCAGGATGAGTCATAATAAGAAAAAGCTTCTTTGTAGAGAGCTCCGGGAAAAAGACCGGTTGATTTTTTAAGTGCCAGGGGAAAAGGAAAGAATAAAAAACTATGTTTTGCCACATAATTCTCCAGATCTTTTACAATATTATCTCCGAATTTCTCACGGGCATAACGAACCATATGATACCCCAAACGATAATGGTCGGGAGTGTAATTCTTAAAAGACCCCATTAACATTTTGTTATAAGAATAATCCTCTTCATTATCAAGGAAATGGGCTCTTAATTCTTTTGAAAAGGTTGGCAACGATCCTCTGCCTCCCTGTGTCCAATCGGTTTCTGAAATAACTGCATCTCCCTCAAGATACCACATAGGAATCATCCCTGCTACTCCTGCAACAGCCTGTTCACCTAGCAAATAACTAAAAATCTTTGTTATACCCTGCCTTAATTTACTTATCTGCACAACATGCCTTAATTCATGAATACAGAGATGTTCCAGCCAGGGCACAACAGCATTATCCTGAGGCGGAAGTGTGTGGAGCTCCATCCGATCGGGAGCCGGCGCAACAAAGCCATTGGATGTTACAGATTTATTATGTATAATCACGGATATCTTTTGTGGTTCTGCTTCCAGGTCCTGGTTCACACGATCATAAAAATATGTCAGCAAATTGGCTGTATAGTTTGCCTGTTCTTTGTAATCCTCTGGAAAAATAATTTGAAAATGACGGGCTTTTATCTGGAACCACTTAGTTCTTGCAGGATCTTCACCCATTGTAAAGTACTGACCAAAAAACTGAAAAGGCAACAGAATAAACAAACCAAACAATAATAACTTCCTAAAACACATACATCAATACTTATAAAAAATACCAGACTTTACAATGTCTCCTTCATGTCTTAATTCGTAAACATAATTTCCTGCAGAAAAATTTAAGTAAATTTTTCTTTCATGATTACTATAAAAATACAATGCTTTCTGAAAAATCAATTTTCCGTCTAACGTATAAACTCTTAAAACAGAAGAATTATAAGGAAAATTCTGTGTTTTAATATTCAAATAATCATATACCATCGTATTTATACCGACCTTAAAATGCTTCCCTTCTTCTGTAATATTACTCACAATCTGTACCTTATAATAATATTCCTCTGAAGATAAAATTATTTCTTCATTTTTGTTCAATCCAAATATTTTAAAATAAACATCCTCTCCATTTTCATAAGGGGGAATAAGGCCAGTGTAATAATTTCCTTCCATATAAAGTTCAGAACTGTCGGAAAAAGAACCCTGGCTTGTTCCCCACTTTACCTGGACAGCTTCTAATTGATCCTCTGTATCAAAAATATTCGCATAAACTTTTACGCTATCCTTTGGGGTCGGTTTAACCGGATCAAAAAATACATCATTCAGAATCAGTTCACTTACCGGATTTCTTTCAAACCCAATCTTTAAACTTACCGGCAGATGGTCGGAAAAGTCATACAGCGCTTCTGCGACAGAATCAGGAACACTACTATTGTTGTTTGTGTTTAAGGAAGAATTAAAAAAAGTTCCGTCTTGCCCTATAGCCCTATAGCTGCCCGGTATATATTCCATTGCATGACTCCCGTTCATAATATAATCCGATAAAAGGATAAAATCAAAGCGGTCATCCATTCCTCCGTAAGAAAAACATTCCCCATACGTATGAGTAGATTGCGTATGGTAATCACTAAATTCACTGTTGTTATGCCAGTCGCCTGTAAGCCTCAGGGGATCATTAAAACGATATACTAATTGGGATGGATTAATTAAGGTTTGAAAACCTGGTTCGTTAGAATAATAAATATTCAGATCTCCTAATAAGATAAAATTCCCAGGCTCTGCAATTTCATTTTCAATATAATCCATAAAAACTTCTGCTTCATCCTTCCTTTGTAAAGTATAACCCGATCCAGCCTTCAAATGCATTACAAAACACGTAAAAAAGGTCGTGTCTCCGGTCGCTAAACTTTCAGAATTATAATAAAAGGTATAAGCATTAAATATTTTTTCGTTTTCCACATATATATGAATCGGGTCATAGGTGTACAATCTTACTTTTTTGTAATTATAATAAAGCGTATTGGCAAGATAAATTTCCTGAAAAGGAACTTTTCTGTAGTGATCTTTTCCGTTTACATTCAAGGCATTATCCAGCAAGTATTTGCTGTCGTCGGATACAGGAGAAACACCCTCTCCATCCAGTTCATTAACAGAAAAAATGGCTGGTTCCAAATAATTAATTATGGTCGCAAGGTTCTCATTTTTTTCATTAATCTCATTATTAGTCTGGTTGCAAAAATCCGTGTCTTTCCCATAATAAAGCAAATTATAATGCATAAATGTAAGAGTATCCTGTGCGTGAAGATTATATGTCAATACAAAATACAAACCTGTCAATAAAAAAATAATTCTTCTCATAAATAATTTATTAATCTCCAAAAAATAACTGGCTGTTAACTCGGCCAGATTGCACAAAGATATTGAGAATTAAAACAAAGAAGACATATAATTTTATTAATTTCATGAAATATTGATTTTTTTTTCTTTTTCATTCAAATATTAATTTATACTTTTGCACGGATATTTTGGTTTGTGAGCGTGGATTATTTAAGTAAATATAAGATTAATCATAAAGAGCTGGAACTTGGGAATTATCAATACCAGTTCAGCATTGATGATAAGTTCTTTGAGTCTTTTGAGAAGTCTGAAATTCAATCGGGCGAACTTGAAGCAAAAGTCGACCTGACTAAAGAATCAAGAGTGATTACCCTGGATATTTCTATTCAGGGAACAGTAAAAGTTCAGTGCGACCGATGCCTTGATTTTTTCGACTTCAAAATTGATTACAACGGAAAATTGTATGTAAAGCACGAAGGCACTGCAGACAGTGAAGATGTAATTATTGTGCTTTCGGATGAACCGGACATTAATTTAGCCCAGTACTTTTACGAAAGCATTCACCTGACGCTGCCTTTAAAGCGCATCCACCCTGATGATGAAGACGGGAACAGCACATGCAACCAGGATATGTTAGATTTATTAGAACAATATAAACAAGAAGATAAAGATAAAACGGACCCCAGGTGGGATAAATTGAAGAATTTATTTGTTAAACGAAATTAATTAGGTGAAAAATGGCACATCCAAAAAGAAAAACATCGAAGCAGAGAAGAGACAAGAGAAGAACCAATATTAAGGGAACCGCACCCAAAATGGTAGCCTGTGATAATTGTGGCGCAACCCATGTTTACCACAGAGTTTGTCCTGAATGTGGCTTTTACAGAGGACAAATGGCCATTGAGAAAGAGATTGAAGGTTAAAATGACAGCTGAGTGATGAGGATTGGTGTAGATATTATGGGTGGTGATTTTGCTCCTGACGTAACTGTTTCGGGAGCAATTTTAGCTCATAAAGAACTCAATTCCGACGCCCAATTGGTATTAATTGGGAATGAGACTCATATTAAAAAAATTCTAACCGACAAAGATTACTCAACAAACCATTTTGAAATTATTCATTCAAAGGAAGTTATTCAAAATGGTGAAAATCCATCCAAAGCTTTTGTTACAAAACAAAAATCAAGCATTAACCTGGGATTTTCGCTACTCGAAAACAACGAACTGGATGGTTTTGCAAGTGCAGGAAATACAGGAGCCATGATGGTTGGTGCAATGTACACAGTCAAATCCTTACCCGGAATTATCAGACCTGTAATCAGCGCATCGCTACCACAACTCAACGGGGACTTTGCCATCATGCTTGATGTAGGCATTAACCCGGATTGTAAACCGGATGTATTATTTCAGTATGGTCTGATAGGCTCCATTTATGCCAATCAGGTTTACGGCAAAGAAAATCCAAGAGTTGCCCTATTGAATATCGGAGCTGAAAAAGAGAAGGGAAATCTTGTAGTTAAATCCGCTTATGAACTAATGAATGGCACACGGCGTTTCAACTTCATTGGAAACATTGAAGCAAATGAGATATTTGACTCAAAAACTGATGTCCTGGTTTGTGACGGATTTGTTGGAAACACAATACTTAAAGAAGCTGAAGCATTCTACAAAATATTGCGCAAAAGAAATATTAACGATGACTTTTTCGAAAGATTTAACTTTGAAAACATCGGAGGAACCCCTCTTTTAGGAGTCAATGGGAACATTATCATTGGACACGGAATATCCAATGATGTGGCAATAAAAAACATGATATTACATACTAAACAAGTGATAGAAGCCAATCTATCCGAGAAAATTAAGGAGGCATTTCAATGAGTAAAATAAATGCAACAATCACTGGAGTAGGTGCTTATGTCCCTGAATATAGACTGACCAATGATGAACTCAGCCAAATGGTTGATACTTCTGATGAATGGATCATGACGAGAATTGGAATTAAAGAAAGAAGGATCCTGAAGGAAAAAGGAAAAGGATCCTCCGACATGGGCTATAAAGCAGTAAACCAGTTACTGGAAAAAACAAATACTTCTCCGGATGAGATTGATCTGGTAGTATGTGCCACGGTAACTCCTGACATGCAGTTTCCTGCTACAGCTAATATAATCAGTGATAAAACGGGTATAAAAAACGCTTTCAGCTTCGATCTGAATGCAGGCTGCTCAGGTTTTCTTTACGCCCTTTCTACTGCTTCAAAATTTATCGAATCAGGCAGATACAAAAAAGCTATTGTGGTTGGTTCGGAAAAAATGTCTTCTATAGTAGATTACCAGGACAGAGCTACCTGTCCGATATTTGGTGACGGAGCAGGTGCCATTTTACTTGAACCAACAGAGGAAAACTATGGCGTAATGGATGAAATTATGCAGGTTGATGGTTCGGGAAGAAAACATTTACATCAGAAAGCAGGAGGTTCGGTAAAACCAGCATCTCATGAAACAGTTGATGCCAGGGAACATTTTATTTACCAGGAAGGACAACCTGTATTTAAAGCTGCTGTTGCAAACATGGCTGATGTTTCAGTTGAGATCATGAAAAGAAACAATATAGCTCCTGAAGAACTTTCATGGCTGGTACCCCACCAGGCGAACATGAGAATTATTGAAGCCACAGCCCGAAGAATGGGTATTAAAAGAGAACAGGTGATGATCAATATCCAACGCTATGGCAATACTACTGCTGCAACCCTCCCGCTTTGCCTTTGGGAATGGGAAGAAAAACTCAACAAGGGGGATAACCTGATTCTTGCAACATTTGGCGCAGGTTTTACCTGGGGTTCCATTTATGTAAAATGGGGCTATAACGGAGCTAACAAAAAATAAAAAAAGTAATCAAAATAAAAACCCGGTCTTTTTCCGGGTTATTTTTTTTAAATTCTAATTTATCTGTTTATGAAAATTCTTTTTACAGCAAAGGGAAAAGAATGGGGTTCTGATTTAGACCCCCGTTTCGGAAGAGCCAGTGGCTTTTTACTATATGATACCACTACTGGGGAAACCACATGGTTTGAAAACGAAAATGTAAATGCCTCTCATGGTGCAGGTACGAATGCAGCTCAGAAGGCTGCTCAGCTTAAAACTGAAGTGCTTGTAACTGGTCATGTAGGACCAAAAGCAAAATCCACTCTTGAAGCAGCAGGAATTAAAATATTTACAGTGGACAAAGAACCATGTACACTAAAAGAAGCGCTGGAAATTTATAACTCATAAAAAATACCCCGCAACATAAAATACGGGGCATTTTTTTATTATTGGTCTCTATCTTTTATAGCAATGCCTCTAATTTTTGTGTAAGTGTGTTTTTGGGCACAGCTCCTACCTGTTTATCTTTTAACTCACCGTCTTTGAAGAAAAGAATTGTCGGAATGTTTCTTACCCTATACTTGGTAGGTGTTTCTGCATTATTGTCCACATCAAGCTTTGCACAAACTACTTTCCCTTCATATTCCTTAGCAATCTCATCAATTATAGGTCCGACCATTTTACATGGCCCACACCATTCTGCCCATAAATCAACAATTACCGGCACATCTGAATTTAAAACCTTCTCCTCAAAATTGGAATCTGTAACTTCTATTGTCATAGTATTAAATTTTAGTGTTTCAAAAAGAAATATTTCTACAAAAATAAATTAAAAAAGTTTAACTCAAAGAATATTGCACAGCAGAATTTTCTTCAAGATAATTTATTAATTCATTGGTTATATGAATTCCTTTGTTCCTGCTAAACATCTCAACTGAAATATTTTCAGTTAAATCTTTGATTTTAAAATGTAAGGTCACGTTTCCTTTTTCCATTGTCAGTTCTTTCAAATCATCAATAAAATCCTGGCTCAACTCTTCAACAGGAACTGTTACATAGATATTTCTCAACAAATCTTCGCGCACTTCACTTAGCTGATGTATTTCTTTCACTTTAAATTCCAGGCGTTCCTGATCATTAAACCTTGGCTGAACCCTCCCTTTAATAAGCAAGGCATAATCCTGGTATAAAAACTTTCTGAATTCCTGGTAATCTTTACCAAAAAGAAAAAATTCATAAGTATCTGTATAGTCCTGTAATGTAAACCTCCCATAGTGCTTATTGTTCTTACTTACAGCATGTTTCACTGAAGTAACAATTCCCCCGACTATTAACTCTTTGTTCTTAAAACTGTTAAAATCACTATTCAGGTCTTTAAGTTCCGTTCTGACAAAATGTTCCATTTCAATCTTGAAATCATCAAGAGGGTGAGCTGAAATATAAATCCCGACAAGATCTTTCTCCTTATTTAATTTTACGAGCTTATCCCATTCAGATGCTTCCGGAATCTGTGGTTTAGAAATTTCAACAGCACTACTATCTCCAAACAGTGACTGTTGTTGTGTGTTTTTATCATTTTGATATTTACTTCCATATCTTACAAGTGTTTCAATGAAAGTTATCTCTTTACCATTTTCCGCAAAATACTGGGAACGGTTAATATTTCCAAGATTATCAAAAGCGCCTGCCATTGCCAGTGATTCAATACTTTTTTTATTAACCGAATGCAGATCCACCCTTTCTATAAAATCGTAAATATCCCTGTAATTTCCATTCTTTGTTCTCTCTTCGATGATTTTTTCCGCAGCGCTTTCTCCTACTCCTTTTATCGCTGAAAGACCAAAACGGATATTTCCTTCATCATTTACATTAAATTTGAGTTTACTTTCATTCACATCAGGCCCAAGCACCCTGATTCCCATCCTGCGGCACTCATCCATAAACAAAGTTACCTTTTCAATATTGGTAGTATTTCTGCTTAGTACAGCAGACATATATTCGGCAGGATAATGTGCTTTCAGGTAGGCTGTCTGATAAGAGACATAAGCATAACAGGTGGAATGAGATTTGTTAAATGCATATTGGGCAAATGACTCCCAGTCATTCCATATTTTTTCAATAATTTTCAAGTCATAACCATTTTCCTTACATCCGGCAAAGAACTTCTCCTTAAGTTCCTCCATGAGTTTTTTCTTCTTTTTCCCCATGGCTTTTCTTAATGAATCTGCCTGTCCTTTGGAAAAATTCGCAAGTTTTTGAGACAACAACATCACCTGCTCCTGGTAAACGGTTATTCCATAGGTTTCTTTCAGATATTCCTCCATTTCAGGAAGATCGTATTCAATTTTTTCCTTCCCGTGTTTTCGTTTAATAAAACTGGGGATATAATCCATTGGACCGGGCCGGTAGAGGGCATTCATTGCAATAAGATCCTCAAAACGATTTGGTTTAAGTGTTCGCAGGTTCTTTTTCATTCCCGGAGATTCGAACTGGAAAAGAGCAGTTGTTTCGCCCCGGCTGTATAATTCAAAGGTCTCATTATCTTCCAGGGTAATATTTTCAATATCTACTTCAATTCCCCTTGACTCTTTAATGTTTTCAACAGCATCTTTTATAATCGAAAGGGTTTTCAGCCCGAGAAAATCCATCTTGAGCATTCCGACAGATTCTACATGATCTCCATCATATTGAGTAACTCGCAAATCAGTATCTTTCGAGGTACAAACCGGGATATGTTCCAGGAGATCATCTTTACCAATAATAACACCACAGGCGTGCAGTCCTGTTTGTCTCACCGAACCTTCGAGAACTTCAGCATATTTGAGCGTTCTCCGTACCATTTCATCACCATTATCGCGGTATTTTTTCAATTCGGGAACCTCATCATAAGCTTTTTCAAAATTGATTCCGGGTCCTTCAGGGATCAGCTTGGCCAGTTTATCTGCTACATCTAACGGTACTTTTTCCACCCTGGCAATATCCCGGATTGCCATCTTGGCCTTCATGGTTCCGAATGTGATAATATGTGCAACTTTCTCCTTTCCATATTTCTCCACAACCCAATTCAGTACTTCATCCCTTCCATCCTCATCAAAATCAATATCAATATCCGGCATAGAAATCCGATCAGGATTCAGAAAACGCTCAAACAGTAAGTCGTACTTTATAGGATCAATATCTGTGATTTTTATGCAGTAAGCTACTGCAGAACCTGCAGCAGATCCGCGGCCGGGCCCTACAGAAACATCCAACCCTCTTGCTGCATTTATAAAATCCTGAACAATAAGAAAATATCCCGGAAATCCCATTCCTTTAATTACTGACAATTCAAAGTCGAGTCTTTCTTTAATTTCATCAGTTATTTCACCGTATCGTTCTTTCGCTCCTTCGTAAGTAATATGTCGTAAATAATCATCCTCATTCTCAAAGCCTTCTGGCAGGGGGAAGTAAGGCATCAAAGGTTCCCGGTCGAGTTCATAATCTTCCACTTTATCTACAATCTCCTGTGTATTCTCAATTGCTTCAGGGATATCACTGAATAACTCAGTCATTTCACTTGTTGTCTTAAAAAATTCCTGTTTGGTGTAGGTCATCCGGTCAGGATCATCCAGATCTTTCCCTGTGTTCAAACATATCAGGCGATCATGAGCTTCGGCATCCTCCTCATTAATAAAGTGAACGTCATTTGTTGCAATTACTTTTACCTGCAATTCTTTAGCAAGTTCGATCATTACTTTATTTGCCTCTTCCTCAACCTCATATACTTCCTTGTCTTTTTCAGGTCTTCCGGAAGGGTGTCTCATCAACTCCAGGTAAAAATCATCTCCAAAAACCTCCTTGTATTCCCGAATCACCTCTTTGGCTGCTTCTTTCCCTTTCTGTATAATTGCTTTAGGTACTTCACCCCCCAGGCATGCAGAACTAACAATCAGGCCTTCGCTGTATTTTTTCAGCAAATCTTTGTCTATACGCGAAGTATAATAAAAACCTTCTGTCCAGGCATACGATACCAGCTTAATTAAATTGTCATACCCGGTTTTATTTTTGGCAAGAACAATAAGGTGATATCCGCTTCTGTCCTTCTTCTCGGATTTGTCAAAGCGGCTGTCTTCCGCCAGGTACATCTCACAGCCAATAATAGGTTTTATTCCCTGTTTTTTTGCCTCATTATAAAATTCCTTCACACCAAACATATTCCCGTGATCTGTAATAGCCACTGCTTTCATTCCATCATCAACAGCTTTTGCCAGTAAATCGGAAATATCCGAAGCACCATCGAGAATAGAATACTGGGTGTGCACATGCAAATGAGTAAAATTACCCATACTTGTTATCCTTTCAATTTCAACAAATTAGACTTAATATTTTCACAGATAAAGTTACGAAATATGAAAGGTGTTCAAAGGGCTTGTTAATAATTTTTGATAAAATATATAAGTAATTAAGTTTGAATAAAATTGGAAAAATATTATTATGAATAAAAAAAATTATATCTTTGCGGCACGAATTTTAAAAAGCTTAAGAATTTTAAAACAAAGTAAAAAACATGCCTGTAAAAATTAGATTAACGAGACGAGGAAGGAAAAAGCAGCCCTTTTATCATATAGTGGCTGCAGATAGCAGGGCACCACGTGATGGTAGGTACATTGAAAAACTCGGAATGTACAATCCTGCTACAAATCCGGCAACCATTGAGTTAGATTTTGACAAAGCTTTGAAGTGGGTTCAGAAGGGTGCGCAACCAACTGATACCTGCAGGGCTATTCTTTCTTACAAAGGGGTGATGTATAAAAAGCACCTGTTGAAAGGAGTTGAAAAAAAGGCTTTAACAGAAGAAGAAGCAGAGAAGAAATTCAACGACTGGATGGAAGAGAAAGAAAAGAAAATCAATGAACAAAGAGAAGAAGCCATCAATAAGAAGAAAGAGGTGGCAAAACAAAAACTGGAAGCCGAGAAAAAAGTTAATGAAGAAAGAGCACAGGAAATAGCTAAGCAAAATGCCGAAAAAGCTGCTGAAGAAAGTGAAGCAGAGGAAGCCAAAGCTGAAGAAAAAGAAGAAAAAGTAGAAGAAAAGACTGAAGAAAAAGCTGAGGCGAAGGAAGAAAAAGCTGAAGCTAAAGAGGAAAAGACTGAAGAGAAGAAAGAGGAGAAGACTGAAGAGAAGAAAGAAGAGAAGGCTGAAGA
>CAYWSJ010000006.1:0-6775 GCA_964461045.1 uncultured Bacteroidales bacterium | reverse complement strand
CTGAAGAGAAGAAAGAAGAGAAGGCTGAAGAAAAAGTAGAAGCCAAGGAAGAGAAAAAAGAGGAAGAACAGAAGGAAGAAAAGGAAGAGAAAAAAGAAGAAGGTTCTGAAGATAAAAAAGAGGAATAATCTTTCTTTACATCAGTAATTTCCGAATAAAATTAATCATACTTTATTGATTTTTACTACCCCGGCCCATAAAGCCGGGGTATTTGATACATAAAAACCTTAACGATCATCTTTTCAAGTATTATGAAACCTGAGAAATGCATAAAAGCCGGTAGCGTCCTTAAAACACATGGGAAAAATGGGGAAATAATTCTTGGCAGGGATACAAAATTATCCGGCGATCTTTCTCCGGAAGATTTCATATTCATAGAAATAGACCAGGCCCTGGTTCCTTTTTTTATTGAAGATGTTATTTCTGAAAGTTCAGGATCGGTTATTCTTAAAATAGAAGATATTGATAATGCTGAAGAGGCAAGATACCTTATAAAAAAAGATTGGTATGTTCAGGAAGGCCAGAAAAACAAATCTGGTAATCATAATGCTGATAACATTAGCCTGAAGGGTTTCAAACTTATAAACCAGGATAATGAAGAAATAGGAAAAGTAATTGATATTATAAACATTCCATCAAATAATCTCTTACAGGTAAGGTATGAAGATAAAACCATTGAGGTCCCTTTCAACGAAAATACCCTGATTTCTATCGACGAAGGAAAAGAAATTATAAAAATCCATATTCCTGAAGGACTATTGGACCTGGAATAACCTGACTTAGATTTAACAGTTAACCTTCTAGCTAATTAACATTTAGACAGAAAACTTTCAAAAACATCAGCTCTTTCTCATAACAGACTATGCCTATCTGAATACCGGGGCTTTGGCTGTTATACTTACATCAAATTCACGTGGAATAAGTATTACATTCTATTAAAAACTGATATCTTTTTCAAATTTAATAATTCGCTCCCGCCAATGAGATTCAAGCGGAATGGTTTCATCCTCCGGATAGCTATAACCAACCAATACTCCCTGGTTAATACATCTTAAGTCGTCATTTTCTTCGCCGACAAGGTGCTGCTGCATACGTAAACTTTTGTTCCCCATCTGATATACTTTTGTAAGTACTCTGATGTTATCATGCAAATCAATTGGTTTTAAATATTCAATTTCTATTTTTAAAAGAACAAGTACTTTTTCCCGCCAGTTCATTCTATAACCAAAAACATCTGTAAAATAATTTAACCTGCCGTAATCAAAAAAGTTCTGATATACTGCATTGTTCACATGACCAATAATATCAATATCATTAAACCTTATCTGCACAGGGGTCTGATGAAAAAAATGAAAGGATTGATTCTCCATATCTTTAGCATTTGTCCAAAAATATAAAATTTTATAATGCAACATCTCAAATAGGTGGTCGTCCTTAAAAATAAAACCAGTAAATATTTTTTCACATAAAAAGAAAATCCCATGAAAACAAGAACAATTATTTTACTGACAACATTCATTTTTGCAAACTTTTTTGCAACAAATGCTTTTGCTGATAACAAAACAGAAGACAGACAGGTAGATAAATTTGATGCCATCAGTATTTCTGTAGATGCCAAAATTGAACTATACCAGGGAAATAAAA
This sequence comes from uncultured Bacteroidales bacterium, assembly GCA_964461045.1. Classification (GTDB taxonomy): domain Bacteria; phylum Bacteroidota; class Bacteroidia; order Bacteroidales; family UBA12077; genus JAGXLC01. The sequence continues at coordinate 5,131 of CAYWSJ010000006.1, read as the reverse complement.
CCCAGGTTTTGCTGAATGGAGATGAAGATGTTCTAAAGGATATTGTTACCAGGGTGAGAAATAAAAAGCTGATAATAAAATACGACAAACCATTCAGCTTCTTTAACTCTACCAAAGAAATCAAGATTAAAATAACAACTCCTGAAATTAAAGAGATTGATATATCAGGTTCTGCAGAACTGCTGGCCAAAACAAATATTCAAAATAAAATGATGAATCTGGGAATTAGTGGTAGTGGCGAGATTCACATCAATGACCTTTTGACGGGTGAAATGGATGTTGATATATCGGGCTCCGGAGAAGTCCACCTTGCAGGAAAAAAAGTAGTAGAAAGACTAGATTTAGACATCTCAGGATCCGGTGAGTATAACGGTGAAAACCTGAAAATAAATTATGCAGACATTGATATTAGCGGATCGGGCTCGTGTATCATATATTCTGAAAAAGAAATTGACGCTGACATTTCGGGCAGTGGAGGAATAAAATACAAAGGTAATGCACTTATCGATGCGAATGTTTCAGGATCAGGTAATGTAAGAAATATCGATTGATTTTATTTTTCCTTACACAGACAAAACGTTAAATGAAAAGAATTAAATAGCGGACAGAATTATCCGTCTTTAAATCAGGCACTTAAAACCAATATATACCTGTTATTCAGACAGTCCCGGAAGTTTATCACCCCGGGGCTTTTTTCTTTCGCAAAAGTCTCTTGTTAAGTTGGGTTATTTATTCAAATAATAGTAAGCAATATGTATTCTGAACAATTTATTCTCTTAGGACCTCTACCTCACCTCTGGTTCCTAATTTGATTATTCCTGAGGGAGGATTTTGTATTACGTCATCCTGTCTCCATTGAACTACATAATCTACGGCATCTATTATTTCCTGCTTTACCTCCGAAAAAATTGAAGGAGCTTTCACTCCACTTATATTAGCAGAGGTAGAGACAATAGGTTTCTTAAACCTGGTAATAAGCTCCTGGCAGAAAGGATCGTTCACGACTCTTATTCCGATGCTCCCATCTTCAGCGATCAAATTTTCAGCCAAAAATTGAGCATTCGGGTAAATAATAGTCAAGGGCTTTTCCGACAATTCTACAAGGTCATAAGCTATCTCAGGCACCTCATCCACATACCTGTCAATTCTTGATGGATAATCAACCAACACCAACATTGATTTTTCTTTATCCCTTCCCTTTAGCTTATAAACTTTTTCTACTGCTTCGGGATTAGTGGCGTCGCATCCAATACCCCAGATGGTATCAGTAGGATACAAAATAGTTCCTCCTTTTTTTAAAACAGCTAAAGCTTCCCGGATATCCTCTTTCATAAACTTCTAAATTATCATTAGTAAATTGGGTATTCCAACAATTATTACTATTCTATAACAGATTCTATTTTTTCAATGGAGGTGTCAAAATTAAATTTTTTTTCAACGGTTTCCCTGGCATTTTTCCCAATTTTTTCCCTGTAATTTTTATCAGAAAGTATTTTTAATTTGTGAAAGGCCGAATTCAAATCTTCCTCGCTATATAAAAATCCATTCTCATTACTTTGTATTATTTCGGTATTGCTTCCATTTGCAAGTGCAATAACCGGTTTAAAGTGAGCCATTGCATATAATACCGGATAGTTAAACTCATTTCTTGCCTGAAATGATAAAAACACATCAATAGAATCCAGGAAACGGTCGATCCCCTTTTCCTGTACACTCCAAACCACACTTCCGTTAAGCCCCAGTTTGTTAACTTCTCTTTCTATATCATGGTCAGAAGAACTTCTCTTATAGATAAAGAATCTTAAGTCATGTTCTGAGGTATGACTGCTTTTAAAATACCGTAAAAACTTTATCAATTTTTCTTCTGCACCTCTGGCGTCAGCAATGCCTACAATAGTTTCCCCATTTTTCCGGTATTTTTGCACCAGGCCCGGATCTACCTCTAAACTCCTTAGTTCCATTCCGTTGTAAATCACCTTAAAATTAGTGTTTCTAATACAAGCGGAACGTTTATTCTCTATGTTGGTTTTGTGGGCCTCTGTATTGGTTATAATATGTGTAATATATCCTTTCTTAAAAGCAATCCGGTTGAAAAGATTAAAACGGATCTTGGTAACTGTACCTCTTCTAAAAATTATTTTTTTCAGATCACACAAATGTCCGGCCAACCCGGCCAAAGAAATATCTTTGCTGCTATTAATAAAAAGTGATGTAATTTCATGTTTCCTCAACAATGCAGAAAATCTCAGCATATCAGGGATCAGCAATCCTGTTTTTTTAAAAACCACTGTTTTAACTCCCTGGCTTTTTAGCCGTTTGTACAGCCGGTTTTTGCCTGTAATAAAAACAGTGACATCCCACCCTTTACCAGCCAGTACTTTGGCATTCGTAAATTGCCAGTGCAATACATTTCGCCACGAGTTTGATGATGTATAAAACCCTACACGCTTATTCATATCCTTCGGCATTTGCCTATAAAATTAATAAAAAACAACGAGGCCTTAAAATCATTACAATATGATTTTCAACACCTTTTAAACAAGGTTAACAATTATTTTTTATAATAGTTTAATCATCAATAAAAAAGCCGGAAATTCCCGGCTTTCAATTAAAAGATGATAAGAAAATTTATTTTTGTTCAACTTGTTCTTCTCCTTTAAGATATTGGTCCAAAAATTTCAGGATTTTTTTATAGGCTTCTTTCTCATTATCTTTCTTTCTGAAACCATGCCCCTCATCTTCAAAAACCACATACTCAACAGGCACATCATTTTTTCTTGCTTCCTCTACAATTTCATCCGATTCTGCTTTAAGCACTCTGGGATCATTTGCTCCCTGCAAGACCATCAATGGTTTGCGAATATTTTCAGCATGAAATAATGGCGATATTTCTTTCAGGTATGTGGAATCTTTTTCAGGATTGCCCAATTCTTTGTAAAGAGCTTTTCTCTGAGCTTCCCACCATGGAGGGATGCTCCTCAGGGTTCTCAGCCAGTTTGTAACACCAAAAATATCAACTCCCACATCAAAAGCGTAGGGTTCAAAAGTTAAGGCCGCAGCAACCATATATCCCCCGTAAGAACCTCCTATAATTCCTATTTTGCTGGTATCAGTCCAGTTGGTGCTCGCCAGGTAATCTTTGGCATAAATGCAGTCTTTCAGGTCTGCCTGTCCATGCTTCCTGTCGTCCATCTGGTAAAAGGTTTTGCCATAGCCACTGCTCCCACGGTTATTTACAGCAATAATAGCATAACCATGATTAACAAGATACTGAATGGAGGCTCGGTAACCAATTCTTGACTGTCCACCGGGTCCGCCATGTACCCAAACCAAAGCAGGGACTTTGTTTTCTTCAGAGGCCTGATGAGGTTTGTAAAGAATAGCCGGGATCTCTGTACCGTCAAATGACTTATACCGGACAACTTCCCCTTTCACCAGGTCTTCCGGGTTAATCTCTTTGTTCAGTGAGTTCGACAATTTCTCATATTTACCTTTTTCAAGGTTATAGATATACAAATTTCTGGGTGTTTTTGAAGTAGAAACATAAAAAGCCATCAAATCTTCACTCTCTGAAAAACTAACCGATGTGATGTTTTTCCCTTTGAAATCCGGGAAATCCATTTCCTCTCCCTTTTCCAAATTAAAAACTTTTAAAACAGTCTGCGCATCTTGATTAATTCCAATAACGCGATATTTTTCATTATAGGAATGAGAAGCATACATCACGTCCCAGTTTGTTTCAAAAACCTTTTCACATTCACCGGTTTCCAGGTTCATTTTGCTCAGATATTTAAATTCGCTATCCTTATCTGTCAAATAATACAGATCTTTGTTATCTGCGCTGAAATCAACCGGTGAATAAAGAATATCACCCTCGTGTTCTGACAAAAGCTTCATTTTCCCGGTTTCCCGGTTATACAGGTACATGTTGTTATTCGAACGGGTAATTGTTTTAGAAAACGCCATCCATTTCTTATCGTTAGAGATCGCTCCCAGGCCATAACCTTTGTTGTTTTCAAAGATCATTTCAGGTTTCATATCCTCCAAAGAAACCTCATAATAATCCATATATTTCGGATTTCTTTTATTGGAAGCTATGAAAAAACTTTTCCTGTCATGGCTCCAGCCGGCAAACGAAGAACGTGCATTTTCATAAGGGGTTAAATCTTTAATATTTCCTTCTTTATCTTTCATATACAAATGATAGATTTCATTTCCTCCCTGGTCTGACATCATCAAAATTCTTTCATCTTGCGGGAAATAGGAAATAGCATAAGTGGTTTCTTCCCTTTTGGTAAGCTGTTTGGGTTCTCCTCCTTTAATACTTACCTCGTAAGCATTGTAAACCCCTGATTCATTACTGGTGAAAAGTATTTTCTTTTCATCCGGGGAAAAAGAACTGCCGCGGATACTAACATTGTCCATAAATTGATCAATGGTGTACTTTTTAACCTCTTTAGCAGGTTTCTCTTTTTTACAGCCAATAAAAAAGATCGGGATGAGTAATAAAAGTGTGTACTTTTTCATCGTATTAATTTTAAAGTTAGTGAATAAGATTACCAAATTTAAGATTTTCAAAGAAATATTACAATTTTCGCCATTATACTTTTTCCATTCAAAAATATATTTAACATAATCATTGCAAATTTCTCATGAAATAATTATAATTTAGACCTGTAAATCTTACTAAAAATTTATGTGCTATGTTTAAAAAAGATGTTTATATAGAAAGACGTAAAAGACTGAAAGAGAAGACAAAAAGCGGACTCATTCTTATTCTTGGTAATGGAGAAAGCCCGATGAACTATGCCGGTAATGATTACCACTTCCGCCAGGACAGTTCATTTCTTTACTACTTTGGAATCGATCTCCCTGATTTAGCCGGTGTAATTGATGTTGACAATGATAAAGAATATGTTTTTGGTGATGATGTGAGCCTGGATGACATTGTCTGGATGGGCCCCCAGCCTACTATAAAAGAACTCAGCTATAATGTAGGCGTTGAGAATGCTGCACAATTTAATGAATTAAGCAGTTTTCTTAAAAAAGCCAAAGGATCAGGACAGGAAATCCTTACACTCCCTTTCAACCGGCCCGCAAACCTTATAAAATTTTCCGATCTGTTAGACAT
>CAYWSJ010000005.1:0-57127 GCA_964461045.1 uncultured Bacteroidales bacterium | reverse complement strand
ATTCATCAAATTGTTCCGGGGTAAGATAACCTGTTTCAATTGCAGCCTCACGAAGGGTTTTATTCTCAGCATAGGCATATTTGGCAATCTCAGCTGATTTTTTATAGCCAATATGTTTATTCAATGCTGTTACCAACATTAAAGAATTATTCAGATATTCTTTTATTTTTTCCTCATTGGGTTTCAGACCTCTTATTGTATTTATGGCAAATGACCTGGTCGCATTTCCCAGAAGACGGGCCGACTCCAAGAAGTTAGAAATAATCAAGGGTTTAAAAGCATTTAATTCCAGGTGCCCGTTCGACCCACCTATATTTACCGAAACATCATTTCCCATCACCTGGGCTGCCACCATTGAAAGCGCTTCGGTTTGTGTGGGGTTTAGTTTGCCTGGCATTATTGAAGACCCCGGCTCATTTGCTGGTAAAATTAATTCACCAATTCCACCCCGCGGCCCTGATGCCAGCATACGAATATCATTTGATATCTTCATCAAACTAACAGCAATGCTTTTTAAAGCTCCGTGAGCTTCCACTAATGCATCATGTGTTGCCTGCGCTTCAAGTTTATTTCTTGTTACGTTAAAGGAATAACCCGACAACTTGGAAATTTCTTTTACCATATCCTTATCAAAACCTTCAGGAGTATTTAAACCTGTACCAACAGCAGTTCCACCAATTGTTAACGCTGATAAACGAGGCATATTCTTTTCCAAAGCTTTAATACCATAATTTATCTGTTCAGAGTAACCAGAAAACTCCTGCCCGAGTGTTAACGGCACAGCATCCATCATGTGGGTCCTGCCTGTTTTAATTATTTTTGCAAACTCCCTGCTTTTTTTGGTTAATTCTTCTTTTAATAATTCCAGAGAAGGCAGAGTAGTTTCCATCAAAAGCCTATAAGCAGCAATATGCATAGCAGAAGGAAAAGTATCATTAGAAGATTGAGATTTGTTTACATCATCATTTGGGTGTAGTAAGTTATTTTCTTCCCCTGTTTTTAACCCGGCCAATTCCTGGGCTCTGTTAGAGATTACTTCATTCACATTCATATTGGTGTGGGTTCCTGAACCTGTCTGCCAAATAACAAGAGGAAAATGCTCATCCAATTTACCTTTTTCAATTTCCTCAGAAACCTTTATAATCAGGTTCTTCTTTTCCTCTGAAATTAAGCCATGCTTATAATTTACAATTGCTGCTGCTTTTTTAAGTAATCCATAAGCGTATATTATTTCAAATGGCATTGAAGAAGCTGCCCCAATCTGAAAATTATTTCTTGAACGTTCAGTTTGTGCCCCCCAATATTTGTCTGCAGGAACCTTTATTTCGCCCAGGGTATCATGTTCAATCCTATATTCCATAAGTAATCGGGTTTTTAATCATAACAACAAATACTCACTTAAAAAGTTTGGTTTTAATGGATAAGTAAACCATTAAAAAAGGTCAGAATATTTTCACACATTCTGACCCTAAATTTCAATATTATTGAATATCTTATTTCATGCTGTAAAAATCATTCCCCTTATCATCTACAAGGATAAAGGCAGGAAAATCCTCCACTTGAATTTTCCAAATAGCCTCCATGCCCAATTCAGGATATTCAAGCAATTCAACATTTTTGATATTTTCCTGGGCAAGAATGGCAGCAGGTCCTCCGATACTACCCAAATAGAATCCACCATATTTATTGCATGCATCGGTAACTTGCTGACTTCTGTTTCCTTTAGCAATCATTACCATACTTCCTCCGGCTTTTTGGAAAGGTTCCACATAAGGATCCATTCTTCCTGCAGTTGTTGGACCAAATGATCCGGAAGGCATTCCTTCCGGTTTTTTTGCCGGACCTGCATAATAAATAGGATGCTCTTTAACATAATCCGGAAGATCTTCTCCATTATCCAGTCTTTCCTTGAGTTTTGCATGGGCGATATCACGTCCGACAATAATAGTTCCATTAAGAGAAAGTCTGGTTCCGACCGGATGTTTAGAAAGCTCAGTCAGTACCTCCTTCATTGGCTTGTCGAGATCAATTTTAACGGCACCATCCTCTTCTTTTTTCCTGTATGTTTCAGGTATCAGTCTCCCCGGATTTTTCTCCAGTTTTTCGACCCATATCCCATCTTTATTAATTTTTGCTTTTATATTTCGATCGGCAGAACACGAAACACCCATTCCAACCGGGCAGGAAGCTCCATGTCGTGGTAACCTGACAATACGGATATCCAGGGCAAAATATTTTCCTCCAAACTGAGCACCAATACCTAGATTATAAGCAGCTTTTAAAACTTTATTTTCAAGTTCAATGTCACGGAAAGCCTGTCCTCCTTCATTTCCTTTAGTTGGTAAATTATCATAATATTTTGTTGATGCCAGCTTTACTGTTTTAAGATTGGCTTCAGCAGAGGTACCTCCAATTACAAAAGCTACATGGTAGGGTGGACACGCGGCAGTTCCTAAGGATTTAAGTTTTTCCACAAGAAATTTTTCAAGTTTGTCAGGATTCAACAGGGCTTTGGTTTGCTGATAAAGAGCCGTTTTATTGGCAGAACCTCCACCTTTAGCCACAAAAAGAAAATTATATTCATCGCCATCCGTGGCATGTATATCAATCTGTGCCGGCAAATTAGTTCCTGAGTTCTTCTCTGTATACATATCCAGGGGAATCGTCTGAGAATATCTCAAATTTTCTTCAGTATAAGTTTTATAAACACCTTTTGAAAGAGCTTCTTGATCCCCTCCACCAGTCCAAACTTTCTGGCCTTTTTTGGCAAAGATAGTAGCAGTACCGGTGTCCTGGCAGAACGGAAGCACACCTTTTGAGGAAACCTCTGCATTTCTGAGCATGGTTAAAGCCACATATTTATCATTTTCACTGGCTTCATCATCATCCAGTATGGCAGCAACCTGTTTTAGATGCTCCGTTCGCAGCATAAAAGAAGTATCATAAAAGGCTGCATTAGCAAGTTTGGTAAGACCTTCTTTATCAACTTTCAGGATATCCTCTCCTTCAAACTGAGCAACAGAGACATGATCTTTTGTTAGTAAATAGTATTCTGTGTTATCTTTCCCTACAGGGTAAGGATCATAGTACTTAAATTCAGGAGTTGACATAAGACAATAATTTTAGGGTTAAAAATTAATGAGCAACAATATAAAATCAAACGATTTATGGATCATTTGACATTAGGATTCAAAAGATACAAAATTTAAAGCAATTCTTCAATATTTTCAGGAGGATCTCCGATGACTGCTTTATGCTTCGTCTCTATAATCGGCCGTTGTATAAGTTTCGGGTTTTCTACCAGTATTTTCACCCATTCATCATCATTAAACTTTTTACCCTTAAATTGCTCTTTGTAAACTTTCTCCTGCGTTCTAATAATTTCTGCAGGTTTTTTATTAAGCTTCATGAGGATTTTTTTCAGGCTTCCCTCTGTAAAAGGCTGGTCTTTCAAATATTTTATCACCGTAGGTGAATAACCCTTTTCTTCAAGGTACTGTAAACCAGCCCTGCTTTTTTTACATCTTGGATTGTGGTAAATATTCATTTGGATAAATTTATTTAACGGTTTGGTTTTTACTAATATATTTATATCAATCGTGTTCTGTCAGAATTTTAATATCAAGGAATTCTCATTGTTTATTCATAGTCATTTTCTGTATGTAACAAATGATATTTTCATAAGTTCTTTTTTAGTTTCCACCATACTCCATCAAATAATTCTTAATAAAAGCATCCAGTTCTCCATCAAGGACATCCTGGACATTAGAGGTTTCTGTATTGGTTCGTAAATCCTTAATCATTTTATAAGGGTGGAGAATATAACTTCGAATCTGCGAGCCCCATTCAATTTTCTTTTTATTCTCTTCAATTTTATCTTTTTCCTCCATTCTTTTCTGCATTTCAATCTCGTATAATTGCGAACGCAGCATTCTCATGGCTTTTTCTTTGTTCTTATTCTGTGAACGTGTTTCCTGGTTTTCAATAGTTATTCCCGTAGGGGTATGTTTTAAACGAACAGCTGTCTCCACTTTATTCACATGCTGTCCGCCAGCACCACTGGAACGAAAAGTTTCCCACTCAATGTCACCCGGATTAATATCAATTTCTATGTTATCATCAATGACCGGGGAAACAAATACTGACGCAAAAGAAGTATGTCTTCTGTTGTTGGAGTCAAAAGGTGAAATTCTTACCAATCGGTGGACGCCATTTTCACTTTTTAAATATCCATAAGCATAGTCTCCTTCAAACTCAAGGGTGACCGATTTTATTCCGGCCTCATCTCCAGGCTGGTGGTATATTTCCTTTACCTTATAATTATTCCTTTCTCCCCATCGAATATACATTCTCATAAGCATCTCTGCCCAATCATGACTTTCTGTTCCACCGGCTCCAGGATTAATTTGCAAATAAGCTCCGCATGCATCTTCTTCCTTTCCCAGCATGTTTTTAAGCTCCAGTTTTTCGATAAGTCTCTGTACCTGCTTCACCTTCTGCTTAAGATCCTCCTCATCAATTTCACCCTCTTCCAGAAACTCTTTATAAATATTCAGCTCTTCAAATGCTGTTTCAATTTCCTCATATGCTTTTGTCCATTGTTTTAAGGCAGAAATTTTCTTGAGTTGCTTTTCTGCTTTCTGCGGATCATCCCAAAAATCAGGTGCCTGGGTTTTTTCTTCTTCTTCTTCTATTCGGATTTTCTTATTATCGACGTCAAAGATGCCTCCTCAGCGCATTCTTGCGCTTTTCCAACTCTTGTATTTCTTCTGATATAATCATTTTTTTATTGTTTTTGAAACAAAGCTATAAAATAAAATAAAAAACGGCATAAAAAAAGGGACTTATTAAAAAGCCCCTCCTATTAAAAAATCTAATTAATCTACTATGAATTATTGATTTTCCATTTTTTCCATTTCTTTTTCAAAAGTTTCTTTGTACTTCTCATAGTCATAGTCTACACGAAGTCTCTTGTCTTTTGAAAGTCTTTCATCTAAAGCATTTTCAAGTGCATCCACACCCATTTCAATGGCAACATAGGTTTTAAATTTACCACCTTTAGTACGTGTATGCTTTTGGCAAATTGTTTTTACATTATTGAGTTGTTGATTAATAACTTCTCGATTAAGTGACTCAAATCTTTCTTCCACTTCTTCTACGTTATTAAATTCTCTTGAATTCACATAGTTATCAGTTGCTCCTTTGATAACAGTCTCAATCTGACCAGCCAGTGCAGCTTTTGCATTACTCATAGCTTTCTTTCTGGCAACCATCTGATCTCGACTTTCACCAATGGCATTTGCCCTGAAATTCTTTTTATCAGTTCTGTATTCGGGTCCTGAACAGTAGTAAGTTATTAATTCCTCTTCCTGTGCAGAAACATTTTTTGCTGCTTCTTTTTTCGATTTACAGCCAGTTAATCCTATGCCCAGGATAAAGGCTCCTACTACTAAATAATTTAATGTTTTGTAAACTTTAGTTTTCATAATTGATGTTGTTTAAAGGTTAAAAATTTATCTTACGAATATCTGGTATTATTTGGTTTCTTATTTGTTCCTCAACTTTTTTTCTTGCATCCTGCGCTGCCATACTGAAACTACCTGTTTTCATTCCTTTTATGTTATTCAGGCCTGTACTATATATTTCAGCATTTGTTTTTGCGTTTGTCAGGCTAATATTACAATTGGCGTAAGCCGTATGCAAATTAAAACGATCCATCTTTTTCCCTTTTATGATATTGGCATCCACCTTAATATGCACATCAGCATTGTCTTTCTCATCAACAAATGAGAAGAAATCCTCTGATAACTCTTTTTTAAATAATTTAGCTATCGGTTTTGAAGGCATATTTTTGCCAAACTGTGTTTCACTTGCCTCAAAATAAGCTTTTAGATCACTAACATTAACAACAATATATCCGTGTGGAACATTGCTTACATTCTTAAACATTTCTTTCAGAAGGGTTCTTTTCTCTTCTCCAAAATAAACTTCTGTATTTAATGTAGCCTTAATCTTTTGTCTTTCTCCTTTTGGAGCCATCTCAGCAATGCTGCAAACCAATTCACCTGCTGCGTTAGAATTCACACTTTCTGTTTTATCAATATCCAATTCAGGAAAAGAAAAAACAACAGGTAAATTATTAACGGGTTGCTGGCTACCATCTTTTTGGTATGTGACGAAAGCTTTTACAGGTGTTGTATTAGAAGACAGGGCTTTTATTTCATAAAGTTCTTGTCCTGGCTCAATATTTATGGAACTAAAAATTTCCTGAATATTCTGATAAATGGCATTCCCAAGGTTAATTCTTCCTTCAAGTGTAAATACCGACAAATCTTCATCCAGGTGTTTTTTAACGGCTTCAAAACTTTTCACATAGTAGTTCAGGGCATTATGAAGATCCAGTTTTTCTTCCGCTTTTTTAGCCTTTTCATAGAAATCCTTTGCAAGATTCTTAGCTTTTTCCAGCTTTTCTCTCTTCATTCTTGCATACTTTTCTTTTGACAATCGATAGTATACCCAATAATTATCTTTACCTTCATAAGAATCCACATGCTCAAAATCTTCAATTTCGTCCTTAACCTTAGTTTTTGTATAAGATTCAAACTCTTCTCTGAATTCCACATTATTCTCAAACTGACGAAGAACTGAATTGCTGGATATTTTTACTGAAATTTCCGAAATAAGATCAGTAAGTGCATTATCTTTAGCAACCTTAATATAATTATCTCCCGATTTATTGGCCATTCCAATACCAATATAATATTCATTACTTACAGGTCGTTCTCTAACCCATTTGGGTTTTTTCTTCCCTCCGGCTGACAATTGTGTCGAAGAGCAGGAACATAAAGTAAGCAGAAAAACTAACGCAAGAACTCCAGAAAAATGTTTACAGATTTTCATATTCAACTTTTTTTGATTTATCGTAAAGATAATTATTAAATTATTTATTATCCAAATATTTTTAATTGGCATTATCATTTTTCATTTCGCTTTCAACAAATTCAAAAACCTTGCCATATTCAAAACCTTTTTGTACTAAATAATTCACAAGCCTTCTTTTTGTCTCTCTGTCAGGCAACTCCGGCAACTTTTCTTTTTTCTTAGCTAACTCTTTTTTTAGCGTTTCATCGTAGAATTTCTGTGAAATTTTATTCAGTGAGGCTTCAATATTTTCTTCTTCTATTTCTTTATTTTTTAAATACGCCCTTATTTTTTGCCTCCCCCAGTGATAAAATTTTATTTTATCATTCACAAAAGCATTAGAATATCTGCTATGATCGATAAAATCTTCTTTCTTAAGAAAATCAATTATATCATTATGATCCTGGCCAGGCACTTTCCAGTTTACCAGTTTTTTCTTTATATCCTGCTCACATTTCTCACCTCTCATACAAATTCTGGAAAGCCTTTGGATTATCTTTTGTTTTTCTTCTTCATTCATAAAGTCGCTTTTACAAACCGGTCTTTTTCATTTATATCCTTTTTAAGAACTATATCTTTAAACCCTTTACTAAAAAGCAATTCAATAATTTCCTCTCCTTTTTTTTCATTAATCTCAAAAAATAATTTGCCGCTTTTTTTTAGAGAATATAATGTAAGTTCACTAATTCTTTTATAAAAATATAAAGGATCCTGATCATTAACAAACAATGCACGCCCAGGCTCAAAATTTATTACATTTTCCGGTATTATATCTTTTTCTTTATTTAATACATAAGGAGGATTACTTACGATAACATCAAAATTTCCATATTCAAATTTTAACGACTTTGAGAGATCATGTTTAAAAAAGAACACCCTGGTACCATTTAACTCTGAATTTTTCTTTGCCCGTTCCAGAATATTTGTTGAATAATCGCTGGCAAAAACTTTTGCTCCAGGTATATTTCTGGCAAGTGCTATTGCAATACAACCGCTTCCTGTTCCGATATCAAGAATCTTAGGGTTCTCTAACTCATTGTCTTTTATAATCCAGTCAACAAGTTCTTCGGTTTCCTGTCGCGGAATCAAAACATGTTCATCCACTTTTATTTTGCAATCATAAAAAAAAGTCTCTCCTGTTATATATTGTATTGGTTCGTATTTCTTTAGTCTATGTACAATATCTTTAATTTTTTTTATTTTCTCCTCATTCAATTTTAAATTTCCACTAATCAAAATCTGTGTTTTTTCTAAATTTATTGTATATTCATAGATAATTTGAATGAAACTATCGATTTCACGTTCAGGATAAAATGAGTTTAATTCGCTTTTTATCCATTTTGTCAGGTCAACTAAGCGCATTTGATGGTTCATGAAATCAAAAATATAAAATTGCCAGTTAAAAAATGTTATCAGAAGATGAAAAATATATAAAACGATGTAATGAACTTGCCCTCCAGGGTTTGGGGAACACCTCGCCAAATCCACTTGTAGGTTCTGTTATCGTTTACAACAACAAAATTATAGGAGAAGGATACCATAAAGAATACGGGAAATCTCATGCCGAGGTAAATGCCATTGAATCAGTCCGGGACAAAAGCCTTCTAAAAAAATCAACCTTGTATGTAAATTTAGAACCTTGCTCTCATTATGGCAATACACCACCATGTGCAGATAGAATTGTTAAGGAAGGAATTCCGGAAGTTGTGATTGGCACCAAGGATACTTCTTCAAAAGTCTCAGGGAAAGGAATATCAATTCTTAAAGAAGGAAAGTGCAAGGTAAAGGTTGGAGTTTTGGAAGAGCAGTGCAGAGAAATAAACCGCAGATTCTTTACTTTTTTTGAAAGAAAACGCCCTTACCTTATATTAAAATGGGCACAAACAATTGATGGTTTTATTGATAAAAAAAGAAATGCAGACGATCCCATTCAACCAAACTGGATTACAAATCAACTTTCAAAACAACTTGTACATAAGTGGAGAACAGAGGAAGCAGGCATACTTGTAGGTAAAAACACAGCTGTAATGGACAATCCGCAACTAACTTCCAGAGAATGGAAAGGTAAGAATCCAACAAGGTTTCTAATTTATGAAGATTTAAATCCTCCGGTTTCTTTAAGATTAATAAATGATGAATTCCCTCTGACTGTTTTCAGGGAAAGCCAGAAAACAGACAAAACCAGCCAAAAAAAAGATAGAAACAAAGAATTCATTGATATGGATTTTGGCCAGGATACCGAAGAACAAATTTTAGAAATTATAAGGGACAAAAAAATCAATTCTCTTATTATAGAAGGTGGACGACAAACCCTGCAAAAATTTATAGACAAAAACCTTTGGGATGAAGCAAGAGTATTTATTGGGAAGAAAATTTTCACAGAAGGTATTAAAGCTCCGGAAATAAATAGTAAAAAACTATTAAATATGGAAGATCTGAAAGAAACAAGATTGTATTTTTTTCGTAAAATATAACTATAAACCTTTCATTTCTTTTTATTTATATATGTTTATTTATTATTTTTGGAATGATTTATGTAGATAATAAACGAAACTGAAAATAAATTAGATAGCCATGAATAAAACCAAATTACTTTCACCTATTGTTGTTCTGATTTTTGTAGGAGTTTTATTTTCCCAATGTACTAGTAAGCTCTACAAAACCGGAATGGAATTTTATGATTCAGGGAATTACAATGATGCTATAGCTCAATTTTCGCAATGGTTAGAAGAAGATGCAGATAACCCTAAAGCTTACCTTGCAAGAGCAAATGCTTATAAAAAACTGGATAAAAAAAGTAAAGCAGCCGAAGATTACAGCAGGGCAGCTACTTTTAAAAAGGAACCTGAGCTTTATATGAAAGCGGCAAACTTGTATATGGATATAGAAGACTATGAAAATGCAAGTAAAATGGCGCAACAAACTATTAAATTGGAAGATGAGCATTTAGATGCATACAAGTTAAATATTAAGGCTCTAATTCAGCTAAAAAAATATTCGAAGGCATATAAACACAGCAAAAAACTTACTGAATTAGAGGAAAATGGTCCAAATTATTATACCCAGGGATTTGTTGCAGAAAAACTGGATAAAAACCAGGAAGCTGAAAAAGATTTCAGAAAAGCTTTAGAGTATATCCCTACAGATATGACAACCCATATAGCATTATCAGAAGTGCTATTAAAATCAGGAGAATATGATAAAGCTCTTGAAGCTTGTAACCAGGCATTATCTGTAGACAGTAAAAATAAAGATATACTATTAATCAGAAGCAAAGTATACAAACAGAAATTAGAATACCCGAAAGCAATCAATGACTTATCAAAAATATTACTCTTCAGCCCGGACGATGAAGATATTTTCTTCAAAAGAGGCTTATATTACCAGAATTTTAATCAAAATATGAATGCAGTAAATGACTTTAGCAAAGTCATCAGCCTAAATCCAAAAAATGCAGAAGCATATTATTACAGAGGCAAGTCAAATGAAGAAGTAACTAATTATAAAAAAGCAGCAAATGACTATCAAAAATTCATACAACTTGCTAAAAATGATTCTGCTGCATCGAAAGAAAGGATCGTAAGAGTAGAGAAAAAGTTATATGAACTAAGGCGAGAGGAAAATGCTCCTGAGATAGCTTTTGCAGATTCAATCAGAAAAGAAGGAAAAACTTTAATTGTTCGCGGTGATGCTGAAAAAGTATTACTAGCAGGAGTAATAAAAGATGAAAGTGATTTGAAATCTTTTAAAATTGAAGACCAGGATTTTGAATTTGAAAAAAACGAAAAGGGAAAGACAATCTTTGCTGCTGAAGTTCCTGTAGTGGATAAGAAAGGGATTACAATTTTAGCAAAGGATGTATACAACAATACAAAAGAATTATATTACCCTATCAAGAAAACTGAAATTGATGCTCCTGAGATAAAGCTGGTAACACCTTATGCATCAGATAACGGAGAAATATATTTACAAAACGACAATCCTAAATTATACGTAGAAGGAAAAATTAAGGATGAAAGTTTAATAAAAGACATTTATATAGAAGATAAAGTAGCGAGTTACTCGCAAAAAATTAATGACCCGCAGTTTTCGGCAACAATAGATATTTCAAATAAAAATGAAATAACCGTTAAAGCAACAGATATCCACGGTAATACGAAAACTAAATTATTCAAATTCAACCGTGAGGGAGTGAATATTGCCAAAGATAATCCAATGGGTAAAACATGGGTTGTGTTTATAGAAAACTCGGACTACGAAACATTTGCCAGTCTTGACGGACCTGTGAAGGATGTAAGTAAAATCAAATCCGTATTAGCAAACTACAGGATTCATAATTTTATTCATAAGAAGAACCTGACCAAAAGAGAGCTGGAAAAATTCTTTTCTATTGAACTTCGCGACCTGGTTCGCACAAACAAAGTTAATTCATTGTTAATCTGGTATGCAGGACATGGAAAATTTATTAACGAAACCGGCTATTGGGTTCCAATTGATGCCAACAGAGATGATGAATTTTCTTTCTTTAACATTAACAACCTGAAAGCTTCATTGCAGGCTTACTCAAAACATGTAACCCACACTCTCGTAGTTACAGATGCATGTGAATCAGGCCCCTCATTTTACCAGGCAATGAGATCGATTCATAAAAAACGCGACTGCAGTGACTGGAGAGATACTCAAGCTAAATCGGCGCAGGTACTCTCATCTGCAGGATATGAATTAGCTGTAGACGAATCTCAATTTACAGAAACATTTGCAAATACATTAGAAAATAACCCCAATGCCTGTTTGCCAATTGAAGATGTTGTATCTAAGGTTACGCTTGCGGTTTCAAAAGCAGGAAGACAAAAACCTCAATTCGGGAAAATTGCAGGACTGGAAGATGAAGGAGGAACTTTCTTCTTTATTTCAAAAGAGAAATAAAAAAATACATTTATGATACATTCTGATTCTAAATTATTTAGAAGAGTTACCCAATCTATTCTTTGGGTAACTCTTTTTTTTGCTTTATTGCTGATTTCAAATAATGTTATAGCACAGGAATATTATTTTGACCAGTATAGTGTAAAAGAAGGTTTATCGCAATCGAAAGTTTATGATATTGCCCAGGATAAACAGGGCTATTTATGGCTTGGCACAGAAAGTGGCATATCAAGATTTGATGGGAAAAATTTTGTGAATTATACAACAGACAAAGGAATTGGAGAAAAAGCTGTGCGAACCATTTATATTGACCAAAACCAGAATATCTGGTTTGGACACAAAGCCGGAACCATTACTTTCTACAACAGGGAGGATTTCAGAATTCACCCGGTTAGTGAAAAAATAAACACAGATATTACTTCCATTATAGAAGGCAAAAATCGCCGCATCTGGATCACAACTCACGGGGACGGAATCTTTCGCCTTGAAAATCCTTACCAGCTAGATACCACTCAAATGGAATACTCCCACTTTAAAGGGAAAGAAATTGGAGACAGAATTTTTGGAAGTCACCTTGCCATGGACAGCTCCCTGTTTTTCATATCTGATGCCATGATTAACAAATACAGTGAAAAGGAAGAAGCTTTTACTAAATTTTATCCAGAAGGACTCACCAGCTATTTCCAAATTACTACTATGATGGAAGACAGCAGAGGACAAATTTGGTTTGGTACATTTCATGGAGGACTTTTCAGATATTATCCTGAAAAAGATTCTTTTAAAATTTATGACTCGAAACGCGATGGCCTTGCAAATAACTGGATAAGCTATATTACAGAAGACAGCCGTGGAGATGTATGGGTTGGTACCTGGGGAGGAGGAATCTCGCGCTTTTCAGAAGGAGATATAAAAACATTTAATACCGAAAATGGACTCGACGACAATAAAATAAGAGTGATAAAAGAAGATCTTGAAGGAAATATACTAATTGGAACAAACGACCACGGTCTTCTGATATTTAAAGGAGATCAATTTATAACCTACAATAAAGACATTAGTCCTGACCCGGGAATTATTGATCCACAAGTACACGCAATCTACCAGGATAATAAAAACCAGTACTGGTTTGGTACAAATAATGGCATAACTATATACAACCCTGAATCTGATAAAAAAAATGCTGTAAAATACCTGAACAAAAAAGGAAGATTAGTTGGAAATAAAATCCGTTTTATTAAAGAAGACAAGGATGGAAACATCTGGATATCAACAGAAAACCAGATTCTCCAGTATTTTCCTGAATCCGGAGAATATTATTATGATCCTGTTATTAACAACGAATTCAGAAGAAGAAGAATTGTAATCACTCAGATTGAAGTTGACTCTGAAAACAATTTATGGATAGGAACCATTGGTGGAATATATCACTATAACATTAACAACCATGAAATAAAGGCTATCACACAGAAAGATGGAATTGCCAGCAATTCTATTACAACTTTGCATATTGACAGCAAAGGAAGAGTATGGGTTGGCTCAGAATATAAAGGTATTACCATTATTGATGGAGAAAAATACAAACAAATCAAAACCAATGCGGCTATTTCTCCTTCGGCAGTAGTAGAAGATAAATCAGGGAAAATCTGGATTGGAACCCGCTCCAAAGGATTATATCAATACAATTCTGACTCGCTCATACATAAATTTACAGAAGACAATGGACTACTAAGTAATCACGTTACTCTTCTTAATGTAGATCAGAATAACAACTTACTGATCGGAACCAATAAAGGTTTGAATCAATTAAAATTACCGGGTGAGAAAATATTCACATACACCAAAAAGAATGGATTTACAGGAATAGAAACAAAAGACAATGCAACTTATACAGATAAGCAGGGGAATATTTGGTTTGGCACTGTTAAGGGAGCCATAAAATACAATCCTGAATATGAAAATGAAAAAATAACTGAACCTTTAACCCATATTGAATCAATGCTGGTTAATATGGAAAAAGCCCCTCTCAAATCGGGAAAGAAATTTAATTATAAAGAAAATTCATTTATTTTCAATTTTAACAGCATTTCATTAACAAATCCTGATCTGGTAAAATACAAAATAAAACTGGATGGTGCCGATAAAAAATGGAGACCCGCAACTAAACAAACCATGGTAAATTATTCCAGTTTATCTCCAGGATCGTACACATTTAAACTAAAAGCTAAAAACTATGCAGGAGTCTGGAACTCCGAGCCTGTTACTTATAATTTTACGATAAGACCTCCATTTTATCAAACATGGTGGTTCATATTAAGCGTAATTATTATTGGCATTGTAGTTATAGTGGTATATATTAAAATAAGAGAAAGAAACCTAAGAAAAGAAAAACAAATTCTTGAACAAAAAGTAGCAGAAAGAACAGTTGAAATCAGAAGAAAAAATGAAGAACTGGAAAAGAAAAATAATGATATTCTCGACAGCATCCGGTATGCTCAAAGAATCCAGGTAGCAGTACTTCCTCCTGACATTCCATTCAATAATATGTTTTTGATTTTCAGGCCAAAAGATATTGTGAGTGGTGATTTTTACTGGTTCGAATCAGTAGATAACAAAGAACTGATGGCCGCTGTTGATTGTACAGGCCATGGTGTGCCTGGTGCGTTTTTGTCAATTATGGGCCATAATCTGCTTACCAAAATTGTAAAAGAATATGGAATTATAAGGCCCGATCTTATTTTAAACAGATTAAATCACGAAATTTTAAATGCATTGCATCAGAGCAATGTGCATGGAGAAACAGTGGTGAATGATGGAATGGATATAGCCTTAATGTGTTATGATAAAAATACAAATACCCTTGAATACGCCGGAGCTTACAATTCTCTATATTTATACAGAGGCAAAGAACTAGAGGAATATAAGGCTAATCGTTTCCCGATTGGAAGAACCACAGGGGTTGAAAACAAAAAATTTACAAACCATAAAATAGATGTCAATAAAGGAGATACGGCCTACATTTTCTCAGATGGATATGCTGATCAATTTGGTGGAGAAGATGGTAAAAAATTCAAATCAAGGCCTCTGAAAAACTTCCTTGCTTCAATACAGGATTTAGAGATAAAACAGCAAAGAGAAGCCCTTGAAAAGAATTTTGACGAATGGAAAAAGGATTATAATCAAGTTGATGATGTTGTATTTATAGGAAAAAGATTTTAAATGTTACTTTTGTAAGTGATAAGAATAAATAGAAAATAACGCTCAATGAAACTATTTAAAAATTTTGTCGCTTGCATTCTTTTTCTTTTACCTGTATTTACAGCACATTCGCAGCCCTTGTCCAATAATGCAGAAATAAGCTTGTTAACATGTTCTTCAGGGAAAGAATTATACGCTACGTTCGGACATAGTGCTATCAGAGTACATGACACAATATCGAATACAGATATTGTTTTTAATTACGGTGTTTTCGATTTTAACACGCCTCATTTTTACTGGAAGTTCGTTAGTGGGAAATTAAATTATCAGCTAGCCATACAGTCCACAAGAAGATTTCTCAGAATGTACAAAAACGAGGGCCGGTCAGTAGTTGAAGAAGAAATTATACTCACTGATAAGGAAAAACAAAAGCTACTGGTATTTCTTCAAAAAAACTATCTTCCTGAAAACAGGTATTACCTTTATGATTTCTTTTATAACAACTGTTCCTCGAAAATATGGGATGTAACAGCAAAACAAATTGAACAACCATTATATTTTGATTCAACTGCTTATTCGCCTGAAACTTTCAGAAAAATGCTCTTCCCTTATCTGAAGAATTTACCCTGGGCTAAGCTGGGGATAAATATTTTACTTGGATTGCCTGCAGATAAAACAGCAGATTTTGAAGAGCAAATGTTTCTTCCAGACTATCTATCCTACAACATGAGTCATACACTCAGAGAAAAAGACAAGCACGAGGCCCAGAGTATATTAGGCCCCAGAAAAATACTTGTAAAAACACAAAGGCCTGTTTTAACAAATACATGGGAGCCTCTTTGGGTATTCTGGATAATATTCGGAATCATTTTTATCCTGTCAATTTTCCGTTTTTCAAAAAAAATAATGTCAGTCATTGATTATCTTCTTTATTCTGTCACTGGTTTGCTGGGAATCTTGCTTTCCTTCCTCTGGTTTATCTCAGAACACCAGGCTATGAATGCAAACCTGGATTTATTATGGGCATCACCAATTGCTGTATTGGTAATTATTGGAAAAGCCTTCTCTCTAAAAAAAATAAACAAAGTCCTGATTGGATTATATATTCTAACTATTATAACTCTGTTAATAGGTTTCAGCTTTTTTAACCAACAATTCAGTCCTTGTATCATTCCAATTAGTTTAATCCTGTTGACAAGGTTATTGACAAATGAATTAAAATTAATCAAAACACCCGGAAAGACTAATTAAAATTATCAATTAAACTTATAGGAGGAATATGTTGCCTTTTTATTAACAATTATTTATTTTAAATAAAAGCCAACAAGAATCTCCTTTGAAAATTTCATTTTATTATTTTTGAGGAAAAAAGTAAATACTCTCGACCATGAAAAGGCTATATTTTTTATTATTAATCCTGGTAATCGCAAGTTGTAACCAACAAAACAAAATAAAAATAGATGGGCAGATAAAAGGGGTAAAAGAAAAACCCGTTTATCTGAAAGAAATCCTGCTTGGAAACACACAAATAATTGATTCAGCGCGAACAAATAAAAAGGGCAAATTTTCATTCAAAGAAACCATCGAGCATCCAAAATTCTATCAGTTGGGTCTATCAAACAGCCGTTACATTACTTTACTTGTTGAACCAGGTGAAGAAGTAGAACTAAAATTCACTTCTGAAAACTTAAACAATTATTCAATTAATGGCTCCGAAGGAAGCAAAAAAGTTAAAAAATTAAGCAACAGACTGGCAAGCACAAAATATAAATTAGATTCGCTGAAAAACTTATATACAAAAACCAAAAATCCGAAAAAACAAGAAAAAATTAATGCTGAATACCAGTCAATTGTAGAAAGCCAGAGAGACTCCTCGATTGCTTTCATCCTCGACAACCTGGGCTCTATGGCAAGCATAATGGCGCTTTACCAGAAAATTAATGATGACACTTATGTACTCTTTAAAAATATGGATTTGCAGTATATAAAACTTGTTGCTGATTCACTAAAGAAAAAGTATCCTGATTCGGATCATGTAAAAGCGCTTATTGCTAATAAAGACAACCTGATGAAAAAATACAGGAATCTTGAGACAAATACTAAATTTCAAAAGTATGCTGAACAATCAGATTTTCCTGTACCCATGATCAGATTACCAAATATTGAAGGCGATACCATTTCGCTAAAAGATATTCATGAAAAAATGTTATTAATTAGCTTCTGGTCGGCTAATAATAAGAGAAGTCTTGAAAGAAACCTTAAATTGAAGAAAGTATATAAACAGTATCACCCAAAAGGCTTTGAAATTTACCAGGTAAATTTAGATACAGACTCTGAAAACTGGAAAAAAGCTGTAAAATTTGATGAGCTGCCATGGATAAACGTAGGAGGAAAAGGAAGGAATCAATATTATGGTAAAGTTTACAATATAACTGAATTGCCTACAGATTTTCTGCTTAATAAAAACCGTGAAATTATAAGCAGGACACCTGAGATAAATGACCTGAAGAGAACTCTTTCGATTGCACTTGATTAAATAATAAATGGACACCGGAAATAAAAAAATATATTTTGCATCTGACTTTCACCTTGGAGCCCCAAATTATGAGGAGAGCCTGGAAAGAGAGAAAAAAATTGTCGATTGGCTCAATCATATTGAATCAGATGTTGAAGAATTATATTTACTTGGAGATATTTTTGATTTCTGGTTTGAATACAAACACACTATACCCAAAGGCTCAACAAGGTTCCTGGGTAAAATAGCCGAATTTTCAGACAAAGGCATTCCTGTACATCTCTTTGCCGGGAATCACGACATGTGGATTTTTGGATACCTGCAGAAAGAAACAGGAATGATCTACCATAAAAAATCTTTATCTGCCACTTTAAAAGGAAAAAGGTTTTTCCTGGCTCATGGAGATGGATTAGGCCCTGGTGATACAAGTTATAAAATCCTAAAAAAAATATTCAGGAACAAACTGGCACAATGGCTATTTGCAAGAATTCATCCTAACCTGGGAATTACTATTGCCCGAAAATGGTCGCACAGCAGCCGCATAGCAAATGAAGAATCGCCAAAATTCCAGGGAGAAGAGAAAGAATTGCAAGTAAAATATGTAAAAGAGCTGGCAAAGAAAGAAAATTATGATTATTACGTTTTGGGGCACAGACATGAACCCATTGATATGAAAATTGACCGGAACATAAGGTACATTAACCTTGGCGACTGGATTACAAATTTTACTTATGGCGAATTCGACGGTAATGAATTCAGTTTAAAAAACTGGTAAATATTCTTACACGATAAACCATGCAACATTTAAAGAAAAAGTTCAAATCTGCATTCAGCGGTATCAAAGAATTCATTTTTTCTGAAAAAGATAATTATATTCATTTTACGGCTATTTTGCTTGTGATAGCGGCAGGTTTCTTTTTCTCCATAAATTCTGTTGAATGGCTGGCAATAATCATTTGCATTGGAATCGTAATTACCTCTGAAATGATAAATCAAAGCATTGAAAAAATATGCAATTATATTCAACCCAAATCAGATGAACAGATCAGGAAAACTAAAGATATTTCTGCAGGAGCAGTACTCTTTGCTTCAATTATTTCCGTAATTGTTGCCCTGGTTATTTTTATTCCTAAAATTATGTTACTTCTTAAATAAATTATTTTTCGTAATAATTTTCCAATCTTTTCTGGAATATCTTTTTGTTCACATTGTTAATATTGTCTACAATAGCCATAATCTGATTCCTTCTTTCCTTTTTAGTTACCTCGCTTATTTTTTTTGCATCACTGAAAACAATGTGATCCACTTCGTAACCTTTTTCATTGAGGCTCATTGCTACTGCTGCATTAAAATTATCGAATATAATAATAGACGGAAGCTGATCTTTTGAGTAATCGTTTACAGCTTTTAAAACCATTGTTTTTATATACTGAATCTGTGTCTTTCCCAAATAATTGGCTCCCAATAATAATTTAACCAAATCTATTTTTGCCAGTTTCTTTTTTTCATCCTTTTTCTTCATTCGCCTGTATTTCCAGTTTCCTGTTTCCTCAAATAATTGTATAAAATCTTCCGGTAAGTCTTTCAGGCGGTTCAGACTCCCATGATTTTTACGGATTTTATACTCCTTTTGCGCATAACGCTGGTTAACAGGAGCATAATAATCCCATTTTTTTGTTCTTCTGTATGATTCTGTAACAGGACTTGGTTTCCAGTTGGTTTCGGGTCGTTCCATAAGAGGAGCTGTTAGTTGTAAATAATTCTTCTCCAGTGCATATAGAAGGCAATTCATAAAATGAGCCCAGCCTCCTCCAATAGAATTATGCAAAGCACTCCATAAAGTTTTATCAGTTGATGGCACCACTCTCCCCGAATCAGTTTTCAATTCCTCCTTTATTTTCATATTTTTTAATTGTTCTACAAAATTTTCAGAAAGACGGGTTTGATAGTAAGTATATTCATTTCTTGTTTCGCCGTATTTGCTGTCAGAATGAGGCAATTGATTAACATCCAATATATAGCTGCTGTCATTGGATAATTGCAAATTAATTTTAAGATTAGAACCCCATTTCATTTTCTTAATGCTGGGTTGTTCAAAGTTTTGAGCATTAAGCTGAAGGGAAATTAGTATTAAAACAAGCAGAGGTAAAATTCTTTTCATGATAAACGCTTTCTTTTGGATAATAATTAAATAAGCTTCAGAGAAACTATCGTAAATTTAGAATTTTTCGGTGACAATTTCGAGAGAAATGGGATTAAAAAAAAAGAAAATAATTTGTCTTACTTTTTATTTTAATAATTGAGCTATCCTAAAATAAGTTAACACAATTATGATTTATAATGGAACGGGACAAATTTTATAAAAAAAAGCCGAAAGCTCTTAGCTTTCGGCTTTTTTATAGGAATTTTCTAATTATTCTTCATCCAGCATCACCTTCAAAATATTGATGGCAGCGTCAGGGATCGTAGTTCCGGGGCCAAAAACACCCACAACACCGGTATCATAAAGGAATTTATAGTCCTGCGAAGGAATTACACCACCAGCTATTACCATGATGTCTTCTCTTCCTAGTTTCTTAAGCTCTTCAATTACTTGTGGCACGAGGGTTTTATGACCTGCTGCCAAGCTTGAAACTCCAAGAATATGAACATCATTTTCCACAGCCTGTCTTGCTGCTTCAGCAGGCGTCTGGAACAATGGACCAATATCCACATCAAAACCAAGATCTGCATAACCGGTAGAAACAACTTTAGCTCCCCGGTCGTGTCCATCCTGCCCCATTTTAGCAATCATAATTCTTGGCTGACGTCCTTCCTCTTCGGCAAACTTTTTAACCAGTTCTCTTGCCTTCTGATATTTTTCATCATCCTTAGATTCGGAAGAGTAAACTCCCGAAACCGAGCGTGTCACAGCAGTATATCTTCCAGCTGCTTTTTCACAGGCATAGGAAATCTCGCCAAGTGAGGCACGCTTTTTCGCTGCATCAATTGAAAGTTCAAGCAGGTTTCCTTCTCCTGTTTTTGCACATTCTGTAAGCTTGTCAAGGGCTTTCTGAACTTCTTCTTCGTTTCGTTCTTCTTTCAATTTTTTAAGTCTTTTTAATTGTGATTCGCGAACTGCAGAATTATCCACATCCAGAATCTCAATTGGTTCTTCTTTATCCAGGCGGTATTTATTCACGCCTACCCTCACTTCCTTACCGGTATCCAGCCGGGCTTGCTTTTTAGCAGCAGCCTCTTCAATTCTCATTTTTGGAACTCCGGTTTCTATAGCTTTGGTCATCCCGCCAAGTTCTTCAATCTCCTTGATATGTTCCCAGGCCCGGTTTGCGATCTCATCTGTTAGTTTTTCCACATAATAAGAACCAGCCCATGGATCAAGTGATTTGGTAATTTTCGTTTCTTCCTGTAAATATATCTGTGTATTCCTGGCAATTCTTGCCGAGAAATCAGTAGGTAACGCAATGGCTTCGTCCAGCGCATTTGTATGAAGCGATTGAGTATGACCAAGCGCTGCTCCCATAGCTTCCACACATGTTCGGGCAACATTGTTAAAAGGATCCTGTTCAGTAAGGCTCCATCCGGAAGTCTGGGAGTGTGTTCTCAGTGCCATGGACTTTGGGTTTTTCGGATCGAACTGTTTCACAATCTTTGCCCAGAGCATTCGGGCAGCTCTCATCTTGGCTATTTCAGTAAAATGATTCATTCCGATTGCCCAGAAAAAAGAAATACGCGGGGCAAAAGAGTCAATATCCAGTCCGGCATTGATACCGGTTCTTAAGTATTCCAGTCCGTCGGCCAGTGTATAAGCAAGTTCAATATCTGCTGTGGCACCAGCTTCCTGCATATGATACCCTGAAACAGAAATTGAATTAAACTTTGGCATTTTTTGGGATGTAAACTCAAAAATATCAGCAATGATCTTCATTGAGAATTCCGGGGGATATATGTATGTATTCCGCACCATAAATTCCTTCAGGATATCATTCTGAATGGTTCCGCTGAGTTTCTCCAGTGGTACACCCTGTTCCAGTCCTGCCACAATGTAAAAAGCCATCACAGGGAGAACAGCTCCGTTCATAGTCATGGATACCGTCATTTGATCCAACGGAATTTGATCGAACAACACCTTCATATCGAGAATAGAATCCACAGCTACTCCTGCTTTACCCACATCACCTGCAACTCGTGGGTGATCTGAATCGTATCCCCGGTGTGTTGCCAGGTCGAAAGCAATGGACAAACCTTTTTGTCCGGCTGCAAGGTTTCTGCGATAAAAAGCGTTGGATTCCTCTGCAGTGGAATATCCTGCATACTGCCTGATAGTCCAGGGCCTCATAGCATACATAGTAGAATAAGGACCTCTCAGGTATGGAGGAATTCCTGCTGCATAATGCAGATGTTCAAGGTCTTCAAGATCTTTCCGGGTATAAGCCGCTTTTACAGGTATCTGTTCAGGCGTTTCCCAGACGACTTTTTCGCTGGGTTTTACTTTTCCGCCTTTGTTCTCTGTAAAATCAGGATTTATTTTATTAAAATCTGGTCGCATAATTATGTGCTTTTCAATATTAAAAAATTATCTGATACCTAATTCTTCCTGAAACTTTTTGAGTGTTTCAACAAGATTTGATTTAATATGAACAAAATGGTTAATTCCGGCTTCTTTTAGCTGTTCCATACTGTCTTTGGGATATCCGGCAACTACAATGATTGCATCATCCTTCATTTGCTCATTAATTGCAGGTGCCAGCTCCGGGTATTCAGGATCGGACGAACATATCACTACGATATCTGCCTCTTTATTTCTTGCTTCCTTCACTCCTTCTTCCACTGAATCAAACCCGATATTGTCAATAATTTCGAATCCGGCGGCTGCAAAGAAACCAGAAGAAAAACCCGCGCGGGCTCTTCGCATGGTCTTATCGCCAATAGTGAACAAAAAGACTCTTGGTCGGCTCTTTCCGCTTCTTTCTGTTTTAATCCTCAGGGTCTCAATCTCTTCTGCCCCCCTGTAAGGCACCAATGGTTCTGCAACAGCATCTTTACTTTCATAATCAGCACTTTGAATTGTATTTTCATCGTAGCCTTCTTCCATAACCTCATCCGCATTAGGATAAAGATTAACTCCTACCAATGCTTCTTTACGCATTGCAAGGTTAAAGTTTCTCTGATTAGCTACTTCTTTTATCTTTTCCTGAACAAATCCATTCTCAAAAGCTTTGATATATCCACCTTTCTCTTCAATTTCCTGGAACAATCTCCAGGCATGTTCTGCAATTGAATTCGTAAGATTCTCAATATAATAAGCTCCTCCTGCAGGGTCTACTACTTTGTCGAAATAAGCTTCTTCTTTCAGCAGGATCTGTGTATTTCTTGCAATTCTTTCAGAAAATTTATTCGGTTCTTCGAAAGATTTATTGTAAGGGTTGACTGTTAATGAATCAACACCGCTAAGAGTTGCTGACATTGATTCAGTTGTACCTCTCAGCATATTCACGTAGGGATCATAAATAGTCTGATTCCACTGAGATGTTTCAGCATGAATCTGCATTTGGGCTTTTTCCTGTTTTCCGGGTTTGTATGCCTCCACTACTTTAGCCCAGAGCATTCTGGCAGCCCTGAATTTTGCTATTTCAATAAAATAGGCAGGTCCAACTCCAAATTTAAATCGAATGTTATCGGCAATAGTATCAACATCAAGTTCTTTCTCACTGAGATTAGCCAGGTATTCATTTCCCATGGCCAGGGAGAAACCCAGTTCCTGTACAGCGGTTGCTCCTGCATTATGTAAGCTGCAGCCATCTACCTCAATTGCGCGATAACCGGGCAAGTTCTTTGTCAACTCAATAACTTCTTTTGATTTATTAAACGAATTTTCAGCCGATTGACAGAATTTCCCATTCAAATTCAAATTCCCAATCGGGTTAAAATCAGTTCCTCCTTTTATTTCTTCAAATTTTTCACTCTCTTTTTTAAGTTTTTCCAATAACAAGGCAAGAACTTTCTCTGAGGCATGATTAGCCATGAAATTAAGCTCAATAGCCGATAAACAAATTCCTTCGAGAAGGTTTTCGAAATCCTTACTGGAAGGTTCGTTATTTTCATCAAGTATGAAACCCAGTGAGTCAACCCCTCTATTCAATATTTCAAGGGCTTTTCTGTTTGCCTTCTTGTAATCGCCTTTCACAGGAATATCCTGACGAACAAACCAGGTATTGTTATCTCCTTTCTTACTTCTGACATAAGGAAATTCTCCGGGGAAGAATTTCAGATGCCCGATCCCTTCGAGATCTTCTTCCCGGTAATAGGGTTTTACGTTAAAACCTTCCTGGGTTCGCCAGATTAACTTTTTCTGATAATCAGCGCCTTTTAAATCCTTCTGGATTTTTTCTTCCCACTGCTTTGTGGTTACTATGGGAAAATCATCCCTGAATTTAAGTCTATCTTGTAGTTTTACCATAACATTTTGAATATTAAATTCTGCCCAAAAATAGTTTATTTATAAATATCTTACACCCCAAATTATATGATTTTTGGCATATTATTAAAACATGAAAAAAAAAATCGTCCTCCCGGGTGGAAAGGACGATCCAATTCAGGTAAATATTCTTATGCATTTTTCTTAGGTAAAAAAAGATTATATAACCATGAAAAAATCGCACCTCCAATAAAACCATCAACAAATCCCCAGACAAGACCTATCAAAGCCCCGGGGAAAGAGACAGAATATCCCAAATATACATGATGAAGTTTTTGAAGCGTATGGCCCTCAAAACCAAATATCAGGTACCATATTGTAAGTAAAAATACTGCGAGACCAAAGGCAATCCCGCCTGCCAGTGCAAATGCTTTTACATTAAGTTTCATAAATACCTCCTGTTTGAGTTTGACAGGAAACAAGTTAAACAATCATTAAGGAATAATCAAGTATTCTCATTATCAAAAGAAAACTTTAAGTAAACAGGTTGATGATCGGAATGCTGAAAATCCAAATCAATGGTTCTACATTCTATTACTTTCAAATTAGGGGAAAGCAAATAATAATCAATTATGCTTGTTTTATTGCTTTCATCATAAGGTTTGTTTAAAGCCCGGTTTGATGGAATATCCTGATCATATACCCATTTCCATTCACTGGGCAGATAATTGTTTGGAATTCTCTTTTTCACCATACTTTTTTTGCTTTGATGTCCAGGCGGCAACTGGTTCCAATCGCCTCCAACTATCACATAATGCCCATTACCGTATAGTTTCGTTATGAATTTTTTCAGGTATTCCATTTGCTGTTCTTTCAAATCTCCATCATCATAGGCTGAGTTATGTGTATTAATGAGATATAGTTTTTTCCCTCCTGACAGGTGATATTCAGCAGTCAAAAAACAGCGGTCGAGCATAAAAAGGCTTTTAGGCCATGCAAAATTACCAGGGAATGAATATCTTGCGAAATGGCCTGGTGCTTTCCTGGTGAGAGTCATCAAGCCACCTTCTACTCTTCCCAGAGGCTTATTCAGTGGTACAGGCACAAAATCCACCTTATAGTTGAAGGCAAAAGCACTTATATAATTTGGTAGATATTTATTCAGGGAATCCGATTCATTGATGTAATAACTTCTTTTTGAATGTCTATCAACTTCCTGAAGCAAAATAAATTCAAGGTTATTAAAACTTTTAATCACTTTAATAATTCTTTGAAGATTTTCTTTGGTTCTTTTTTCTGTAGTACGCACCTTTTCTCCCCCGTCATAAAAAAAGCTCATATCATCTCCTAAACCGGCGTATCCTATATTCCAGATCAACATTTCAGCAGTATCTCCTTTGATCGTATCGGGAAATTCTTCATCAGTTAAAATTTTTTTCTCTTTTGGGTTATAATTATTCACTGTAAAGTATCCCAGAAAAGAAATAAAAGCCAGTAAAAAGAAAGCTAAAAACCAAAGCAGATATTTGAATATTTTCATAGCGTGTAATTTAAATAATACACTCTCAAAAATAACAGATTAATTTCAAAAGTATGTTATGTATATTTGTCCTTAATATTAATTTCTCTATATTTGACCTATCCAAAATGTATCTTTATTAAAGTTAAAAAAAATGAAATTTGGTGTTGTAATATTTCCCGGATCCAATTGTGACCATGACACAATTTATACATTACGCAACATTCTGGAACAAGAGGTGGTCGCTTTATGGCATAAAGAAGCAGATCTAAAGGGAGTTAATGCTATTATTTTACCAGGAGGCTTTTCTTATGGTGATTATCTTCGGTCAGGAGCTATTGCAAGATACTCTCCGATTATGAATGAGATAGTCAGTTTTGCGAAAAGAGGAGGTTTTGTTTTTGGAATATGCAATGGATTTCAGGTATTATGTGAAACCGGATTACTTCCCGGTGCACTGTTGCACAACAACAACCAAAAATTTATATGCCAGAATGTACATATTATTCCTGATAATAACGACACCATAATCACCAAGGACCTTGACAAGCAACAACCCATCAAAATTCCAATTGCTCATGGTGAGGGAAGATATTATGCCCCCAAAGAAATATTGCAGGACATGCGAATGAAAGACCAGATCTTATTCAGGTATTGTAACAAATACGGGGAGATAACTCTTGATGCCAATCCCAATGGTTCCATGGAGAATATTGCAGGTGTATGCAATGAAGAAAAAAATGTCTATGGCATGATGCCACATCCTGAAAGAGCTGCTGATGAAATGCTTGGTAATACGGAAGGGAAGGCTATATTTGATTCCATTCTGAATAATTTATTACCCCGGTAAAAAATTTTATTAACCAGACCTGATTTCTACTTAAGGAGAATAGATATATTATTCTTATCCTTCCACAGATCAGATTGGAATAATACCTGCAAAACAATAAATAAACATCCCGACTGAAAAAATAGCATCTGTAAATACCAAAAAATTAAGTTGTTTCCTTTTCATTCTTAAAGAGACTCCTGTAAATCCAAGTCTTAGAAAGAACTGTAAAAAGAAAAACATAAAAACATCAACGGAATGCTCATTATATTCTTTTGCCTTGTGAAAATTTAACCGGACAATTTCGGAAAAGGCCCTTGACAGGCCTGTGCTAGGGGTTGTTTTACCATAAATCAATCCTGAATTTGAAGGAATCGGATGATTTTCTTTCTGAGCAGAAAAAATGCCGGAATATATAAAAACAAGTAATATTATTCCGGCAAAAATAAAATTTATTATATGGTATGAATTATTTATCCGCCTAAACATTTAATGTACGGAAAACCTGTTATTGCTCATCTTTTAATTTCTCAAGCTCCTCTTCGGCTTTTTTAACTGATTCATCGACGTCTTTTTCAGCCTTATCACCTTCTTCTTTTGCAGTATCTTTAATTTCTCCTTCCAGATCTTCCATTTTCTTTTCCAGGTTATCCATTTCCTGATCTTCAAGTTCTTTTTCTATTTCTTTGTCGATTTCATCAGAAATATCAAAATCTTCCATTTGCTCAATTTTATTCCACCAATGCTCACCTTCACTTAAATCTTTAAAAAATGAACCAAGGAATACTGTTATTGTTAAAGCCATTAAAACTCCAATAATTGATACAACCAATGCTCCAAGATTAATCCCTTTTGCACCGTTGTTTCTTTTAGCCTGTGAAAAGCCCACGGCGCTTAATATGATACCAACTACTCCAAGCAACAAGGCAATTAAAAATGTACATCCAAGTAATGCTAATATAACCGAAAGAATTCCAAGTACGAGTCCTGCTATTCCGAGACCCTGGCCGGCATTTGTTTTAATTTGTTCTTCCATACTAATCAGGTTTTAATGTTCTCTTCAAAAATAAGAAAAATATTCATTATTCGCATTTTTTATAAAGACGAATCAAACTCAAAAATTATGCATCTCAAAAATAAAATATTAAGATCCGGCAAAATCATGACTCAAAAAAATAAGAAGAAAATACTTTACTATTCCTTTTTTATTATTTATCTTGACGTTATTCTTCAATAAACTTTTTAAAACGGATTATTATGAGTGCAAAAAAGGTTAAAGGTGTAATTGGAATTCTGACAGGAGGAGGAGATGTTCCTGGTCTGAACCCCGCCATAAGAGCAGTTACAATACGAGCTCTAAGAGAAGGGTATAAAGTGATAGGCATCCGGAGAGGTTATGCTGGTTTGCTGGAGTTAAACAGAGAAGCACCAGAGGATAAAAACTGCAATTGTTTTAACGAACTAACAGAAGATATGGTAAATAAAGCGGGAAGAACAGGAGGAACATTTCTCCATAGTTCACGTGTGAATCCTGCAAAAATACCAAAAGACAGATTACCCGAACATTTTAAAGACAAATACAATAAAAAAACAAATGATTTAACCCCGGAAATCTTAAAAAACCTTGAATTTCTGAACATTGATTATTTAATCCCTGTAGGAGGTGATGACACTTTAAGTTATGCAGTAAGGCTTTACTCAGAAGGTGTTAAAGTAATAGGTATTCCTAAAACAATGGATAATGATGTTCCAGGCACAGATTACTGCATAGGATTTAGTACCTGTGTTACCCGTACGATCATGATGACCAACCTTTTGAGAACAACAGCCGGTTCGCATGAGAGGATTATGGTTTTAGAAGTTTTCGGAAGATACGCTGGTTTCACTGCAATGCTGCCGACTATGGCAGGTTCTGCCGACAGGTGCGTTATACCGGAGTATAAATTTGATATTGAACAATTAACGAGGCTATTAATGGAAGACAGGCATAAACATCCAAGTAATTATTCTGTTGTTCTGGTTTCTGAAGGAGCTATGTTCAAAGGAGGAGATGAAATGATCTATGAAAACCAGGAAAAAGATATGTATGGGCACGCTAAACTCGGCGGTATCGGTGATATGGTTTCCGAGAAAATCAAAGAACTATCTCCTAAACACAATAATGGACAAAAAGTCGGTACTATTACTCAGAAGCTTGGTTACCTGGTAAGGGGTGGTGATCCCGACTCAATAGACTCCGTAGTTCCAATGGCGTTTGGAAATCTGGCTCTCGACCTGATTTTGAATGGCGTTCATGGGCGGCTGGTGGTATTTCGTCATGGCCATTACGACAATGTGCCCATAGAAGTTGTTACAAGCAAAAGCAAAGTTGTTAATCTCCAGGAACATTATAATACAGAACGGCTAAGACCAAAATACAAGAGCTTTGCAATGAAACCTCTCTTCATTATGACCAGTGAAGTTTAATAAAAAAATGCATATTAAATCATGACGCTATAAAGTTTTTCAGACAAGGATAGTATTTTATAATATTTTAGAATAAAAATTTAAACAGTGAATTTGGCTTGTCTTTCAATACTTATAAATTTATAAAAAAATACTATTATGAACTTACCTATATATCAGATAGATGCTTTTACATCCAATATTTTTGAGGGGAACCCGGCAGCAGTGGTGCCACTTAAAGAAATGATCGAAAAAAAACTCATGCAAAAAATTGCAATGGAAAATAATCTTTCTGAAACTGCATTCATTGTAAAGGAGGGAAATAACTACAAAATAAGATGGTTTACACCTACATGTGAAGTTGACCTTTGTGGACATGCTACTCTTGCTTCGGCACATTTGGTGATATTTCACCTGGAAACAGGACGAAACGAAGTAAAATTTATTTCAACCCATCATGAATTAACTGTAAAAAATGAAGATGAATACTTATCTCTCTCATTGCCTAAGGCAGAAAACAAAACTATTAGCATAAGCGATGAACTGGTAAAAGGACTTGGAAAAAGACCCACCGAAGTTTATCAGTCAGATGATATAATGGCGGTTTTTGATACTGCTGAAGATATCAAAAAGTTAAAACCTGATTTTAGCATTCTCAAAAATATAGACACAAGAGGTATTATTGTAACGGCGCAGGGGGATAAGGCAGACTTTGTATCCAGATTTTTTGCCCCGGCAGCAGGAATTAACGAAGATCCAGTAACAGGTTCAGCACACACAAAACTTATCCCTTTTTGGGCAAAAAAACTTGGAAAAAACAATTTACACGCAGAACAGCTCTCCCATCGACCCGGAAAAATTATTTGCAGAAATCTTAAAGACCGTGTTGAATTACTGGGAAATGCAAGAACATATATGGAAGGAACGATCTCTACTCAATAAAAAAAGAGCCGGACTTAACCGGCTCCTATTCTGTGTTATAAAATAATTACTCTTTATCTTTTCCTTCGTCCTTTTTATCTTCCTCTTTTTTCGTCCCTGAAGCTTTTGCTTTAGACTGGCCTGTCGACTTTTTTGTTGTTTTAGAACCGGAAGTTGTTTTTTTCTTTGTAGAGGAAGACTTTTCACTTGATTCTTTTTTTGTACTACCAGATTTGGAAGCAGTTTTCTTAGCAGTGGATTGCTTTTTCTCTTCAGTTTTTTTCTCTTCAGTTTTCTTCTCTGCGGTTTTCTTCTCTGCGGTTTTCTTCTCTGTAGATTTATTTTCGTCGGATTTCTTTTGAGCAGTTTTCTTTGTTGCCGTTTTAGTTTTGGGTTCCTGAAGATTTTCAGTAGCCATTTCTTTCTGTAGCTCAGGGGCATTAGCCTGAGGATTCTTTCTCAGAGCTTTTTTCTTAAGCTTAGCACTCTTCTTAGGTCTTCTTACTCCAAAAGAACCTCTGAAAATTTTTCCCTTTTTAGTCTTTTTATCTCCTTTTCCCATATCTTATTTAGTTTAATTATTTATTAATGAAGGACACAAAAATACAAAAATAAATTCACATAACAACCAAATTAATAAGATGTTACTTCTTTCTGTCCATAACATACACAGTAAAAGAGTATTGGTGTTTTTCATCCTTTGGATGAAATTGTTCTGAAATAATCTTCCACTGGTTGTAATCAGGTTCAGAGAAAAAAGTATCGGCATCTAATTCAGCATGAACCCTGGTTAGATAAATCCTGTCCACTTTCGGCATGGCAATTCTGTATATCTCAGCACCCCCTGTAATAAAAGGCTCATCATCATCTCTTACGGCACCCAGGGCCTCATCAAGACTTGAGACCACGATACAGTCTTTTGCTTCATAATTTTCACGACGCGTAATTATTATGTTTGTTCTCCCTGGAAGTGGTTTTTTCCCCTGCGATTCAAATGTTTTTCTTCCCGAAATCACATGATGTCCCTTCGTGGTTCTTTTAAAATGTTTCAGATCATCTGGTAAATGCCACATCAAGTCGTTATCTTTACCAATGGCACTGTTCTCTGCAGCAGCAACTATAAGTGATAACATAAAATTTATTTTTTAAATAGAAACTTTGCCTTTTATGTGAGGATGTGGATCATAACCCTCAAGCTTAAAATCCTCATAATCAAAATTAAATATATCTTTCTTGTCCGGATTAATATTCATGACAGGTAAACCTTTTGGTTCTCTGGATAATTGTTCTTTTACCTGCTCAATATGATTTTTATAAATATGTGCATCCCCAAAAGTATGTATAAACTCATAAGGTTCCAGTCCTGTAACTTGTGCCACCATCATAGTTAACAATGAATAAGATGCAATATTAAACGGTACTCCCAGGAACAAGTCTGCACTTCTCTGATAAAGCTGGCACGATAATTTATTATCATTCACATAAAACTGAAAAAGAATATGACATGGAGGCAATGCCATTTTTTCAAGGTCGCTGACATTCCAGGCACTAACTAAATGTCTTCTGGAGTTTGGATTGTTTTTTATGGAATCAATTACCTCACTTATCTGGTCAATATATTTGTTATCGTAAGAAGGCCATGATCGCCATTGATAACCATAAATATTACCAAGCTCGCCATTCGGGTCGGCCCACTCATTCCAAATTCGAACTTTATGTTCATTCAGGTATTGTATATTAGTATCTCCACGCAAAAACCACAGCAGTTCGTAAATAATTGACCGTAAATGAATTTTTTTTGTTGTTACCAGAGGAAATCCATCCTGAAGGTTAAATCTCATCTGATAACCAAAGGTACTAACTGTACCGGTTCCTGTACGGTCACTTTTTTCAGAACCATTATTCAGTACGTGTTCAAGTAGGTTAAGATATTGTTGCATAGTAAGTTTTATTATTCAATATGAAATGGTAAAATTAAAAATATAAAAAGATTTCTTAAAGATTCTTCAAGGTTTTATTTTAACACATCACTAACAATTTAAATTCTAATGAGCAATTACTTTTCAACAGTCTTTAATACAGCATATTCAGAAGTTTATCTTTTTTTATCAATCATAGATTTTGTTTTGCATATAAATATTGTTAATTCATCAAAATTTACTCTAAACGGTGAAATTTCGCTAAAAGCAAAATAATCATACCAATAGAGCATGCTCATAAATTTAACAGACTTCCCTTCATATGTTGAGAACATCAAAACATCGACTTCTCTGTTAATGCTTTTAAATAAGTAATTCTATCATAAACTGATAATTGCGGATTAAAAAAAATATTATATATTAGCAATCATCCATTTTTAAACATTTATTGTCAAAACCTCATTTTATGAGAAAAATAGCCCTTTTATTATTATCTTTTTTATTTATAAGTTTTCAGGGAATCACGCAAAAGCAAGTATCGGGAAAAGTAATAAGAGCAAAGACAGGAGAGCCCATACCAGGAGCTACAATTGTTGTAAAAAATCAGCCCGATATTGGTACAATTACCGATATGGATGGGAACTACACGCTCAGGAATATACCGTCAAGTGCAGGGGCAATTGCCTGTAGTTATGTGGGAATGGCCACTCGATACATTTCTATTAACAATCGGGATACGATTAACATCAAACTATTACCCAAACCAATAGAAATGGGGGAAGTAATTGTATCGGGTGTAGCAACAGAAACCAAAAAAACTAAGATGACTGTTTCTGTTGAGAAAGTTACTTCAGAAACATTGCTCAAAGCTCCTCCTTTAGATGTTGCAACCTCTCTGCAGGGCAAAGTATCAGGTGTTAATGTTACCCAGGCATCGGGGCAGCCGGGGTCAGGAGCAACAATACAATTAAGGGGAGCAACCACCATGATTGGGAGCCAGGAGCCACTGATAATTGTGGACGGAGCCATATTCCAGGGAAACCTCGGGGATATTGGAATAGATGATGTGGAGAGCATTGAAATAGTTAAAGGAGCTTCTGCATCAGCCCTGTACGGATCCAAAGCAGGGAATGGCGTTGTCGTTGTACATACAAAAAGAGGAAATAGTTTAGAGGAAGATGAAACAAGAATTGTCGTTAGAAATGAATACGGGGTTAACTATATAAACAATTATCTTGATCTTGCCACACACCACAAATACCAGCTAAAAGATCCGAACAACCCGGGAAATACATATACTGACTATGCCGGTGTAACTTACCCGAGTGATTACAAACACGGATCAAGCCCCTATATTGTAGGTTCAAGACAGGTAGATCCGGATCATTTCGTTGACAACCCTTTTGCCTTTACTAATGATTTACAAAAACAATTTTTCAAAACCGGGCAAAATCATACAAATTATATTGGTGTCAGCAGGAATCTTGGGGGAACCAATTTTCACATTTCGTTCGAGAACAACAAGCAGGGCGGGATCATAAAAGAAACAGAAGGTTATGACCGTCAAACATTCAGAGCCAACATTGATATTCAACTTACCGATTTCCTGAATGTTTCTGCATCAAACATGTATTCAAAAGTTACTTCTTATGATCCTGGCGGAGTAAACCTATTCAACGGGGGGGCATTTTTTGATCTTCTTGTAACTACACCTGATGTAGATTTAAACTGGAATAATGAAGAAAATGGAGAACCTTATGATTTAGATGCCAGTCACTGGAATAACCAGGAAACCAACCCACTTTACCAATTAGCAAATATTGAAGAAAAACTCGATAAAAATATTGTTCTTGGTAGTTACCAGGCAGAATTTAGTCCTACCAAATCAATTGTGATAGAAGCAAAATATTCATTTGACAGAAGAAATGCCACAAATAAAGAATTAGAACCCTACGATTATCTTGTAAAAGGTGCAACAAAAGGTATCTTAAACAAATCTAAAGGAAGTTTATACCAGGCAAATTTTCTTGAGATGAATCAAACTGTTCAGTTTACTTCGCATTTTAAAAGAAAATTTGAGGAGTGGAACACCAATGTTAAATTAAGTTATCTGTATGAAGATTCTCAATTTGAATCATCTTCAGTCTATGGTACAACTTTTTCTGTTGCAGGAAATCCTAATATGGAGGCTATTTCCGGTGAAACACAATCATACAGCCAGGAAGAAATTGTGCGGGCTGAGAACATTTTTGGAATAGCCCAGATTGATTACAAATCAAAATATCTGTTTGATTTCATGTACAGGTATGATGGCTCTTCAAAATTTGGAGAAGATGCAAGATGGCATCCTTATTATCGTATTTCAGGAGGATGGAGATTAACCGAAGACTTTGACATACCTGGTTTCCAGGAATTAAAACTCAGAGCTGCATACGGAACCTCAGGCCAGAGACCTGGATTTGCGGCACAATATGAAGCCTATACAGTCACTTCAGGTGGAAATTATATGAAATCAAACTTAGGAAACAAGAATTTAAAACCTTCCACAACAAAAGAAACTGAGGTTGCAATGAATGCCTCATTCCTTGACCGTTTTAATCTTGAACTAATATATTCCTCTTCAGAAACAGAAGATGTTTTTCTGCGTAAAGAACTACCGGCTTATATGGGGTGGAATACG
Source organism: uncultured Bacteroidales bacterium (assembly GCA_964461045.1). Taxonomy (GTDB): domain Bacteria; phylum Bacteroidota; class Bacteroidia; order Bacteroidales; family UBA12077; genus JAGXLC01. The sequence continues at coordinate 22,839 of CAYWSJ010000005.1, read as the reverse complement.
CAGTGGGTTAATGCTGCCACAATGGAATCGGAATCTTACGAAGCAACGCTTCATGCCAATGTCATAAAAACCAGTAATTTTTCCTGGAGTTCATCAATTACGTTTGACCGGATACGATCAAGAATTACGAAGTTAGACATTCCTCCGAAACTAGTCGGTCCCGAAGCACAAGCTTCTGAAGCATTTTACCTGAGGTCAAATGAAGTTTTCGGTATCATATACGGAGAAAAATTTCTTACCAGCCTGGATCAGCTACCTGGTGATGCCAACAAAAATAATTACACAATTAACTCCGATGGTTATGTAATTGAAAAGGGAACCGAGGGAACCGTTTTGGAGGCACCGGTTAAGATGCTTGATGAAAACGGGAATCCAGCACTGATGAAAATAGGAAATACAAATCCCAATTTCACAATGGGTTTCTCCAATACTTTTTCCTTTAAAGGTTTCACACTCTATACACTAATAGACTGGAAAAATGGCGGTGATGTTTATAACAGAACCAGACAATGGCTATACCGTGACCACAGAGCTGCAGAAGTGGATCAATATGGTAAACCGGAAAACGAAAAAAAGACATATGACTATTATTCTGCGTTATACAATGAAAACAGGATAAGCTCAGAATTTGTCGAAGATGCTTCGTATGTAAAAATCAGGGAGGCTTCTTTGCACTACAAGTTTAATATCAATAAAAGTATAATCAAGGAATTAAAAATAGGTATCATAGGCAGAAATCTATATACATTCACAGATTATAAAGGATACGATCCGGAAGTAGCTATGCCAAGGTATGCAGAAAGTGGTGTGCCCGGATCAAGTTATTACAAATGGGATGCTTACACATATCCAAACTATGCAAGTGTATCTGCTTCATTAACTGTAAAATTTTAAAATCTTTAGGCATGAAAAACAGAATTTTTCTTATAATATTTGGTTTATTTCTACTAACAACTGGTTGCCAGGAACTGGAAATTGAAAATCCTAATAACCCCAACCAGGAAGATGTCCTGAAGAATGCAGGAAGTTTAAAAAATTTAGCAGGCAGCGTTTTTCAGAACTGGTATTTATATAATGTCGGACTTGATCAGACACCTGCCTTTATGTTAGGAACAGCAGCAGATGCCACAAGTTCATCATGGGGCAACTTTGCAATGCGCGACATGAGTTACGAACCAAGAAAAGCATGGAACAATAATCCATCCTATGTGGATGCAGCCATGACAGAAAGTTACTATGACAACATGTATTCACTTCTTTCAATGTGTAATGATGTACTGAATGCTATTAATACCAACTCAGATCTGGAATTTGAATCAGAGCAGGAAAAGAATATGGTAAAAGCTGTAGCAAAATTAGGCCAGGGAATTAGCCTGGGTTATATAGGACTGGTGTTTGACAAAGGATTTATTGTAAAGGAAGACGACGATCCCACAGAAGAATTTGAGTTAGAATCCTACCAGGAGATTATTGATGCTGCTATTATTTCAATAAATGAAGCCATAGACCTGGCCAGCACAAATTATTTTGAAATTCCTGAACCCTGGATCAATGGAGTTACTATGGACAATGCAAGATTTTATCGCCTTGCCAATTTTATGGCTGCCAAAATTTTATTATCAGAGCCAAGAACACAAACAGAGAACGAAGAAGTAGAGAGATGGGAAAAGATCAGGGATTATCTAAAGGATGGAAAAGGACTCACAGAGGATTACACAATAACTGCAGATAAAAATGCAGGTTCATGGGCATCATTGTATCATTTTTATGCTACCTGGACAGGATGGTCAAGAGTGGATATGAGAGTAGTAGCTATGCTGGATACAGCTGACCTGCCTCCTGTATGGCCCGAAGAATACCAGGGAGATTATACAAATTTTCCAAATAACGGGGAAGCTGTAAGCCCTGATTACAGGCTTCAAACTGATTTTCAATTCATGGTATCTCATTATTTCAACCCGGAAAGAGGTTATTATCACTTTTCCACTTACAGATACAGAAGATTCGACAACATAAGGTATACCGGGTTTCCGGGCCAGGGACCTATCCCACTTTACAGAAAAGCAGAAAGCGATTATATGTTAGCTGAAGCTTATGTAAGAGCTGAAAATAATCTTACCCAGGCAATAAACATACTAAATAACAGTGCCCGTGTTGTACGTGGCGGTCCGGGAATGGAAATAAGCACTTCAGCCTCCAGGCAGGAAGTATTAGATGCCATATTTTATGAAAGAACCATAGAATTATTCAGTAATAATATGGGCATTCAATATTTTGATATGAGAAGATTTGATAAATTGCAGAAAGGAACTCCATTGCATATGCCTCTTCCCGGCGGGGAACTGGAAACACTGGAAATGTCAAATTACACATTTGGTGGCGCTGATAATGCCGGAGAGGAAGGAACTGCAGATTCGGGATGGAAAGAACAATATGAATCAACATTGAAAAATACTCAATAAACCGACAAATATTATAACCTATGAATAGATGTAAAAATATAATTACTGTAACAGTTTTCTTAATCTCTTCTGTTGTTATTCTTGCTTTTTCAGGCTGTGAAGAAAAAGAAACTTATAACTTCGATGAGATTGAACCTGAGCTTGTTGGTGGTATTTCAGGACCCAAAGAGGTTGTAGCCGATGGATTCTGCAACTATAATTACAGTGTCATCCATCGGGGGGGATCCTCATATAAATGGAGCATCGAGAATTATGATGCAGAAATAAATAAAAACAGTAAATATCCCAACCAGGCAACAATTCTATATGCTCAATCAATGGATTCAGCCACAGCATATCTGACGGTTAAAGAAACAACTATGGGAGGAAAATCAACGTCTACAACTGATACGATAGAAATTCTTCCCTTTTGCCCTTATCCAATGGATGATTATACAGGAAAATATTTAAGCAGTGACACAATTAATGTTGCCGATACTGTAATTTCTGAAATTACTACAATACCAAACCAATTAAGAATATACGGACTTGCAGATTTCGTAGTAAACAGGTGGGGTGAAACCTGGATAAATGGTGACGGATCATGTGTTATTGATTTTTGCTGTAACAATGTTATCGAAATTCAAAGACAGTGGATAGGTGATACCAATTACCCAGACACATACATGATTGAAGGAACCGGAACGGTTGATACTACAAATAAAGTAATTACACTTAACTATTATGTTCTTTATGCCGGAGGAACAAGTAACAAATCGATAGATACTGAATTAAGTTTAGATCTATAAAAACCCATTCAAAAGCAAGGGGTTAATAGCCGTTTTTTTTTAATGAAAGGATAATATATTCTTCGGAATTAACCCGGGGTTTCCCAATACGGAAAAGAGAACTAAAAAAAGGGATGAAATTTTTCATCCCTTTTATATTTTATATTGTTTTTGGGTGTTTATTTCTCAAGTATCTCAAATTCTACTCGTCTGTTTTTTTGTCTTCCGGCAGATGTTTTGTTTGTGGCTATTGGCTTTGTAAATGAGTATCCTTCATATTCAAGTCTTGCCTGGTTAATTCCATGACCTACCAGGTAATCTACTACGCTTTTCGCCCTATTTTTCGATAATTTCTTATTTGCCATATAGGATCCTACATTATCTGTATGTCCTGCAATTTCCAGCTTCAAATCCTTATTGTTCTTCAACAATTTCAGCACTTTATCAAGCGATTTATAAGATTCCGGTTTAAGCTTGGATTTCCCTGTTTCAAAGAAAATATTCTCAATCACTACTTTTTTACCTACTTCTATTTTTTCGAGGGCAAACTCCTTCTGAATAATATCATTTTGAACATTCATCTTGCTAAAATCAATTTGCTCGGCAAAATAAAGATAATCTTTTGCTGTTATCTCAACTCCATACTTTTTAACCTCAGGCAACCTGATCTTATATTTTCCATTTTTATCACTCAGATAAGTGGCCACAATCTTATTTTTATCATTGTCAATGAGCTGCAACTTTGCTTTAATTCCTTCCTCTGATGATTTATCTTTAATTTTTCCTTTCAGATAGGTGTATTCTTCTTCTTTTACAGGTATTAAGTTAATATCCATGAGATCATTCAGATTTACCCATCCGTGTTCTCTCCCACGTGTGTAGTATTCTCGTTGAATAGATTCAAAACCTTCCTTATTAAAATGAAGATAATAGTCTGTATTCTTTTTCAATTTAATCCGGAATGATCCCTCCTCACTTGTTTCGTAAGTTGTTTCCTCTGCACTCAATCTATTTTTAACAGTTACCTTGGCTTTATCAACAGGGTCTTTGGTTTCAGCATTATAGACAGTACCTGAAATACCCCAAACAGGTTTCTTTTTCAAGAAAATATCATGCTCATAAATATCCTGTTTTTTAATAAGTTCTTTCTTAGAAAACTTCATTTTTGTTGGGAAATAACCTTCTTTGTTCACATTTACAGTGTACTCTTTTTTTGGATCTACGCTAAAGCTGTAATCCACAGCTTCTTTAAAAAACATTAAACGCCTTGTATTTCCTTCAGAGTCTTTTAAAACAACCGATGGATTATCAATTCTTTCATTTGTCTTTTTATCAAGAATTTTTCCCTGTATAATAAGCGTTTGATCTTTTGTTTTTGTAACTGTAAACTTATAAACATCATCGTTTCCTTGTCCTTCATTTCTGTTAGAAGCAAAATAACCGACTTTGGGATCTTTTCCAATAAAAATACTGAAATCATCGAATCGTGTATTTAAAGGATACCCCATATTTTCCACCACAAATTTCCCATTCTTTCTAAAAGCTCTGAAGATATCGAGGCCACCAAGTCCTAAATGCCTGTCTGAAGCAAAATACAGGTCACCTGATTTATGGATAAACGGGAACATTTCGTCTCCTTCAGTATTTATTTCATTTCCGATATTCACAGGTTGAGACCACTTATTACCTTCCCGTACACTATAATAAATATCTGATCCTCCATATCCATCATTTTTATCTGAGGTAAAATAAAGGGTATCTCCATCCGAAGAAACAGAAGGATGGGCACAAGAATAATTATCGCTATTAAAAGATAATTCTTCAGGGGTTGTAAATTTTTCTCCGTCGTATTTTGAAATAAAAATTTTCAAATGAGTCACTCCTTTATTGCCCCTGATTGGAAAAAAAGTTAAATTTTTGTTGTTACTGGAAAAATAAACTTCAGTCCCGTCATCACTAAAACACAGTGGCCCATCATGATATTTTGAATTGATTTTCCTGCTTATAAACTGTGGTTCGTTTTCAAGGTTTTCCAGACTAATCTTATAAATATCAAGAAAATCAGTCTCATCCCATGAATATTCATAATCAATAATTTCATCTTTTTTTCTGTGTGAAGTAAAATAAAGATAGTCATTAAAAATGTACGGGCCGAATTCAGAATTTCCTGTGTTAAAGGGAAGTGTATCAATTCTGTACCTCGGATATGATTTCAGCTGGTTAATTTTATCAGACATATTTATCTCATCCGAAGAGGTATCTCGTCTCTTTGTTCTTACATATCGTTCCAGCCATTTTTCCGCTTCTTTATATTTCCCATTGTATTTAAGTACTTTTACAAGATCGTATACATCTTTTGTAGAGTGCAAAGTAGAGGTAACTAATATTTTATAGTACTCCTCGGCTTTTTTTGTATTTCTTACTTTATAATATGAATCTGCCAGTCGCTGATAAATTTTCGCATTCAGGTAATTCTTTTCAACCAGCTGTTCATAAAGGTTGATAGCCCTTCTATAGGCCATATCTTCGTATGCCTCGCGAGCATCGGCAATAAGAGATTCATCAATAGAAATTGTAGAATCTTTTTTAGCTACAGAATATGAATTTTCAGCAAATCCGAACACGCAGATTATGAATAATATAGCTACTGTGAATTGTTTAGTCATAAGATAATTCATTTAAAATATTATATTTAGAAGTACCTGGGCGATTTAACTTTACCTGGAGCAAAATCTACAAAATCAAAGCTGAACATAATTTCATGAGATCCACTGTTTGTAGTTGACAAACTGCTAAATGTAAAATCGTATCCGTATCCAATAGTCAAACGTTTATTAATTTTCAGATTAAAGAAAGCCCCTGCGGCATCTCCGGGACGGAACATAGCACCCAGCCATATTCTCTGATCATATAAAAATTGAAAAGAGATATTATGTGTCAGAGGTGCATTGGATACTGATTGTGTTAGCAACGATGGTTTAAATATCCAGTTTGGAGCTAATTTCCAGATAAATCCTCCAATAAAATAGTAATGTCGCCTGGTTTTAAAATTACCATCGCTGTATTCATCATCAATAGAAGTTTCCAATAATTTAGGCGCGGAGACTCCAAGATAGAATTTATCAGAATACAGATAAAACCCAGCGCCTATGTTAGGGTTTATTTTTTTCTCATTTGATTCAAATTGTGGATCATCCCTGTCTATTATACTCAAATCTTTCAGGCCTGCAAAATAACTATTTATTCCACCTTTCAAGCCCATTGACAAAGTAAGCTTCTCAGACAATGTTACACGATAAGCATAATTTGCTGTTGCATAAGTATTTTGAACAGGACCAAAAACATCATTTACCATTGTAAGTCCAATCCCTGCCTTTTTTTCAGTAATAGGTGTGTGCATAGCCACACTGTATGTTCTTGGTGCACCATCAAGTCCAACCCATTGCAGGCGTGTTAGTGCATTAATATTTAATGCTTCCCTGGTACCCGCATAAGCAGGATTTACCCATAAAGTATTAAACATATATTGTGTAAACATTGGTTCCTGCTGGGCTTTAACTTCACCCATACAGATAATTAACAAAAGAATCGCTCCAACAATCGGTTTTTTCCTTATCAATCTTTTCATAATTATTTTGGTTTACTTTTTTTATCGTTTTAAGAAGACAGATCCTTCAATAGTTTCACCTGTATCTTTGATATTTAGTTTGAAATAGTATGTTCCTGTGGGAAGTTTATTTCCTCCCATCGTTGTAACATTTGCTCTTCCATCCCAATCATTCTGATAATCAGTATTAGAGTAGACCAGGGTTCCCCATCTGTTATATACCTTTAATGAAAGATCATCATATTTCTCGAGGCCCATAATGAAGAAACGATCATTATATCCGTCATTGTTTGGCGAAAATGCATCAGGTATAAATGATTCAATCTCATTGTTATCCAGGTTCACCAGTTCTACACTCTCAATTGGTAAATCATGATACAAAGTATCTGTGCTCGAAGAAGTGAGATCAACCTGGTATTCAACATCTCCATCCATTTCATTATCACTTACACCGGTAACTGTTATTTCCTGCTCTGTATCCCAGTCTGAAGGTGTAAAAACAACCTGGTTTGTACTCACAATTCCTTCGGTCTGATCAGAAGATTCCAAATCAATAACAACATCAGCAGCAGGTTGTGAAGATAATACAAGTCCAAATTGGGATTTATCACCCTTTTCGCTTGTAGTATTGTCATCATGCAGAATAACTTCTATACCGCATTCGTCGTTGTCTTTATTAACAGCATCAACATTCTCAACAGTAAGGTCGCTGTATATTGAATCATCACTTACAGCATTATCAGTCAGAATTTGATATAGTATATCACCATCCTGCACTTCATCGTCTACACCGGTAACAGTTACACTTACCTGTCTGTCCCAGTTCAATGGAGTAAACTCTACCTGGTTTGTTGACAGGGTTCCTTCACTCAAATCACCAGATGAAAGGTTAATAAAGACATTTGCTACCGGAGCAGTTTGCAGCACCATGTTAAAGTGTGCCGTAGTTTTATTTTCTGTAGTACTGTCATCCATTTCCGTGATATCTACACCAGGCAGTGGTCCGGGATCATCAAGGACACCAACTGCCAGATGCGCCTGGTCATAATCGCCATCTTCATCAATAAGTTCATATATTACAGTATCCTGACCAACAAACCAGTTATGGGGTGTATAAGCAACAGTAAAATCTTCATTAACAACCACCTCACCATAAGAAGGTTCCTGGGCAATTATCAGAGCTCCCATTCCGTCATCCAGTCCCTCGTCATTTTCAATTACATTCACGGAAACACTGGTATTCATTCTTGTATAAACTTTATCATTATTTGCTATTGGAACTGTATTATTCTCTCTTACATGAATTTCAACAGTTGCTGAATCGTACTCGTCATCGTAATCTGTTACTTTATATTCAAAATAATCATAACCCAGAAAATCTTTATCAGGTATATAAGTTATGGTATTATTTGCATTAACAGAGATAACACCATTTTCCGGATTCGAATTTCCTGTAAGGGTTATTGGCAGATCATTCAGTCCTTCGTCATTTCTGAGCACATCAACCGTAACCGATTCATTCATGCTTGTTCCAATTGAGTCATTTCTTGCCAGAGGTTTATAATTCGGTATCTCTTCAATAGTTACTGATACTGTTGCAATATCATAGTCACCATCTGCATCTTCAACCAGGTATTCAAATTCATCTTGTCCTGTATACCATTTATAAGGTGTATATACGATTGAATTATACTGGTCGACATAAATTTCGCCATGTTCAGCCTCAGAATGAATAGTTACACCGCCAATACCATCCTGCAGGAGACTGTCGTTGTTCAGTACATGAATGGTCACCGGATGATTCATTATAGTTGAAGCCGTATCATCAACTGCTACAGGAACAAGATTGTTTTCTTTTACATTTATTGATACAGTTGCAGTATCTGAATCATTGTCTTTATCGAAGACTGCATACTGAAATGTATCCATTCCCAGGTAATTGTAATCCGGCTGATAAGAGAATGTATTCACCTGGCTGTTTATAGCAGCAATTCCATTCTCCGGAGACTCTATCAATTCAAGACTGATGCCTCCGTCTTCCAGGCCTGTATCATTAATCAGCACGTCGACCTCAACAGATTCATTCTGGACAGTTCCTCTTGAATCATCATTTGCAACAGGAATATAGTTCGGAACAGAATCAACTGTCACTGAAACAAACGCTGTATCCCAGTCACCGTCCACATCGTCAATTTTGTAAATAAATTCATCATTTCCGGTAAAAGAACTATCAGGAGTATAAGTTACTGTATTATCAATATTCACAAAAGCTGTTCCGTGTGAAGCTGTTTCAAATATAGTAACCTTTCCTACTCCATCCTGTAATAATGAATCGTTATGCAATACATGTATATCCACTTCCTGATTCATTAATGTATATGCCTGATCTGCAACCGCTACCGGAATTATGTTATCTTTTCTCACTTCAATAACTACAGTAGCTCTATCACACTGGTCATCAATGTCGCAAATCTGGTATTCAAATTCATCACGTCCCAGATAATCTGTATCAGGAGTATATTCAATGGTACTATCATTCACTATAATGGTCCCGTGTTCGGGGTCAGATAATTTGGTTAGTGTAATTCCATCCTCCAGTCCATCGTCATTCATCAGCACATTCACAGTAACAGGAGTATTCTTGCTTGTACCGGAGGAATCATCTCTTGCATTTGGGAAATGATCATCAATAGGAATAATATCCAGGTAGACATTAGCAGTATCTGTATCTCCATTTTTATCTCTTACTCTGTAAACAAGACTATCCTGCCCGTAATAATCCGTATTAGGCAGATAAGTAATGGTACTGTCTCCCAAGTTCTGAACCACGCCGTTAAGCGGACTGGTTTTTACAGAGAGAACAATACCTCCATCCTCAAGACCCACATCATTTTTAAGTACATTAAAGGTCTTCGGACGATCTTCATCCAGATATTCAAAATCATCATTTGCCACAGGAACAGAATTGATGCTGTCATATACAGCAATAACCACCATTGCTGTATCCCAGTCACCATCAATATCGTCAAGCTTATAAGTAAAAGTATCAATCCCTATAGTAAAGCTGCTATCCGGTTTGTAGGTAACGATATTGGTTGAAGGATCAATATTCGTGATTGTTCCATGTTTTGGTTCAATAAATTCCGTTACTTTCATGTCTCCGTCTCCGGGCACATCATTTGCCATCACATCAATACTCACAGGAGTATATTTGTCGGTAGAAGCAGTATCTTTATCAGCCACGGGGACCAGGTTATTTTCTCTTACATGGATTTTTACATTTGCAGTATCAAAATCACCATCTTCATCAGTAATCATGTATTTAAAATTATCGTAACCTAAATACCCGTTATCTGGTGTGTATGTTACGGTTTCATCTCCAATACCTGTAATTGTGCCATTTCCCGGAGCTAAATGTTCTGTAATTACAATATTTCCGTCGTCCAGTCCGGTATCGTTCATAAGCACATTTACATTAACAGATGTATTCTGACTTGTACCACTGGAGTCATCATTTGCTACAGGCTGATAATCATCTACCGGATTTACTTCTATAACTGCTGTTGCCTGATCGCAGTCATTGTTTAAATCGCAAACTTCATAAACAAGGCTGTCCTGACCATAAAAATCAAAATCAGGGAGATAAGAAATATTGCCACTGGTTTCAACATCGGTTACTGACCCATTTACCGGATCTCCAGTAACAGTTAAAGTATAAATTCCATCGTCCAGATTATTATCATTACTAAGCACATTATACGTAACCTCTGTATCTTCATCAGTAGATATTAAATCATCATTTGCAACAGGTAAAATATTGTTATCATCTGTAATGGTGATATAAACAGAAGCTGTATCATAATCCCCTTCTGCATCATTAACTTTATAAGTAAAATGATCTTCACCAACATAATCGCGGTCCGGCAGATATTTTACATAATTCGAATCAATAGTTTCAATAGATCCATGGACAGGTGAAATCCATTCCACAACTTCTATTCCCCCATCTCCCAGGTGGGTATCATTGCTTAGTACATCAATAAAAAGTTGCGTATTTTTATGAGTGGAAACATTATCATCGTTTGCCACCGGAATTTCATTATTTTCTTTCACGTGTACAGTTACCCATGCATTATCTACATCATTATCATAATCATATAACTCGTAAACAAAGCTATCTGTGCCCAGGTAACCTGGATCCGGAGAATAGGTAATGGTACTGTCATTCACTGTAGCATTTCCATTTGCCGGTTCATTTACATTATCAATTCTCAAATATAATCCACCGTCTTCCATTCCGGAATCGTTGAAAAGCACATCAATTTCTACAGCCACATCCCTTTCGGTTCCGCGTTCATCATCTCTTGCAATAGGATCACCATCATCAACCGGGTTAACCATAAAATATACTTTTGCATTATCGCATTCACCAGAACCATTTTCATCACATACCTGGTATTCAAGGCTATCTTCTCCATAAAAATTCTGGTCAGGAATGTAAGTAATAGTGCTGTCTCCATTCTCAACCACATTTGCATGAACAGGATCAGAAGTAATAGCAATTATTAATCCCCCATCACCCAATCCTGTATCATTATCGAGGATATTTGATGTTAACTCCACATCTTCGTTTGTTGCTAAGGTATCGTTGACAGCTACAGGTACATCATTTACAGAAGTGATCGTAATATTCACATTTCCAATATCACAATCTCCGTCTGTATCGCAAATCTGGTAAGTAAAGGCATCTGACCCTTCATAATCAGGATCCGGAACATAGTTTATCGTATTATCCGGATTCATGCTTACTGTACCATGACTGGCCTGTGAAGAAATGGTAACAATTATTCCCCCATCACCCAATCCTGTATCATTGTCAACCACATTCACTGTAGCTGGCGTATCTTCACTGGTTGTTTCACTATCGGGATTTGCTACAGGTTCATCATCTACAGCATTCACTGTAATATCAACCGTTGCATTGTCGCAATCGCCATCGGCATCACAAACCTGGTAAACGAAGCTGTCAGGGCCATTGTAGTCTGTATCAGGTGTATACGTAATTGTATTGTTACCACCATCCACTGAAACTGTTCCATTGGCCGGATCGGTATTAATGGCCAATGTTAATCCGCCATCGCCCAGACCTGTATCATTGTCGAGTACAGAAATTGTTACATTGGAATCTTCATCCACAGATTCAGAATCATCATTGGCTACAGGGTTATCGTCTACAGCATTCACTGTTATATTCACAGTTCCGATATCACTGTCTCCATCAACATCAGAGACTTCATAGGTAAAACTATCAGAACCATTATAATCAGTTGCCGGGGTGTAAGTTATTGTATTGTCTGCATTTGCTACAACGCTCCCGTTGGCAGGGTCTGTATTGATTGTTACGTCGATTCCACCATCGCCGAGTCCTGTATCATTATCAAGAACAGAAATGGTTACATCGGTATCTTCATTAGTAGATTCAGAGTCAGAAATAGCATCAGGTTCATCATTTTCGGCACTAATGGAAATATCTACAACCGCCTCATCACAATCATCATTCACATCGCAAACCTGGTAGGTAAAACTATCCGAACCGTTATAATCTGTTTCAGGTGTATAAGTAATTGTATTATCACCATTTACAGAAACTGTTCCATGGGTTGGTTGTGCAGTGATATTTACACTTAACCCTCCGTCTCCTAAACCATTATCGTTTGATAAGACATTGACTGTAACATCCGTATCTTCAGCTGTTGAAGCATTATCATCATTTGCCACAGGAATATCATTTACTGAATTCACACTTATGGTTACCGTTGCAGTATCACAATCTCCATCAGTATCACAAATTTCATATTCCAGACTGTCTGAACCATAAAAATCGGTATTCGGGCTATAAGTGATTGTATTACTGCCTGCATTCACATTAGCTGTTCCGTTTACAGGATTTGTAACTATGTTAACAGTGTTTACACCATCCCCTAAACCGGCATCATTAGCCAAAACATCAATTGTAACATCAGTATCTTCATCAGTAGACGTTCCATCTGCATTGGCAACTGGAATATCATCAACAGAAGCAACTGTAATATCAACATTGGCATTATCACAATCGCCATCGGCATCGCATACTTCATAGTCAAAGTTGTCCGGGCCATTATAATTTTCATCCGGGGTATAAGTTATTGTATTGTCAGGATTGACTGTAGCAGTTCCATTTGAAGGATTCGCAGTAACTGCAACGCTCAGTCCGCCATCTTCAAGACCAGTATCATTATCCAGAACATCCACATTCACACTATTATCCTCATCTGTGGTTTGAGTATCATCATTTGCCACAGGGAAATCATCGGTATCATCGATTGTCATGGTAACAACAGCATTGTCGCAATCCGGTGTTGCATCACCATCACAAACCTCGTAAATAAATTCATCCGAACCAGCATAACCTGGATCAGGAGTATAAGTAATTGTATTATCTCCGTTTACCACTGCAGTGCCATGGTCTGGGGCATCAGTTACTGTAACAGAGAGATCCCCGTCTCCCAGGCCTGAATCATTGTTCAATACACTAAATGTAACCTCAGTATCCTGGTTGGTAGACTCGGCATCATCAGAAGCAACAGGTATGTCATCCACCGGGTTAACTGTCATGTCAACCGTAGCAATACTACAATCATTATCTCCGTCACATACCTGGTAGTCAAAACTATCAGAACCAAAATAATTAGCATCAGGAGTATAGGTAATTGTGTTATCTCCATTCACAGATGCAGTTCCATGGCTGGCATTGCTTTCTATTGTAACAGTTAAACCACCATCGCCTAATCCGTTATCATTACTCAGCACATTAAATGTTACTTCTGTATCTTCATCAGTTGATTCTGAATCATTAACTGCATCAGGAGTATCATCTACGGAACTCACACTTATTGATACGGTTGCATTATCACAATCAGGAGTTGGATCACCATCACAAACCTGGTAAGTGAACTCATCTGAACCCGAAAAATCAGGATCAGGCGTATAGGTTATTGTACTTCCATTTACTACAGCAGTACCATGATTTGCAGCTGTTGTAACAGACAAGGTAAGTCCTCCATCACCCAATCCTTCATCATTACTTAATACATCCACATCAACACTTTCATCTTCGTTTGTAGAAGCTGCATCATCGTTGGCTACGGGGATATCATCAGTCGGACTGACATTAACTGTCACAGTTGCGATATCACAATCACTGTCTGCATCACATAACTGATATTCAAAACTATCAGAACCGTTAAAATCAGCATTCGGAGTATATGTTATTGTGTTATCAGCGTTTACAACGACAATTCCATTTGAAGGATTATTGTTAATTGCAACGCTTAGTCCTCCGTCTCCCAGGTTCTCATCATTGCTTATTACATCAACTGTAACATCTGTATCTTCATTTGTTGTTGCATTGTCATCAATCGCATTCGGCACATCGTCGACAGGATTTACGGTTATATCCAGGGTTGCATTATCGCAATCACCATCCACATCACATACCTGGTAGGTTATGCTTTCAGGACCGTTATAATCAGGAGAAGGACTATAAGTTATTGAATTGTCACCATTAACAACTGTTGTCCCATTGCTGGCATCATTCACTATTGTTACATTAAGGCCACCGTCTCCCAGACCTGAGTCATTATCAAGCACATGCGTTGTAACATCAGTGTCTTCATTTGTAAAATCCGTATCGTCATTTGCCACAGGGCTATCATCTACAGGAATAACAGAAATCTCTGCTGTTGCATTATCAGAATCTCCATCTTCATCTTCAACTGTGTATGTAAAACTATCCGTGCCGTTAAAATCAGTATTCGGTGTATAAGTAACAGTATTATCGGGGTTCACCGCTGTATTTCCGTCAGATACATCTGTATTAATTGTTACAGTGAGACCATCATCCAAACCTGTATCATTATCCAGTATATTTAAAGTAACCGGGGTATCTTCATTGGTGGTTTCAGAATCATCGTTTGCTACAGGATTATCATCAACCGGATTAACTGTAAAGTAAACTTTTGCCTGATCACAATCTCCATCGGCATCACAAACCTGGTAAACCAAGCTGTCGTTTCCAAAAAAGTCCTGATCAGGTTGATAAGTAATAGTACTGTAACCAATACTAGTAACGCTTCCATTCTGAGGTGGGGTTTCTACGGTAATATTAAGTCCACCGTCATCCAGGCCACTGTCATTATCCAGTACATCTACGGTCACTTCAGTATCTTCATCAGTCGTAGCCATGTCATCTTCTGCAAGAGGTACAACATTCACATGTACATTGGCTTCTTCCACCATATCTACTATACAATTGCCGTTATCCGCAGTAATTGTCACAATGTTATCACCAATATTCAAGTCAGCAGCTGGAATTGTTATAGTAAGATCAGATCCTGTTCCAACACCCGTAGCTACGAGGTTACTTGCAATATAAGCGTTGTAGACAATTCCATTATCAGAATTCCCAATAGTAACAGTTCCATCTTCTCCCAGATTCACTGTACAGCCAGTAACCGTTAAGGTGGTATCAGTATTTTCAATTACAGAAATAGTAAAAGGATCAGAAGTATTCTCACAGCCTTCTTTTCTTACATATAAAGTATAGTCATTCCCTGCATCACTAAGTTCTAAATCGTTAATGTTTAGCACCTTGGATGTTCCCACCTCATAGCCTCCTCTTTCCCAGCGATATTCATCCGCTGTTGTTTCATCAGCACTTAATGAAAGATTCTCTCCTACACACAGGTCAGTATCTCCTGTAAAAGTAACAATAGGAGAAATAGAAACAGTAAAATCCCTGGAGGAAGTACATTCTCCTTTTACAATAGTTAAAGTGTAGGTACCTGTTTCATGTGCATAAAGAGCAGGATCGGTATAAGTTCTTTCTGTGCCCAGTACTGTTCCGTTACGTTCCCAGATGTATGAATCGGCTCCAATTTCCACTGCTGTTAATTCTAACTCTGAGCCTGCACATACAGTTGTATCGCCAATAAACTCAAGGGATGGAGACATCTTAATAGCAAACTGTTCAATTATTGATGTAACTCCGTCGTATGCTTGCAAATATATTATTGTATACCCCGATTTAATTCCAAATGGCTGTACCGTTAAGGTTCTTGTAGCTCCTGTTCCTGTTACTTCAATACCCGAATTTGGTACAACATTCAGGTTATTAGAATAAGCAATAACATCAATATCTTCGGGATCATGAATATCATCTGCATCATCTACTGTAAATTGTATCTGTAGATCGTTATCCGTACAAATTGAGGTATCTCCTATGTGTGAAATATCAGGAGGTGTATTAATAAACAAATGTACAGTATCACTCTCTTCGGCACTATAAGTCCCATTGGTACCATTCCACAAGAAGGTAGTTTCTCCTGTCCAGTCAGTTTCAGGGGTAAATGTAAGGTTTGAAATCTGGCTTACATCAACATTATCTCCAATATTTACTGGGCTGCTGTTTAGCTCAAGAGTACCATGATCTGGTAAAGATAATACTTGAATACTTGTTAAGGGATTATCAAAAGGATCCGAAAATTTGCTGGTAAAATCAGATGCAAAAAAAACAATGGGATCATTTTTAGTCGTATCTACATGAACATCTGCTATCATAGGACGACTTCCATTGACACACAGAGTATCACTTGTGATAATATTATAATCAATATGAGGTCTTCCAAGATCAATTGCATTATACCAGGCGTTCATTGTATTCATATTCCCATTGTGTTCACTCCATTCTTTATCATCGTTAAAAGCCCATACTCTCGGCACTTCGGTAGAGCCATAAGTCAACTGTCTCTGTTCAGTTTCGTCCATAGAGCCAGTTCCTGCATCATCTCCCCAATCAGAAATCTGACTGTCATCCCAGTATAAAGTAGGACATAATTTATTAAAAGGCCGTTTAGTCTTTGTGGACACTCCACTTAGTGTTTCCACATCATACAAAGGGAAATTGGTTGCACCTCTCCCGTAAAAAGTAGCTGTTGCAGATACAGGTCCGTTAGATACAACATCTCCGTTATCATTCCTGAAATTCCATAAAATATAATTCCTTCCTTTTTTCAATTCCTGATGTAAAACCCTGTCATTCCCTGCTGTGGAATATCCATTCCCATCAATATCCAGTAAAATTGTTGTAAAACCAGCTACATTTGTTTCGATCGTAAATATGGTTACACTTGAATAAGAACAAGAAGGCATATTCTTTTCCAGGGGAAGTGTATCGAGCTCAATTTCTAACATTTGAGGTTCCCTCATATAATCGTAATCATAAATTAACTGATCTTCATACCAGACTTTTACTTCTGGAGGTGGGAGTGCTGTTGTTTTCCAAACACCACGATCCGGGTCATTCAAAAATATTCTGTATTCAGAAATATCCGAAGAACCTGTTTGATTCCCATCCTGACTCTGAGCTTTTTCAATAACATTAAGAGAAGAAGAATTATCCACACCAAATGAATTCGAGACAAAATCAAAAGAATATGGCTTCATTTGATATTGTATTTTATTGACAAATTCATCAGAAGTAAAAACATAAAAATACACTTTGGCCGGGTAATCAACAAAACTGGTGTTTGTCAGCGCCCAGCCTTTAGACCAAAGTCTTCCTGCAGATTTATTGGGCTCACCCGGATTGGTTATTACTGTATCATTTCTTGTAACTGTAGCATCAAAAAATTCAAAGGCAAAACGGTCATTATCATCCCTGTTACCATAATAATCTCTGGAGATAAATTCAAAATAATAATTCCCTGATGTAGGAGCTGTAAATGAAAGAGGGGTGTATCCTCCTGTAATTGTTGTATTGTTAATTATTGCTCCGTTGGGTCCTGTAACAGCCTGGTCATAAGTAGAAACATAACCGGTTTCCCCGGAACCAGGAATTTCAGTTTCTGAATATACTACTGAACCAGATTCATTACGTACCCTAAAGTAAGCTGTATTATAGTTCTCTATATCCCACCAACTGTAATCTGCTATTTTCATACCAAAGTACATAGTCTCCCCTGCGTTCAGATAGACATACAACCTGCTTTTATCCGGGGCGCCATATGTAGCAAATTCTTTCCCGGAGCAATTTATCTCTAACCATAATCGATCCGATGAATTGGGCATTAATTGCTTGGTCCCTTCCTGACCATTCACATAAAAAGCATAAAGGACGAAGAAAAATACGAGTAATTTTTTCATTGCAAACACTTATTTAATTGAATTACAGTTCTTAATACATGTAGCGATAATTATTCTCTAACTTATTTTCTTATAATGTATTATTAAAAGCTTATTCAAACTCTATCAAAAGTTTGAACTTCATTTTATTCAAGTACCATGAGTAATTTAAAAGCCTAAGTCTTAATTATTGTAGCTCTTTTATTAGCTTTCAAATATAGTAATAATAAAAATTCTTAATAAATATGAAACATTTTTTTTATAAGATAGTATAAACTTAGTTACTGTAATTTAGAAAGGATAAACCAGCCCCCGGATAGTTAAAGCTATTTGATTAACGGTTATTTGCATACGGTTAAGAGCTGTTATCATTAGATTAAAAATCTCAATTATTTCCATATCTAATATTTTTCTTTATTAATCCTTATCTTTTATAAACCGTTAAGAATAAAAAAGATAACATTAAGCTTAATTGAACATTTTTTGACTTTTAGAAAAAAATAGTCGAATAATTTGATTTGCAATAATTATTTTTGTATTTTTGAACATTCGAGTTCAAAAGTCAAATTTTCAATTTATGAGTGCTAAAAAAAATTCTATAAAAGATAAGATCATAAACATTGCCACCAGAATTTTCAGCAAGTTCGGTTTTAAAAAAACTACTGTTGATGACATTGCCCAGGCGCTGGGAAAAGGGAAAAGCTCAATCTATTATTATTTCAAAAGTAAAGAAGAAATTTTTAAGGCTGTAATTGACAAAGAGGCTGAAGATTTAAAAAAAGAAATTGAAACTAAGGTTATTAATGCAGAAATGCATCCGAAAGAAAAACTCAGAAATTATGTTCTCCTGCGAATGAGATTTATGAAGAATTTCGTGAATTTTAATGAAGCACTTAGAAATGACTATTTAAAAAATTTGTCATTTGTAGAAGAAATCAGAGAAGAATATGATAAAGAAGAACACCAGACAATTGAAAATATCCTTAAAGAAGGAGAGGAAAAGAAAGTATTTTCTTTAAAGGAAAGAGAGCTAACAGCCATGGCAATTGTTACAGCTATGAAAGGACTGGAAGTCCCGTTATTTATAAAAAATGACTATCCGATGGAGCATCTGAAAAGCAGAGTTGATGGACTGTTGGACATCTTATTTTATGGAATAGTCAACCAATAATTTTTGAAAATAAAAAAAGAGATAAGAATGAAAAAGAAGACCACATTCACTTTTTTGTTAATGCTTATAACGATTCTAAGTACAGGTCAAAAAAAGATGACGCTGGAAGAATGCAGGAAACTTGCTCTTAAGCATAACAAAAAAATCAAAATTGCCCAGGAAAATCAATACGCTGTTGAAGCAATTAAAAAATCAACAAAAACCCAGTTTTATCCTAATTTTAGTTTCAATGGCGGATATATGCGGATGAATAAAAAAATACAAATGCTGAGTGAAGACATTTTTTTACCGGTAGTACCTAGTGAGGTCTATCAAAATGGTTTTGAGATTCTGGATCCTTCCACAAACCCCGGGCTTGTCGAAGAAACATTTGTCACAAAAGATTTTAACGGAATACCCATCCCGGTAGAAGACCCACAAACAGGTGAACCTCTTTTTGAAAATTATGCATATCTTCCAAAGGATCAGGCAACCCTGGATATAAAAAATGTATTTTTCGGGAGTGTTGGCTTTACCCAACCTATTTATATGGGAGGAAAAATAAGAAACACTTATAAGATGGCCAAATATGGAGAGCAAATGATGGAAGCAAAAAAGAATGTAAGTGAATCTGAGGTTATTCTGGAAACAGATGAAAAATACTGGAAAGTCATTTCTCTCAAAGAAAAAGTAAAAATGGTAAAAGATTACCTTAAACGTGTCGATACTTTATTAGTTGATCTGAAAAACCTTCAAAAGGAAGGTATTATCACCAGCAATGATGTAATGAAAGTAAAAGTAAAGAAGAACAATATCGAACTAAAACTCTTAAAAGCCAAAAACGGATTAAAACTATCCAGAATGGCTCTTAATCAGACAGTTGGCTTTCCTCTGGATACTACCTTCCGGCTGGCGGATTCATTAGGAAATATTTATCAACTCAACAACCCTGACAAATACCTAAGCACAGCCATGGAGCAAAGACCAGAACTAAATGCACTAAACAAAGGCGTTAAAGTAGCAAAAACCGGAGAAAAACTTATGCTGTCGAGATATCTTCCGAATATTGGAGTAAAAGCAAGTTACAATTTTACAAATCCAAATCCTTACAATGGCTTTGAAGAGGAATTCGGGGCTGACTGGACAGTAGGCGTGATGGTTAACATTCCCATTTTCCACTTTGGTGATAAGAAACATACCTTAAATGCAGCAAAACATTATCGAAAAGCTGCACAGGAAAAGCTTGAGGAAACAAAAGAACTGGTCTCTCTTGAAGTAAAAAAAGCCATATTCAAATATAATGAAGCAATAAAAAAAATAGAAATGACAGAGACTTCTCTTGCACAGGCTGAAGAAAATCTGGAAATGACCAAGGACAATTATAAAGAAGGAATTGGTAAAATAGCGGATGTTCTGGAAGCACAAAGCAGCTGGCAGGAAGCATACACCAATTATATTGAAGCTAAAACTGAATTTAAACTGAATGAAACAAAACTAATGAAAGCATCGGGCCGAATTGATTCAATGGTAAACAATGAAAATAATTAAATATGAAAAAACTAATTATTCCCCTCACAGTAGCTTTGGTAATTGCGGGATGCAATAACCAGCAAAAGACTGAAGAAAAGAAAAAGGAAGAAAAGAAAATAGCAGTTACAACTGCAAGAGCAGTAAGCAAAACATACAATCCTGAGCTAGTTTACAGCGGTACTGCCATGCCATTTAAAGAGGCCAACCTGGGAACCACACTGCCCGGGAGAGTAGAAGAAATTCATTTTCAGGAAGGTGATTTTGTAAAAAAAGATCAGTTAATCGTGGAATTATCTGCTGAACTCTATGCACAGGCCCTTGCTGAAAAAAGTACACTAAAAAAGGATTATGAAAGACTGAAAAGACTGAGAGAAAAAGGAAGTGTGAGCCAACAAAAATTTGATCATGTGAAAGCAAAGTATGAGGCAGCAAAGGCAAAAGCCCGTATGATGAAGAAAAACTGTGAAATCAGGGCACCTTTCTCAGGTACAATTGTTGATTATCTTGTTGAAGAAGGAGAAAATTTTATGTTCTCTCCAAGCCTGAAGCCAGGATTTTCACATACATCAGGCATTGTAAAACTTATGAAGCTCGGCAAAATAAAAATAAAAATAAAAGTAAATGAAAAGGATATACCACTTGTAAAAAAAGGCAGGGAAGTAAAAGTTGTTTTTGATGCCTACCCGGAGCAACCTGTCAATGGAAAGGTAAGTAAAATAAAACCTATCCTTTCGACTGCCACCAGAACAGGAGAAGTTGAAATAATGATAAACAATAAAGAAAGAAAATTTAAGCCGGGAATGTATGCAAAGACATTTATTAAAATGCCGGAAAAAACAGATGTTTTCGTTCCTCTGAATTCTATCTACAGGCAACCAGGAACAGGAAATCATTATGTTTTTGTGGTTGAAAACGGAAAAGTATCTAAAAAACCTATCAATAAGCTTTATAGCAAAGGAGATAAAACAGCTGTAAAAGGAATTCAAAGCAATGTTAAGGTTGTTGTTCACGGAAAAAATAAACTCAACGACGGCGATAAAATAACCATTAAATAAATTTATAGTTTATGAGATTACCAAAACTAGCAGTTAACAGACCTATAGCCACAACAATGGCTTTCCTTGCAATCCTCTTGTTTGGCCTGGTCTCATTATATAGACTCCCACTGGATATCATGCCCGAGATGGAACTTCCAACCCTGACTGTTATGACGGTTTACCCCGGCGCTTCTGCAGAAGAAGTTGAAGAGCAGGTAACCAAACCATTGGAAGAGGTGTTGGCTGGAACGGAAAATCTTAAAGAAATTACTTCAACCTCAAAAGAAAACGTATCCTTTATTGCATTACAATTTAGCTGGGGCGCTGATATTTCTGAGGCCTCAAACAATGCCAGGGATCTGATTGAACTACAAAAGAGGGATTTACCGGATGACGCAAATTCACCAATCATTTATAAAGTAAATTCATCGCTATTCCCGGTACTGGTTTATGGAATAACAGCCGAAGAGAATTATGAAGGGATTAATGATATCATCAACGATGAAATAGCCAATCCTGTTAAAAAAGTGGAAGGAGTGGGTTCAATAATATACGTAGGACAACCGGAAAGGGAAATAAAAATACAAGTGGACCCTCAAAAATTAAATGCTTATAACCTGGCTATTGAAGAATTAGCAAGTATTCTTAAAGCAGAAAACATCAGTATTCCAGGGGGGAATATTAAAGTAGGGCCCAATGATTTTTCTGTAAAAATTCCTGCAAAATTCAAAAATACGGATGATATACGAAATCTTGCTCTGATTAATTTTAATGGAAATATTATTAGATTAAGCGATGTAGCTACTGTCGTTGACGATTATAAAGACAAAGATGAATTTGCAAGAAACAAGTACGGACGAGGAGTTGCCCTGATGGTTCAAAAACAGTCGGGTGTCAACACACTTAAAGTTACTTCTTCAGTGAGGAACAAAATCGAGGAGATCAAAACAGAGCTTCCGGAAGATATGAAGGTATTCGAAATTATGAATACCGATGAATTAATTGTACAATCAATTGGAAACCTGACAGAAACCCTTTGGTGGGCGCTCCTGTTTGTTTTCATCGT
>CAYWSJ010000004.1:0-67468 GCA_964461045.1 uncultured Bacteroidales bacterium | reverse complement strand
TTGCCGGCAGCATCGTCTATAGAGGTGCTGTCGAGGACTACGTATGGCTGATCAGATGGTGAAACAGTAATTGTTCCGATATACGGTTGTCTGTTTTGTGCTGTTACCACTAAATCAGCTTCTCCCACATTTGCAAGAGACTCAAATGATAATGCAGCCTGACCTGTTGCATCAGCCACTTTAGCGTCCAGCAATTCTCCATTAAATGACAGCGCTACATAAGCATAAGCTTCTGTATTTACTGTTAATGAATCCATTCCAATCATTAAGGTAGAAGGAGTAGCAGAAACAGTCATTGCTTCAGGGACACCCAAATAAGGAGTTAAAGACGGATCTCCCATTAAATGATATATTTCCCAGTAATATTCTTTTCTGGTGGATGTAGAAGCTTCAACTGCCAGGTTCCCGCAAACTACTGCCTGCCCCTGTGTAACATACCATGTAGAAGGATCGTCTACTTCATTGGTTTTGGTATGGAACATTCCATCATAAACTCCCAGTCCGGATTCTTCATAAGCAGGTTCTTCGACAGGATTATCAATATATCCTACACCCCACCAATAATCTTCATCCCAGTATGTGGAGTTCGAACCACCTATATCTCCAATGGCGCCACTATTTTCTGCCCTGAGGGCAGCTTCACCAAAACATTCATCATTATCAAATTTAACTGAAAGGCAACAATTTCCTACCCACAGTCCGTATTTTCCTTCATTTGTTAAATTTGCCACATCAGAAGTCGTAAAAGAGGGCGTGCCCCAGCCAGATGAACTACAATGTGCTGTATAGTTTGCATAACTAATCCCTGAATTAACATTTGCTATAATGGAATCATGCACTGCAGCATTGCCATTGGGTGGATCCTGAAGAAACAAATGGGAATTCATATCATTATCACTATTAAAATAGTAATTGTCAGCATACCACATGGCTCCATTGCCATGCACGTCTTCCCAGCTTTCATCATCCCCTGCAACTAATAAAGCTTCTGACAAATAGCTGGGATCGGCCATTTCATACTTTTCATACTCCAGGGTTTTATCAATCTGCGGTTGCAGTTGAGTTGTGTTCTGAGCTGAAAAACGGCCATAATATACTTCAGGTAAATTATCTCCGGTATATTCACAATATTCCAGGTCTGTCACATGAGAACCTGCATCTCCGTCCCATGCTGGAATTTCTCCTACATCTCCCACAAACAAAACAAAACTTGGTGCGGTGGGATTGGGATTGTTATATAAATCTTCAAGATATGTTTTAATTTCTGTTGTAGTACTACCAATATTATCAGTATAAGCAGTAATCACATTAAAACCTTTCTTCTCTTTCCATTCGATAAAAGGCTGTAATTGACTCTCGAACATTCTGTCAGATACAATTACATAGGTAACAGGATTCTGATCTATTAACTCTTTTGATTCGAGTGGTTTGTAATTGATAATATTCCCACTTAAATCTCCAAAGAAATGATTCGCATACTTTTCTCTCATTTCCCTGGTCTTAGCCATATCGGCACCAACAAACTTAACTTCAAGTTTAATGTTGTTAATTACTTTAAGAACATTTTGTGAGGGGTTGTACTGAATAGGTGCAATTTCAATCCTTCCCAGTCTTTTGTACCTCAAAATTCCTTTATCCTCAAAATTAATGATTTCCTTATTAAGAAATTCATCAAGTTTATAAACCTCTTCTTTGAAGTAAAAGGTTTCATCATCATCACAATCCTCGCACTTACTCTTTGAGGGTTGAGCCGGGTATATTTTTGAATTTATCCCCAGATCACTTAATTTAATAACCTCTTCATCGTAATCAACAATATTAATTTTAACTTTTGCTCCAAAAGGCACCTCAATCAACCTGCTAATAACGGGTAAATCGGGATAACCATTTTTAAAAGTTTTCATTAATAGGTTAGAAGATAACTTATAAAAAGAACCTAACTCGGTTTCTTTTTGTGTTAAAGAAATCTTATCAACTGCAGTCTCTAAATTAAATCCTGTTTCCCTGTTCTGGGAAATCTCCAATTTAGAATCTTCAGCTGAATTCAGATCAACAATCTCGCCTTCATTTTGTGCGCAAACAAATTGAAAGCTTGTCAAAATCGTAATAAACAATAGGGTGTAAAGGTGTTTCATTTTATCAGTTTTTTGTTAAAAAGGATATGCAAGATAATAAAATTAATAAAACGTTAAAAAAAAAATTATTAATTAAACATCACAATAAATACAGAATGGACATGTGCAAGATTGCATACTCCCTATTTAAAAAGAATATAAATAATCACTGATTTACATCACCAATTTTTCTTTCAATAGATTCTATTTTACCTGACAGCCTGTTTGAAGTATTCCTTCTGTAGTCAATTTTAAAATTCGAATAGATTCTATTTGAAGTAGCTGAGAGGATTTCATGTGATTTTTTTATAATATCAAGAGCTTCCTCCATGGTTTCTGTCTCGATAACAGTCCCCATGGAAGTTAATTTATAAGAAACCCCGCTTTCTTTTATCAAACGAATCACTTTACTGACCTGATCGCTGACACTTTCGCCTTTATCTGTAGGAAACATAGAAAATTCTAGTAATACTGACATAATTATGGTTTATTTTTTTTGTTCGACATATTTAAGTTCCATTGAAATTCATGGTCCCAATTGGCACGAATCTCAATCTTTTCATCAAAATAAATAACCCTTTCAGGCTGTTTATTTTTTAAATAGTCTCCTGTATCCCACTTACCATTTTCATTGGCATCTATAATCAAGCGTATTCGATACTCCCCGGGATTTAAGTAATCAAATTTAACAGCCTTATCTTCTCCCGTACAGATAGCACTTCTTATAATTTTATTCTCCTTCTTATGTAGTAAATGTACCAAACAAGTAGTATCTATATTCGTTATATTAAGAATCATATCACCATATTCCTGGATTTTGCGCGTTGTAAATTGGATTGTATCAAGACCTTTCTGATACATATTGTAAAGATAATTAACTGTTTCTGGTTCAATTATTAACTGGTATTTCTTTTTTGACTTCCATTTCTTCTTTATAAAAATATTATGGAAAGATGATGAATCTAAATGATCCGTAAAGGACACTTTTTTGTAAACTGAATCTACCTGCTCTGATAACTTAAATCCTCCTGAATTATAGTCTAAAACAGGAATTTTAGAATACAACTTAATCCGTTGGTTTAGATCGATTGTTGTATTGTTTTTAATATTAGGTGATAATGAAATAGAATCTGGCATCCATTTTTCGTCCTGACTTACATACCTTAATTCAAGACTATCGGTTACCCAAATATCTCTGTTAAGCGAGTCTTTCTTTTTATAAGTTACATGCAGAGGTAAATATTCCTTCAGGTATAGAGAAGAGTCTGTCAGCCAGTAGATAAATGTGTCACGCCTGCTGTTAATTTCTTTATAATACCATTTGTTTTCGTGAGAAATACTATCCGGAATGTTCACTTTTAAACTATCTCTGACCGGCCTGTTAAAATAAATGTCCACTTTAAAAGCCTCAGGCCGGCTCGAAGATTTGAGGTACTGTTCCCCTTTATCTTCCTCAAACAACCTCAATGCATATTGTTTTACAGGATAATCATAATAAGATCTGAACTTAACTGTATCTATAATGCTATCCTTTAACTGTATTGAATCGTTTTGAACATAGAGAGTATCGTATTCCTCAAATAATTTTTCTTCAAAAGTTATCAATGTATCTGTAAATGCAATCTTTTCTGAATAACTATCATACAAATAATTATTATTCTTTTCCTGGATTGCAAAAAGTTTAAAAGTATCCTTCCTGATATTTGTTATTAAAAATTGGCCTTCTTCATCTGTTCTTGAAACGTAATTTGGAATTTCCCTGTATGGAATAGAATCCGAAAGATTATCATACAACATTACCAAAGCATCTTCAACAGGTTTATGGGTTAAAGCCTCTTTAACCACTCCGGCAATAGCCATAGAATCAATAAAATCACCAGTCGAAAACACATACCTGTAATTCTTTATAGGGTTGCCTTCTGTAAAATCCTGAATTGCATTTCCAAAATTGAGTGTGTAAGTAGTATTCCCGTCTAATGCTCCCCAAAGCTTAATTTCAACTTCCTTGCCCTTTAAATTGATTTCCGGATCTTCTTCGAAAGGAGGAGAAGCAATAAACTGTTGTTGCATTTTATCGAACTGAAGAAATTCATTAAACTCAATTTCAATTTCTTTTGAATCAAAATTAGTGGAATAGTTTGGAGGTTCAGATTCAAGAGGAACAGGTGGAATCGTATCTCTTGCTCCTCCGGTAGGAGCAACAACCTTTGCACATCGTTGAAATGTTAATATAGTTAAGAATGCTATTAACAGGATTAAACCAATATCAAATTTTCTTCTGCCCATAAGTAAACTTTTATTCATTACAAACTTAAATGTTTTTAAAAATAAATAAACTGATTCGTTGAATAAATTCATTTTTTTCTCTTTTATTCAATAATCAAATGTGTAATTACCGAATCAATTTTTTTTCTACATTTGTTGCAATTAAAACTAATATAATATGATTTTTCAAGCCATTATATGGAATCTTGATCCTGAAATAGTTGAAATAGGCCCTTTTTCAATTCGTTATTATGGAATTCTTTTTGCCCTGGCTTTTGTGCTGGGTTATTATATTTTTCAGAAAATATTTAAAAACGAAGGAATTTCAGTTGAAGTTTTAGACAGGCTTACTATTTATATGATTATTGGTACTGTTATTGGGGCACGATTAGGACACTGCCTTTTTTATCAGCCTGATTTTTACTTAAGCAATCCTATTGAAATCCTTAAGATATGGAAAGGCGGTCTCGCCAGTCATGGAGCTGCTATTGGAATCCTTGTTGTTCTTTATCTGTTTGTCAGAAAAGAGAATAAACCTTACATCTGGATCCTTGACCGGATTGTTATTGTCGTAGCACTTGCTGGTTTTTTTATCCGTATGGGAAATCTGATGAATTCGGAAATATATGGGATACAAACAAATCTTCCATGGGGCTTTGTCTTTAAAAACCAGGGAGAAATAGTTCCCAAACATCCGACTCAAATATACGAAGCGCTGGCTTACCTGGCTATATTCTTTCTTTTATATCGAATTTACTTCAAAAACAAAGGGAATTTCAAACCAGGTCTCCTGTTTTCGTTGTTCTTAATATTAGTATTTGCCGCCAGGTTTTTTATAGAGTTTATTAAAGAGAACCAGGTTGGTTTCGAAGAAAATTTACCATTAAACATGGGACAATACCTAAGTATTCCATTCGTCATACTGGGTCTTGTGCTATTTTATTACAGCACGAAAGGAAAGCTTCAGAAAAAGCCCCGGTAAACAATTTTCTTTAAATTCTGTAACTAATCTATTAATTTCCTTATATTTGGTTATAGGTTTTAAAGATTTGTTAACATGTTTCACAGAATAATTGAGTTCTCTATAAAAAACAAAGCCATTATTGGTTTTCTTGTTTTTGTGTTAATCGGTTTTGGGATTTATTCTATCCAGAACATTCCTGTTGATGCAGTTCCGGACATAACAAACAACCAGGTTCAGGTAGTAACCAGCTCTCCTTCTCTTTCCCCGCAGGAAGTGGAGAAATTTATAACCTTCCCGCTGGAAACTTCCTTTGCAAACATTAAAGATGTAGAGGAGATTCGTTCAATTTCCCGTTATGGACTTTCGGTAATAACAATCGTTTTCAAAGAACAAGTTCCAATATTAAATGCCAGGCAAAGGATTAATGAGCAAATTCAAATGGCATCAGGAGAAATTCCCGAAGGGCTGGGTAAACCTGAAATGCTCCCAATTACTACCGGACTGGGTGAAGTTTATCAATATACACTTGAAGTAGATTCTGCATATCAAGATAAATACAATCCCACAAAACTTCGCACCATTCACGACTGGATTGTAAAAAGGCAATTGGCAGGAATATCCGGAATAGTTGAAATAAGCAGTTTTGGAGGTTTTATTAAGCAATATGAAATTTCCATAAACCCTGACGCCCTTAAAAACCTGAACCTCACGATAAATGATGTAAAAGAAGCCCTGCAGAAAAACAACGAGAATACAGGCAGCGGTTATATAATGAAGGGGTCGAATGCTTACTATATCCGGGCAGAAGGACTACTCAATAATCTTGATGAAATTCAAAATGTTGTGGTTGCCCATAAGAATGGAAACCCGGTGCTAATTGAACATGTTGCTGAGGTAAAATTCGGAAAAACCCCCCGTTTTGGAGCCATGACGAAAAACGGAAATGGAGAAGCTGTAGGAGGCATCACCCTGATGCTGAGAGGAGCGAATTCATCAGAAGTGGTAAAAAATGTAAAAAAAAGAGTTGAAGAAGTTCAGGAACGACTGCCAGAAGGTGTTAAAATTGAACCGTACCTTGACAGGGCAGCTTTAGTGAAAAAAACAACAGGAACCTTAAAAACTAACCTGATTGAAGGAGGCCTGATTGTTATTTTTATCCTGATCCTGCTTTTGGGTAGTTATCGATCGGGAATAATCGTAGCCTCTGTAATTCCGCTTTCACTTTTATTTGCCATAGTAATGATGCAGATATTTGGTGTCTCTGCAAACCTTATGTCGCTTGGCGCTATTGACTTTGGAATTGTCATCGACGGAGCTGTTATTATTGTGGAAAGTATTGTTTATCACCTTCAAAAAGACTACCGGGACAAGCATCTTAGCCAGGGCAAAATGGATGAAGTAGTAAAAAAATCAACTGTTTCAATATACAAATCAGCTGCTTTCGGAGTCATCATTATCCTTATTGTCTTCATTCCAATCCTTACATTAACCGGGGTTGAAGGACGGATGTTCCGCCCCATGGCGCAAACCTTCAGCTTTGCAATCCTCGGAGCTTTCCTGCTTTCAATGACTTATGTTCCGATGATCTCATCGCTATTCCTTAAGAAAAAAGTACAAAAAAAGAAAAATATATCCGACCGCTTTATTAAATTCTTAAAATGGACTTACTACCCGGTACTCCGTTTTTCACTTAAAAACAAGAAACTAATTATTATCGCTGCTATTGTGGCTTTTGGAGTAAGCATCTGGTCATTCAACAGACTTGGAGGAGAGTTTATTCCAACCCTGGAGGAGGGGGATCTTGCAATGCAGATGACTATCCCGGCAGGCAGCTCTTTAGATCAGAGTATTAAAAACACAACCCGCGCAGAGAAAATCCTTCTTAACAACTTTCCTGAGGTCGAAAAGGTAATCTCAAAAATCGGAACGGCAGAAGTTCCTACAGACCCAATGCCCATAGAAGATGCAGATATAATGATCATCCTGAAAGATAAAGATGAATGGGTTAGCGCTGATGACAGGGAAGAGCTGTCCAATCTTATGAAAGAAAAATTAAGTGTAATCCCCGCGGCTTCTTTTGATTTTACACAGCCCATCCAACTTCGGTTTAATGAATTAATGACCGGTGCAAAAACCGACATTGCTCTCAAAATTTTTGGGGAAGATATTGATGAATTATACAAACAGGCAAATTTAGCTGCAGATATAGTCTCAGGAATTAAAGGGGCAGCCGATATTCAGGTTGAGAAAATAACCGGATTGCCACAATATTCAATAAAATATAAAAGAGAAAGGCTTGCCCAATACGGAATTGATATTGCTTCGGTAAACCAAACCATTCAATCGGCTTTTGCCGGGATTGAATCGGGTGTTATTTTTGAGGGAGAACGAAAATTTGATCTTGTAATAAGGCTGGATTCAGCCCACAGAAGAACTGTAGACCTGAACAAATTAAATGTAAGGACCTCATCAGGCAGAACAATCCCTGTAAGTGAAGTAGCTGAAGTAAATTATGAGGAAGGTCCTATACAAATTTCGAGAGATGATACAAAAAGAAGAGTTACTGTGGGTGTGAATGTGAGGAACAGAGACATACAAAGCCTGGTTGAAGAAATCGATTCCAAACTTACCAGGAAACTGGATCTTAAACCCGGATACTATATTGAGTATACTGGAGATTTTGAAAATCTGCAGGCTGCCAAAAAAAGGCTTTCCTATGCAGTCCCTATCGCATTGCTGCTGATACTTATTTTATTATTTTTCACTTTTAATTCTTTTAAATATGCACTACTAATCTTCAGCGCTGTTCCTTTATCTGCGGTTGGAGGAATAGCAGCACTGTGGATCAGGGGTATGCCGTTTAGTATTTCTGCTGGTGTTGGTTTTATTGCTCTTTTTGGTGTTGCTGTACTTAACGGAATTGTACTGATTTCATATTATAATCAATTAAAAGAAGAAGGCAAATACACAATAGATGAAATTGTGGAAAAAGGAGCCTGTAATCGCCTTCGCCCTGTACTCATGACAGCCTCAACCGATATTCTGGGTTTTCTGCCCATGGCTATTTCTACATCGGCCGGGGCAGAAGTCCAAAGACCACTGGCAACTGTGGTAATAGGAGGAATTATTACGGCTACGATGCTAACTATGATTATGCTACCAATTTTATATAAAGTCTTTAACTCAGGCAAATGGAAACCTAAAGTCAAAGCAAACAATACAGGAATGGCTCTTCTGGTCATGGGACTATTCATTGTGCCAACACTGTCTTTCGGACAACAACAGGAAACAAAAACCGACACTGTAAAAACCCTGACATTGGAGAAATCAATTGAAATTGCTAAAAAAAGGAATTATCAAGTCCGGAATGCAATGCTCCGTATTCAGCAGACCAAAGCTGAAAAACAAAAAATACTGGATCTTAAACCGACAGAAATTAATTATCAGAAAGGACAAATTAATTCATCTCTTATCGATCAGTATTTTGAGATAAATCAAAGCATTGGCTCTCCAATAAAATCTATTTACCGTGGAAAAAAGATAAAAGAAGAAAATAAGCTCAAAAAGACCGAATTAAATATTACAAAGAAGCAAATCACCAAAGATGTGAAGCTCGCTTATTTTGAGTGGATTTTTCTGTTAAACAAAAAAAAGATACTGAAGGAGGAGCTGAAACTTTATAAAGAATTCAGCCGGGTAGCAGGTTTAAAAAATGAACTGGGAGAAACCCCACTCCTGGAAAAAACTACTGCTGAAGCCAAATATCTGGAAGCAGAAAATAAATTAAAGCAGACTTATAATGAACTTGCCATTGCAAAAAACAATCTTAAAACCCTTCTGAATATAGATTATATCATTAAACCGGCTACAGATACTCTCACTGTCCATAAAATGAAATATCATCTAACAGATTCCGGTAAGTACATTTCCCCGCTTATTAAAAAATTATATAAACAACGTTTGAAAGTTTCCAGACAGGAACTGAATATGAACAGGGCAGAATTATTCCCGGAAATAAGTGCAGGATATTTTAACCAGCAAATAGATCATGAATCAGGGTTTGAAGGTTGGATGGTAGGGATTTCTATTCCATTATGGTTTTTTCCAAAAAAAGCAGAAATTCAGAAAGCTAAAATCAAAACAAAAATCATTGAAAACAATCTTGATTACCAAATAAAAAAACAAGACAGAGAAATAAAAAACACAGCGCATCGACTCAATAGCCTGCACCAACAAATATTGTATTTTCACAACAAAGGTCTCGAACAGGCTGACATTCTGATCAAAACCGCTCAGCAAAAGTACAATAATGAAGATATAGAGTATTATGAATATATGCAAAGCATTAAAGCAGCATACAATATTAAACTAAACTATCTGAAAACCATAAAAGAATATAATCAGACAGCTTCAAAACTAGAATTCTATATAAACTAAAAACATATTAATAATGAAAACATTGAAGTTTTTACCTGCCATATTGATCATTTCTTTGTTCTCATGCAATAATAAAAGCAACGAAGAAACAAAGGAAGCACTGGAAGAAAAAAATATAAGGATTGAACAGCCTGAGCAATTCGTACAGCTGACTGAAGACCAGGAAAAAGAAGCGAATATTCAAACCGGAACTCTTCTGGAAAAGAATATTTCAGAAAAAATTTCCTGTAGTGGAGAAATTGAGGTATCTCCCACCCATATCGTAACTGTAATTCCTCCTCTAAAAGGTTATATCCGGGAACTTTATCACAAAACCGGAGATTATGTAAACAAAGGAGAAAAATTAGCCAGATTATCTCATCCGGAATATCTGAAAATTCAGGAAGAATATATCTCCGTAAAAAGCCAGACAGAATATTACAAGAAAGAATATCAGCGGCAAGGTGAACTTGCAGTAGAAAAAGCGGCTTCTATGAAAAAAATGCAAAAGGCCAAAGCCAATTATGAGGATTTTAATGCCAGGTACCAGTCTTTAAAAATATTGTTAAAAAAACTGAACATCAATCCCAAAGAGGTCGAAAAAGGAAATCTCTCAACAGATGTATATTTGTATTCACCCATAAATGGATACATAACTGATTTGTTCCTTAATGTGGGAAAAATTTCCAATGAGAACAATCCCGTTTATGAAATTATGAACATGGATAATTTACATTTGAAAATAAACGTGTATGAAAAAGATATTTCTGACCTTTCCAAAGGTCAAAATGTAGAATTTTCAATTGTAAAAAACCCTGAGCAGAGATACAATGCAAAAATTAAATATATAGGAAATAAAATAGATAAAGAAAAAAGGACTTTCCCGGTAATTGCAGAACTAAATAACCTTAAAAACCAGTTCAAACACGGGCTTTACGTAAATGCAGATATTTTGCTTTCCTCGCAATCAAAATATGTGCTCCCGAACGAAGCTATAACGCGCATAGACGGAGAAACTTATGTTTTCTTTGTTAAAGATAAAGGTTATTTGCCCGTAAAAATTACCACAGGAAATCAAGGAGATAACTACACAGAAATTCTCAACTACAAAGAACTGATTAATAAAGAAATAGTTATTAACGGGGCATACTTTTTAAGCGGGGAACTTAGCCTTGATTAACAATAGAATTATCAGAAAATTCGTTTTAGGCTATATTAATTCATTGACCAATTTATTTTGTAAAAGGAAATTAATAGCTATTTTTGTGTCTCAAACTCAAAACCTAAAACAATGGCTGACAACTATCAACCTAAAGAACAGGAGAATAAACCAAAAAACAGATCCCTCACAGGGTTCATCGTCGTTATTATTATTCTTATAGGTTTAATAGGTTTTATTACCTGGTTGTATATCGACCAGAAAAAAACCACCATGGTAATTACTGAAGAGTTATCTGAAGAAAAGGATTCACTGAGAACGGAATTTATAGAATTAAAAACCGAATACGATTCTTTAAAAACCGACAATGACTCGCTTAACACGCAATTAGACAGCGAAAAAGAAAGAATAGACAACATACTTACAGAGCTTAAAAATGTTAAAGCAACAAACTATTCGAAAATTAAAGAACTCAAAAATGAACTGAGTACTCTGCGAAAAATAGCGAAAAGTTATGTAAGACAAATAGACTCATTAAATACATTAAACAAACAACTTGAACGAGAGAATAAAGAAGTAAAAGAAGATCTTGTAAAGACCAAAGAATCAAAAGAAAAACTTGAAAAAGAAAAAGAAGATCTTTCTAAGCAAGTTACAAAAGCAAAAGTATTGAGAGCAGAAAATATTCAGCCTATCCCAATTAATAAAAGAGGAAAAGAAAAAGCCAAAGTTGATAAGGTGAATAAAATAAAAGTAAATTTCACAGTTGATGAGAATGCACTGGCAGAAAAGGGAGAACGTTATTTTTATATCAGAATCGCAGCCCCGCCTGACGATTTTATTCTAACAAATTCAGAAGACAATCTTTTTGAGTTCAATAATAAGAAAATTGTATATTCTGCCAGAAGAAAAATTAATTACGATGGAAATGAAACCAAAGCAACAATTTATTTCGATACCCAGGGTGAATTAAAACCAGGGGAATATGAAGTATACATTTTTGCTGATGGAGCACAGATAGGAGAATCCAGTTTTACCTTAGAAGAATCTGGCTGGCTTTTCTTCTGATAATATTTTTTTCTAATTGAAGCTGTTCTCATGGATTCATTATTGAGAACAGCTTTTTTTTCTAAAAAATCACCTGTTTCATTAAACCCTATTAATAAAAATTTGTTCTTATTTACTGATAAAGAACAAAGAAGAGAAAATGAAAATAATTTCATAAATTTATCTCCTCCAAATTTTATTGTTATGATTAAAGAAAATTTTATTGAATACATCGAGAATAGCATAAAAGGTAACTGGGACCTTCCTGCTTTAACTGATTACAAAGGCAATAGTTTTTATTATAAAGATGTTGCCCGAAAAATATCGAGAATTCATATAATGTTTGAGCAGTGCGATGTGAAAAAGGGAGATAAAATTGCTTTGCTCGGGAAAAATTCTGCTAACTGGGCAATGACTTACCTTTCAATAGTAAGTTATGGTGCTGTTGTAGTTCCTATTCTTCCGGATTTTCATTCGAATGATATGCATCATATTGTCAACCATTCTGATTCTGTGATTCTGTTTGTAGATGACCATATCTGGGAAAACATAGATGAGAATGCAATGCCTGACTTAAGGGCAATCATCTCAATTACAAATTTTGAAATACTCAATGAAGCAAATAAAGAAAAGGTTCAGGAAAATCTTCACAAACTGGATGAAATTTATAATAAGAAATATAATGGAGGCATTACCAGAGAACAATTTCAGGTTGAACACATACCCAATGATAAGTTAGGGGTCATAAACTATACTTCTGGCACAACCGGCTTTTCAAAAGGTGTCATGATCCCCCTGAACAGCCTGGCTGCCAATGTACGCTTTGCTCGTCACAATCTGCCTTTAAAAGAAGCTGATAACATTGTATCTTTTCTGCCGCTGGCACATACCTATGGTTGTGCATTTGAGTTTTTATGGCCTTTCTCAAAAGGATGTCATATCCATTTTCTAACCAAAACGCCTTCACCTAAAATTATTATAAATGCTTTTAAAGAAGTAAAACCCACGGTAGTTATTGCAGTACCACTGATACTGGAAAAAATTTATAAAAAACAGCTTTTACCAGTGCTGAATAAGAGGCACATGAAAGTACTTATGAATATTCCCCTGTTAGACAAAAAAATCTATCAGAAAGTAAATAAAAAGCTAACAGATGCTTTTGGAGGAAATTTCCAGGAAATAGTAATTGGAGGAGCCCCGCTAAGTGCTGAAGTTGAAAAATTCCTCCGGAAAATTAACTTTAATTATACAGTTGGTTATGGCATGACAGAATGCGGACCTTTAATTAGTTATGCTAACTGGGATAAAACCAAATATGGATCTTCCGGCAAACTGGTTGATACACTGGAAATAAAAATTGATTCTGAAGATCAATACAATGAGGTGGGTGAAATTATGGTACGTGGCGAAAATGTAATGTACGGATATTATAAAAACAAAAAAGATACAGAAAAAGCACTGAATAAAGACGGATGGTTACACACAGGGGATTTGGGTGTAATTGATGATGAAAATTTTGTTTTTATCAAGGGCCGAAGCAAAAGTCTCATCCTCGGACCTTCGGGTGAAAACATTTATCCGGAAGAAATAGAATCAAAGCTTAATAATCTACCTTATGTGCAGGAATCCATTATTTTAGACAAAAAAAATAAGCTCATTGCATTAGTCTATCCCGATTATGAAATGGCTGACCAGGAAGAGATAAACGAAAATGGTCTGGAAGAAATCATGAAGGAAAACAAAAAGTTACTAAATCAAGATCTGCCAAAATTTAAACAGGTTTCTGAAATACGGCTGTATCCCTCAGAATTTGAAAAAACTCCTAAAAAAAGTATTAAAAGGTATCTATATACAGTTGATGATTAATTAGGGTTTGCTGAAAAACACAAAACAAACTTATAATGAACACCATACATGTATTTATTATTTGCAAAACCTAATTAAAGAAGGTAATTTTCATTACTGAATGCCAAAATAAATAACCGATGAAACGCAAAGTAATAATTGTTGCAGGGGGTAAAGGTACAAGAATGTTGTCTGAAACTCCCAAACAATTTTTAAAAATAGGAAATGAACCTGTCTTAATACACACGTTAAAACGCTTTTATTCGTTAAGCAAAGAAATTGAAATAATTTTAGTCCTTCCTGAAAATGAAATTACGCAATGGAAAAAGATCTGTAAGGAATACAAGTTTGACATTCCGCATAAGTTAGCATATGGCGGGCGCACACGTTTCCAATCGGTTGAAAACGGACTAAGAAATATTAATGAATCTTGCTTAGTGGCTGTTCATGATGGTGTAAGACCCCTGGTTTCCACCCGGACTATAAAAAATGCTTTTAAAATTGCCTCTGAAAAAGGAAATGCAGTACCTGCCATAAAAATTGAACCTTCTATTCGTTTTATTACCAACGAAAAGAACAAAGCGGTAGATCGCAATCAATACAGAATCATTCAAACGCCCCAGGTGTTTCAAAGTAACCTACTAAAAAAGGCTTATCAACAAGACTTCCAGGATAGTTTCACCGATGACGCCAGTGTAGTTGAGAATACAGGGGTTGACATAAACCTGGTAGAAGGGAATCCGGAAAATATTAAAATTACCACAAAAAAAGACCTCCGCATTGCAGAGGCTCTTTTAAATTCATTCGAATAGTTTATTTATTCCTGTGCATGAAAAACCAACAAAGGGACGTTGGAGTGGAATAATAGTCTTTTTGCAATGCTCGGATTAAGGAGTTTTGTAATAATATTTCTCTTGTGAGTTACCAATGAAATAATATCAATGCTCTTTTCCTCTACAAATTCCTGAATTCCTTCAAGTACATCATCTTTCTCTATTATGTCACATTCAAACATCTGCTGGCTGAAATCTCTTTTAATGTGTTCCTTTAAAAGGTTCATCTTAACCTGATCGATTTCATTTGTATCACTTGAACTTATATGCACACAATGGAGACGCACATTAAACTGACTCACAAGATTCATCAGTTTTTTGATAGCCTCAAAATCAGAATCATCAAAATCCGTCGTATACATAATATTTACATTACTAATACCTTTATATTCTGAGTTTTCAGGGATTGCCAATACAGGGAACTGAGATTTATTAATAATTTTTCGCGTTACTCCGCCGATAAGATCACCTTGTTTTTCTCCATGCCCTCTTGTTCCTACTATTATGACATCTGGTTGGTAATCCTCACTTTTTATAATTATTTCTTCATGAGTTATCCCCCTGATCAGGGTATAATCCAGTTTAACATTCTCCGGTTTTTCATTGTCAATCTGACTTTTAATTTCCTGGTAAAATTCTTCCATCTGCTTCTTAGCTCTGAGTTCAATATCCCTGATTATCTCGTCAAGATTTACCTGGTAATAGTAAGTATCAGTCATCGGCATTGAATTTACCACAGGGTTATAATAAACATGCAACAGTTTTATTTCAGCTTCAAGCTTACTGGCCAGCCCTATGGCATATTTACATGCATTCTTCGAATAATGAGAAAAATCCACAGGAACCAAAATCCTTTGCACTCTTTTGGGAATATCTGATTGTTCACTGTCTTCTTCTCTGTATTCCTCACTTACCTTTTCGATTATGCGTAAAGCTTTCTCAAGGTCTTTCCCATTTACTTTTACTTTTACACCACCCGGAACAGCCGAATGAACCAAATTAACATTTTTTAAATAACACTCTATTCCCTCAGCATTAAGCCTCCCTTTTAAAAGTTGAGCCCTGCTATAATTATGTATGGCTACTGTAAATAATTTATCTTCCATAATCCCTGTTTTTATGTTGGTTCTTCTTCGAAAACTCCAAATTTATCAATCAATTTTTGCACAAATGGCTTTGTCTCGTTAGGAACTGCCTCCAGTAGTTTCTTAAAATCAGGTATAGCTTTTCTGTTTGTAACCAAATTAGTAGAATCTTCAGGGGGAGCCGGGTCCGAGCATTGTCCAATATAAGGTAACATTAACCAATTCTCATCTGCTTCCTTAAACAGTGATAAAAGTTCATATGCTATCAGCAACATTTTTCCTTTATTCCTTGATTCCTGACCAATTAATTTATTTACCTGGTATTTAACCCATTCATTAGATATCTGATATTTTACCATATCAATTTTACTGAAAGCTGTACCCAACAAATTGCTTCTATAATTTGTGAAATTTTCGTGATACTCTTTCAGATCATCTAAAGGCGGATCAATTTCCCATTTATACCCCAAAAACTCCAGCATATATAAGGCTGTGACATGATCAACAAGTTCTATAAACCAATTATTAATTCTTGGATCACAATAGATACGACAAATCTCCTGGCTAAATTGAAAAGCCACCTGGTTATAAAATACATTAGAAATATTCAACCCAATCTTGTAAAAATCTTTCCCCAGCGGCCAGTATAAGGTTGGACCAGCCGTTTTATCATTAATAAGTTTAATGGGTTTATATCCTAATGGAGGTCCATCAGGAATTAATCTTTCAAATTCCTGAAGAATATCATTTATAACCAATGAAGCTCTCTCTTGCGCATTTTCAATGTCATTTAACTCGTATTCAACAATCCATTTCATAATTATTATATTTTTGTTTAATTATTAACGTGTTAGGGATCAATCCTAAAAAAGGCAATCCAGTTTAATATAAAAAAAAATAATGACAAATGCAAATTTTATAAGCCTATTTCACTTGGACTTTAGTTCTATATTTTGTTATATTGTGGGATATTTTATTGTATTTTTGTAGCGAACATTAACAGAATAAATTACAACTCATGGAAAGAACAAACACAGCAATAAAAGAACTACTGAAAGGAAAAAATCTGAATGAAGAAATCATAGCAAAAGGATGGGTTCGAACTAAAAGAGGTAATAAAAACGTAAAATTTATAGCCTTAAATGATGGATCCACCATACACAACATCCAGGTTGTTGTAGAAGTAAATGAAGAAAATGAAAAAACACTAAGAGATATTTCTACAGGAGCAAGCATAGCTGTTACAGGAAAATTAGTAGAATCCATGGGGAAAGGCCAGAAATTTGAGATACAGGCCAAAGAAATTTCCATATACGGAACCGCTGATCCTAACAAATACCCGCTTCAAAAGAAAGGACATTCCATGGAGTTTTTAAGGGAAATTGCACACTTACGGTTCAGAACCAATACCTTTGGAGCTGTAACCCGTTTGAGGCATGCCATGTCTTTTGCCATACATAAATATTTTAATGACAATAATTTTTACTACCTGCATACACCAATAATAACCGGATCAGACGCTGAAGGAGCCGGAGAAA
Organism: uncultured Bacteroidales bacterium; assembly: GCA_964461045.1. Lineage (GTDB taxonomy): Bacteria > Bacteroidota > Bacteroidia > Bacteroidales > UBA12077 > JAGXLC01. The sequence continues at coordinate 50,202 of CAYWSJ010000004.1, read as the reverse complement.
TGTTCAGGGTTACCACTTTGGACCTGCAAAATACACCACAAAATGAAAAAGGAAAAACAGACTTTTCGCAGGACTTTTTTGGGAAAGAAACAAACCTTACTGTTTCAGGCCAGCTAGAGGCTGAACTTGGTGCTCTGGCGCTTTCAAAAGTTTACACCTTTGGCCCAACATTCAGGGCAGAAAACTCTAATACCCCGAGGCACCTGGCAGAATTCTGGATGATTGAACCGGAAATGGCTTTCTACGATAATGAAGACAACATGGACCTTGCCGAAGATTTCACGAAATCCCTGATCAGGTATGCCCTGGAAAATTGCATGGATGACCTGGAGTTTATGGCAAAAATGTACGACGAAGAACTTATCGACAGATTAAAATTTGTAACTAAAAATACCTACAAAAGAATTACATACACAGAAGCAATCGAAATCCTGGAAAAAACAGAACAAAAATGGGAATTCCCCGTAAAATGGGGTGTAGATTTACAAGCAGAACATGAGAAATACCTGGTTGAAAAACACTTTAAAAGACCAGTTATTGTTGTGGATTACCCTAAATCTATCAAAGCTTTCTACATGAAGCAAAATGATGATGACAAAACAGTACGTGCTCTGGATGTTCTGTTCCCAAAGATAGGTGAAGTTATAGGGGGATCACAAAGAGAAGAGAACTATGAAAAACTAAATAAAAGAATTAAAGAATTAAAGATACCCAAAAAAGATCTGTGGTGGTATCTGGAAACAAGAAAATTTGGCACTGCTCCACATAGTGGATTTGGCTTAGGTTTTGAAAGGCTCATGCTATTCATTACAGGCCTGGGTAATATCAGGGATGTAATTCCTTTCCCAAGAGTGCCAAAAAATGCTGAATTTTAAGAAAATATGTGATGTTAAAGCAAAGTTTAGATCAAAAATTACTACAAAAACTCTCTCCACAGCAGATCCAAATGATTAAGCTGCTGGAAATTCCTACATTGCAGCTTGAACAAAGAATTAAAAATGAACTGGAAGAAAATCCGGTGCTGGAAGAAGGTGATCAGGGTGATGACCTGGAATCACCTGTAGAGGAAGAAGAGGAAAACTACAACAATGAGGAGGAATTTTCTTTTGAGGATTATATCAATGATGAAGATATACCAAATTATAAACTCTACTCTAAAAATTCATCACAGGAAGACAAAAAGGAGGAGATCCCTTTCTCTGTAAGTGTTTCATTCCATGAATACCTTGAAAACCAGATAGGACTTAAGTCATTAACAGAACGTGAGTACATGCTTGCGCTTTACATTATTGGCAATATTGATGAAGACGGTTATTTGCGGCGTAAAATCGAATCTATTGTTAATGATCTTGCCTTTACTCAGAACATTAAAACCTCTGAAGAAGAACTTGAAGATATCCTGAAAATTATACAAAATTTGGAACCTGCAGGAGTTGGTGCAAGAAATTTACGGGAATGCCTGCTTCTTCAAATACAACATAAAGATGACAATGACCGTTATATCTCTCTTGCAAAACAAATTCTTCAGCAATTTTTTCACGAATTTACCAAGAAGCACTACGAAAAAATTAAAACCCGCCTGAAAATATCGGATGATGAACTACAGGAAGCCATTGATGAAATTCTGAAACTAAACCCTAAACCAGGAGCTGCTTTATCCGATAAAGAATCACGCTCGTTTCAAACCATAATTCCTGACTTTATACTGGAAAATAACGATGGCAAACTAGAACTAAGCCTGAACAGCAAAAACGTACCTGATCTAAGAATTAACAGGAATTACAGCGAAATGCTTGAAGATTATCAGAAAAACAAAAAAAACCAAACCAAAGAGCAGAAAGAAGCTGTAAGTTTTGTCAAACAAAAACTGGATTCAGCAAAATGGTTTATTGATGCCATAAAACAAAGACAGAATACGCTTCTGCTAACAATGAATGCCATTATTGAATATCAATATGATTTTTTTCAGACCGGGGATGAATCAAAGCTCAAGCCTATGATTCTGAAAGACATTGCAGAAAAAACAGGACTCGACATTTCAACAATATCCAGGGTTGCAAACAGCAAATATATACAAACCTATTTTGGAATTTATCCGCTGAAATATTTCTTTTCTGAAGGAATGCAGAAAGAAGACGGAGAAGAGGTATCAACCCGCCAAATTAAATCTATCCTGAAGGAATGTATTGATAATGAAGAAAAGAAAAAGCCCCTGACTGATGAAAAACTGGCCTCTATCCTGAAAGAAAAGGGATATAAAATTGCAAGAAGAACCGTGGCAAAATACAGAGAACAATTAGGCCTGCCTGTTGCCAGACTCAGAAAGGAAATAAAATAAAACCAATGAAAAGAATAATAGCCAAAACAATATCCGGAATATTTAACCCCTTACTAATTCCTACTTACGGATTGCTTATTCTTTTTAATTCTGAAACTTTTTATTCTTTGCTGCCCTATGAAGCAAAGAAACTTATTTTTCTGTCAATATTTTTGAGCACATGCATCATACCACTGGCTTTTATCCCTCTTTTCTACTTTCAAAAGGTAATCAATAATTTTGAGATGAAAACCACCAGGGAACGTTATTTACCTTTTGCAGTAATTGGAATATTATATTTTATCGCTTATATGATGCTTGGGAGAATGGGTGTTCCAGACACAATTAACAACCTCATTCTGGCAGCCGCCTTTATAATTGTAGTGATACTGCTGATTAGTATTAAATGGAAAATCAGTGCACATATGGCAGGAATCGGAGGACTGTTTGGTGCGCTTATTGTCTTCACTTTTAATATGAATACCGACTTTATACCTTACATAATAGCGACCATTTTTGTTGCAGGTCTTTTGGGATCATCCAGAATGATACTCAAACTCCATAATCCCGGGCAAATATATACCGGTTTCGGGACGGGGGTAGTGGTTCTAATCGCTACATATATGCTGTTTTAGAACTAATCTTGTTTACCAGACAGAGAAGAGCATCGTTATAATTTAATTCTGGAAATTTTACTGATTGAAGTCTTTTAATGGCATTCTCAAATAAAAGTTTATCCTGTTCTGTCTTTATAAAATAACCCTTTGAATCCAGCCACCATGCAAGATATTCTTGCTCCGGCTGCCCGGGCGTTGGTATTAGTATAGCTTTTTTCTGTAATAGATATAAATCCATTACAGAAGTATAACCAGACCTGCATATTACACATTCTGCTAAAGCTAAATATTTTCCAAGCTTATCAGAAGTGAGCATATCTACATAATGAATACCCTCCTTTGCGTAAATCTCATCTTGTCCTACAACTCCTCGCACAAACAAAACCGTTTTTTTTATTTCCTGAAGTTCTTTCACCAGCTTATCTTCCAGAATTGTCCTTTGTGGCTCAGGGCCTGAAAGTACCACCAAAATCTCATAAGTTCTTTCATTTTTATTGTATATACTCAAATCCTTAAACCTGGACAAAGGTCCGGTATATTTTAAATTCATAATACCCCGGGGTTGACGGGTCAACTCTCCACCAAGATTATCAGGAAATTCAAAATCAGGGACCCAGCATTCATTATATTTCCTGATCACATAATGCTGAAGCTTATTAAATAAATTCTCAAATATTCGGACTCCTTTAGGAAATCGCATATTAAGCTGATGAATAAGAAAAATGTTATAGGTTTTTTTGTTCCAGAGACCGTACCTGTGGTCAGAGATAACAATCGATATGTAATGCTTCCTGACAATTTTTTTTAACCTGAAGTGCTCCTTTAATGTCCAGAATAGTATTGCCGGAATCTGAAACAATATTTTTATCGTCTGTTTATTACATGTTGAATATTCTATGCTATAGGAAGGAAATTCAATATATTTAAGATTCGGGAATTCTCTTTTTAAAAGCTCTCCAGATCTTCCATATGCACCTATAATAACATCAAATTCTTGTTCTATAAGCAGTTTAATAATTGGAATTATTCTTGCTGCATGCCCTAGCCCCCAGTTTAAGGGGGCAACTAAAACCCGTTTTTTTTGGCCAGAATTCAAAATTAATCACTAATTTGAACAGAAATACCTAAATTTTCTACCCTTTCTCCTATCTCTTTCAGTTTCTCATAGGGTATTTTTTTTATTCCTTCTGCAGGAGTATCTCTTGCTATTGTATAAATCATTACCTGCACCGGATTAATTTTTTTTATCGTTTGTAACCAGGGCTCCAACTCTTCTTCTTTTGTATTGTCAAAAGTCTGTCCTTCATAAGAACCTTTTATGAACATTGTCTGAATAATTGATCCCCTGTTGAAACGAATAAGGTTGTTAATCGTTCTCTTTAGATCGAATCCTTTATAGGGTTGATTTATCAGTTGAACAGTATCTTCAAAAACCGAATCAAGCTTTAAAATGCTTTGATCGATTTGAGTCAATGCATTAAAAACTTTTGGCTTGTGCAGTAAACTGGCATTAGACAGAACAGCAATTTTTGCTTTGGGAAACAAGCGGTTTCTTATTCCAATGGTATCCTGAATAATCAAATCAAACTCCGGATGCATGGTAGGTTCACCATTTCCGGCAAACGTGATGGTGTCTAATGGCTCCTTATTTTGGATCATTTTTTTTAGTTTGCTTTCCAGGTTAGAACTCACTTCCTTCCTCGGGTGAAAGCTCTTTTTATTAACATTCTTATCAGTCCAGCCACATTCACAGTAAATACAATTAAAAGTGCAGATTTTCCTGTCATTGGGAAGCAGGTTTATACCTAAAGAAGCTCCAAGGCGTCTGCTGCTTACAGGGCCAAAAATAATCTCATCGAACAAAAAAGTAGCCATAGATTTCAAATTTTGCTGAACAAAGATACATTAAAAGAAAAATTCTACATGAAAAATCAGGAAGTAATAAAAATCAGGCAAGTTTTTTAACAGTGCTTTCTTCTTTTAACCTCCATTTAGAAAAGTCAAAAGGCTCTAACAGGTTAATACCGGGTTTTTTATTTTTCTCAAGTGTGCCGTATGAATCTTCCATACCCAGTGCCCTGGCACCGTTAATCGTACTCCAGGATAACAACTCATTGAAGTTAACAGAGGAAGATAATCGCTGCAATTCTTTGATTACATCTAAGATTGATGAGGTATTACCAGCAGGCCGGCAACCTGTTCCCAAAGTTATAAACCCGGATTTTTCACTCAAAAAACTTAAGGATGGCAAACTTTGTCCGAAAGGATAATTCAAAGTATAATAAATATTTTTATAATCCCCGGGCATGCTAATTACGTTACCTGAAAATTTATCATAAAAATCTCTAATGAACAATACATTATTATCGCATCGCAACCAATCCTTAAAAAAATAGTCTACATTCTCGTTAAGGTTTTCCCTGGAATACTTTTCATTGGCTTTAAAGAGGGAGACAGAATAAATTGAAGGAACTGGATTTTTACGAATAAGATCACCATGGAACTTACTGTTTACAGAAAATAACGCTGCAGGAGTAAGATTACCTTGGATTGAGTATAATTCAATCATTTGTTTTAATATTTCTCCGGCATTCTTAATATAATCATCTGCGGATTCTAACTTTGAGATTGCTTCGATTAAAGTATAATAGTAAACCTGGCTGTTTTTTTTCACAGGAAAGGTATCATTAAAAAAACAATGATCCAGGGCAGCAGCTATTCCTGATGCATTCTTAAAAAAATCTGCATTTTTCAGGATTTTCTGTTTTTTTTCAAAGGAAATTGATGCACTCTTTTCTTTAATTCTACTATAAAATTCAACAGGACTCATGTTTGATGCAGGTTCTTCTTCTAGGCAGGAAAATTCAAGTCTGCTGTAAGAATCAATAAAACCCGGAATTAAGACACCATTATAAAATTCCAGGTTTCTGATTTCTTTAAATGTTTTACCGGGATCAATTATATCAATAATAAAACCTTTTTCATCAAGTTCTATAATTCCATTCCTTATTGGAGGCGAATTAACAGGTAATATATAATTTGCAGAAATTCTTCTCATTTATTTTTTGGGAGGGGTTCTTGACTTTCTCTTTAAAGTACTCTTATCATCTTTCTCTTTTGCTTCTGTTTGCATGCGGTTCAACCTGTTTAAAACAGCCTGGTATATTTTATCAAAATCTCTCAGGTTAGCAGAATAGTAATTAAGAGAAGAATCAAACTGGGCCCTTGTATAATCATACCTATGCAGAATAGCTTCTTCATAACTTAAAGTATCAATACTGTCAAGTTGTCCTCTATAGGCAGAATGGGCTATCATTCCATCAAAAATATGCATTTCAACCAGAATATCCTCCATATCTTTTTTGGGGATGATCTTTTCCTCTTTATCCTGACACCCTAAAAAGAATAAAGACATAATAACAAATACTATAATCTTTCTCATAATTAAATTAAAACGTAAATAGCCATCTCTATATTCTGTGCAAATTTACAGAATCTTAACTGAGACAGCTATTAAAAAAAGAAATAATATCAATAAAACTATTTAATATCGCTGAATTTAAATCCAAACATTACTTCTACTGTACCTCTGGAGTATTGCCTCAGGTCAGAATAAGTAATATCATAAGCCGCTCCAAAATACCACCTGTTCTCATGTTTATATCCTGCGATAATTGATAATGCATCGCTCGTACGGAAAGACAATCCACCCCATACCATTCGCTTATACCAGACTTTCGCAGTAATTTCAGCCTGAGGTGGAGAAGGAAACATCTGACGAATCAAAACAGTTGGCTGCAACAGAAAATCTCTTTCGAGAGGCAAATTATATCCTCCTGCCAGGTAAAAGTGCTGTTTCAATCTATTTATTCCAATTTGTTCAGAGGCAAGATCATTCAATTTATTTCCTATTAACTGGTGTGCAGAAATTCCAACAAAGAAACGTGTGGAATATAAATATAGTCCTGCACTTGCGTCAGGGATAAACATAGATCTTACCGTTCCATCAATGGCAGGGTCTTCTTCTAATTCCGGGGTCATATTAATGGCAGTTCCATCAAACTTATACTGCATTCCCCCAAGTGACAAACCTCCGGACAAACGCATTGTTTCATTCACAAAGATATTGTATGCATAAGAACCTTTAAATACCAGTCTGCTTGTCGGGCCTGTATAATCATTATAAATATATCCTCCGTAACCCATAGGTTCTTCCTTTGTAGGGCCATAAACACTAATGCTATAAGTTTGTGGTGAACCTTCTATACCCAACCACTGTTGCCTTGAAAAACCACGAATCTGAAGAGAGTTTGAAGTACCCGCAACTGCCGGGTTGATGATATAATCATTAAAAATATACTGTGTATACTGCGGCATTTGTTGAGCTTTCATCATTTGAAAGCCAATCAACAATCCTGCTATAGTTAAAATTATTTTTGTTTTCATGAGCAAAAGTTTTTATTATTCATTGAGTCTCATGGTTTATCTCTCCTCAGAGAGAATCCTGATTTATTAGTTTAAAATTATCGAACAATTGTTACTGTTCCGGTTAATGCACTAACTCCTGTTTCGTGCGTATCAATCAAGTAATAATAAGTTCCGGATGGCAAGTCTTTTCCATTGGAATTCTTCCCATTCCAACCATTTTCGTTTGTATATGGTTTTCTTCGGAAAATCTCCACTCCCCATCGGTTAAAGACAGCAACTTCCAGTTCAGGATATTGCTCGGCATATCTAATCAACCATTTGTCATTGTAGCCGTCACCATTAGGTGTGAACGCATCCAAAGGCTCAACATTCGGAACAATCACAACAGTTGCAGAATCTTTTTCAATACAACCATATAAAGTACTGGCCTGTACTTTAATCTCCTGCTCAGCTATTTCGTTTGTCTTTAATTTATCTACCAACAGTCTGTTATCAGGTGACATATTGGTTGTCAGATCATAGACAAAATAGTCTGCAGGATTCCAGCTAAACTGAGCCTGAACAGTATCTGTATCCAAAATAAGCGGAATATCATAGGAATCTTCTGTTTCAAGAATATTGATCTTTCCGTCCTGTTCATCATCATTTTCATCAATACTGAATCTCAATGGCGGATGAATCTGAAGGTCTAATGTATCAATATTTGCACAATATCCCTTTGTCGCAATCAACAAGTATTCTTCAGAATACTCTGGTTGTAATCCTATTGTTTCCAGCTCATCTACAGGATATAATCCGTCATCAAGAGGATCCCACATGGCTGAATCAGCATTAGAAGAGATATAATCAGCTTCCAGGTATACAGAATCACCAAGACAAATTGGGTTGGAGGCGGGCTGATCAATTACTACGTCTATGTCATAGTCTGAATCTCCATAAATACTAATAGATGTGTCATTTCTACAACCCTGGCTATCATATATGGTTATCATATATTCTCCAGCTGTAAGATCTACCAGGCTATCATGTTTTGGAACTGAATCCACACTGATTCCCTCTCCATACTGACTCCATGTATAGAAATAGAAACTATCCGGAGGAGTCACTGAATTATCAACATAGGGTTTACCTCCATAAGGATCAAGTTTTATCCGGCCAATATCTTTAACGTTTTGACCCTCTCCGATATCTGAAATTAAATATTGATTACATCTGGCAGAGTCAATTACAACCGGATTAAAAACTATTTCATCCCCTTCAGGCAATTCTATTGAAATAGTTGCTGAGATACCTAACGAATCTGTTACTCTTACGGAATAATTTCCTGCAGCAAGATTATAGATTGTATCTTGTTTATTATAAGAATTATGAGTTACATATGGATTGCCTTCATAAAACCATTCATAAGTATAAGGTGCAAAACCTCTTTCCACTTCTACCATAATTGAACCATCGGCATATCCCGGACATGAGATCTCTTCTACTATTGAAATGTGCAGATCAAGAGGAATAGAAACCGTAAGTGTATCAGGCTCACAACCCAGGCTGTCATTGGCAATAATCTTATACGTACCCGACTGAAGGGTATCAAACTGTGCAAAAGTTGCCTGATTGGCATTCATGTAGGTTTCATCGGGATAATAAATTGTATCTGTATTCCCATCACTATCCAGATAATGAAGTGTCATATCAAGAAGACCATTGCCCCCGCTGGCCCATACTTGTAGTGAATCAGTAGAGTAAGGCATAAGCGAATCAATACTTATTGGATCAGGTTCTGTAAGAGTTACTTCATCCTCATAGAAACAATTATTACCATCAAAGACATTGATAACATATTCGCCGGCTCCTATTATTGCTGTATCTTCAGAAGAAACAACATTCATAGTTGATTTTTCATACCATGTAACGTTATAAGGAGGAGTTCCTCCTACAGTGTTAACTACAAATGTATCAACTGTATTAAAACAGGAAACGGTACTATCGGGTAAGATAGCATCAATAGTCAAAGGCATTGGTTCATAAACCGTTACAGTATCACGAACATTAATACCTGTTCCCTCAATAACGTTCAGAACAAATTCTCCGGCCCAAACATTTCTCAGGGTGTCAGTTGTAAGAGGCGTTCCCTCAACCTCTCTTAAAGTGTCATTAGTCGGCAGACTTGTCCATTGATATGTATAAGGCGGAATACCTCCAACAACCTCTGCAGCTATCATTCCTGTTGAGTCTCCTGAACAAAGGACAGAATCTACTGTAAATACTATTTCCATAGGAGCTACGTGGAAAATACTGCTTGTGTCTGGTCCACAACCATTCACATCTGTTACTACAGCATAGTAATCACCTTCAGGTAAATTCGTGAAGTTTGCAGTGTCTGCAGTAGTAATGGTAGCTTCCAACACATCAGGTTCCGGTATCGAATCATAAAGCTCATAAGTTAATGGCGGTGTCCCTCCTTCTGCATACACATCGACTGTTCCATCGCTTGCTCCCGGAGCCGATAGAGAGGTGAACGATTCATAGGTAATTTCTATGCTGTCTGGTTGCGTAATAGTAAATGAAGTATCTTTAATACAACCGCGTTCATCAATAACTTCTATCACATATCCTCCGGCAGGTAAATTATAAAAGTTACCTGTAAGATTCGTTTCAAGTGTATCATAAGGCATGGCTACTGTATCTATAAGAGAATATTCCAATACCCCGGTTCCACCATGAGCGCCTGCTTCAGCTTCACCTATGCTGTCGCCATAACATCCGCCTAAATCATCTATGGTATTGACATTTAATGAGTCAAATACAATTTCCGGTGGTTCTGTAACTATTACAGAATCAACAGTTTTACAGCCTAATGCATCTGTTACTTCTACATAATATTTTCCGGCACACAAGTTCACCGTATCCTCTGTTGAAATAACAGCTCCTGTGGTATCTGTCCATACAACACTTGAATAAGGAGGAGTTCCTCCTGATTTAAAGACTACTGCGGTAGCATCACAGGTTCCATAACAATTGGTTTCCAAACCATAAGGAATTGTATATTCAGTATAAGTAGGCGGATCACCTGCTATTCCTGTATTTTCCCTTATTGGTTTGTTCACATCATCATCCTCATAAAGCACTGTTACTGGGTCTCCTGTAACATCATGGTTATCTATAAACTGTATGCTTGCTTCTGCAATAATACCTTCAAATGTATTGGTTGTCCATGGTGTATGATCCTCTACTCTGATTCTCCATGCACCATTTGATGGATCTTCTCCATCGATAACCGAAAGATCTCCCGATAGCTTGTAAGTCCCTGTTAACGGGTCACTACATACATCAAAAGTATCTGCAGCAAGGGTGCTGAATGTCAGATCAGTTCCCTGCTGAAATGTAAAACATGTATTATAAGAAGCCAATCTCATCTTATTTCCGTTAGGAGAAACAAGATAATAGCTTAAATCTTCAATATACTCATGGTTTTCAACCTTAATAGAAACAATCACATCAGTTGTTGTTTCATCAATCAGGTAAGGTCTTGGTGAACCAATCGTAGCTATTAATTCTGGTGGGATAATTATCTTAATTGAATCAACAGCAGTATTACAAGAACCATTGCCATCCGCTTCCAGATAAAGATAAACTTCACCGGTAGCCAAATCATTAGGTCCCGGTTCGTATGAAGGATCAATTATCGAAGCATTATCAAAAGATCCGTCTCCACCGGTAGTCCATGTTATGGAAGATGCATTTGAAGTATCAGCCTGGTCAAGATATACTGAATCTCCATAACAAATAGAAACAGAATCAGGTCCAGCATCCGCAAAAGGAGCAGCTGTTACTGTTAATTCCATGGCATCTGTGGCAGGGGTACAAGAACCATTGCCTGTAGCTGTCAATGTCAATGTTATGGTTCCTGAGAAATCTACAGGTGGCGTATATTCTGGAAGTAAGATTGTATTGTCATTAAAACTTCCTCCTACACCTCCATCATCCCATGAAAGGGAATTATAATTTGAAGCGCTTGGTTGTACTGCTGAACTACCAAAGTCAAAAACAGTATTTTCACAAACCTCTTCATCACTACCGGCATCAGCTGTAGGTGCAGCAGTAACTGTTAAATCCATATTATCAGCAACCTGGGCACAAGAACCATTGCCTGTAGCTGTTAATGTCAGTGTAATTGTACCTGAATAACCTACAGGAGGGGTATATTGTGGCTTTAATACAGAAGGATCACTAAATGAACCTCCGGCACCGCCATCATCCCATGTTAAGGTATTATAATCCGAAGCACTTGGTTCAGTTGTTGAGTTGTTAAAATCAAATATGCTGCCTTCACAAATTTCCTCATCACTACCGGCATCTACGGCAGGCGCAGCTGTAACAGTCAGTTCCATATCATCCGAGGCAGGTGCACAATTTCCATTACCATTAGCAGTAAGAGTTAATGTGATTGTGCCACTATAGCCAGCCGGAGGTGTATAAACAGGTTTCAAAACAGTATTATCACTAAAAGAACCTCCTACACCGCCATCATCCCAGGAGAGTGAGCTGTATTCTGAGGCAGTTGGTTCTACAGCAGAAGTATTGAAGTCAAAATTATTTCCTTCACAAATTTCTTCATCACTACCTGCGTCCACTGTAGGCTCAGGGGTTACAGTAAGTTCCATATCATCAGATACAGATGAACAAGGTCCATTTCCGTTGGCAGTCAGTGTTAGTGTGATTGTTCCTGTATAGTCAAGTGGAGGTGTATACTGTGGTTTCAACACACTGTTATCACTAAAGCTTCCTCCAACTCCACCATCGTCCCAGGAAAGTGAGCTGTATTCTGATGCTGTTGGTTGTATGCTTGAGCTGTTAAAGTCAAAAGTATTGTCTTCACATATTGCCTCATCACTTCCTGCATCCACGCTAGGCGCAGGTGTTACAGTTAGCTCCATGTCATCCGAGACAGAAGAACAAGAGCCATTACCATTTACAGTTAAAGTAAGGATAACCGTACCAGTGTATCCTGCGGGCGGGGTATATTGAGGTTTTAAAATAGTACTATTGTCAAAAGATCCACCAATGCCGCCATCGTCCCAGCTAAGAGAACTATAATTTGAAGCGCTTGGTTGTACTGTGGAGGTATTAAAATCAAAAGCATCTCCCTCACATATCTCTTCATCACTTCCTGCATCTGCTGTAGGTGCCGGAGTAACAGTCAGGTCCATATTGTCTGAAACAGGTGAACAGGAGCCATTTCCATTGGCAGTTAAAGTAAGCGTTATGGTTCCGCTATACCCGGCAGGAGGGGTATATTGAGGTTTCAGGACACTATTGTCACTAAAAGTTCCTCCAACTCCACCGTCGTCCCAGGAAAGGGAACTATATTCTGATGCTGTTGGTTCTACAGTAGAAGAATTAAAATCAAAGGTATTATCTTCACAAACTTCCTCATCACTTCCTGCATCTACTGAAGGTTCCGGTGTAACAGTAAGTTCCATGTTATCAGAAACAGATGAACAAGAACCATTGCCTGTAGCAGTTAAAGTTAATGTCACAGTACCGGTATAACCTACAGGAGGAGTATATTGAGGTTTCAAAATCGAGTTATCATCAAAAGTTCCTCCAACTCCACCATCGTCCCAGGAAAGTGTATTATAATCAGAGGCGGTTGGCTGGACAGAAGAGGAATTAAAATCAAATGTATTATCCTCACAAATTTCTTCGTCACTACCGGCGTCTGCTGTAGGTGCAGGAGTTATTGTCAGTTCCATATCATCAGAAGCAGCTGCACAGTTGGCATTTCCGTCTGCCGTAAGCGTAAGAGTAACAGTACCGGTATATCCGGCAGGAGGTGTATACGTAGGTTTTAAGGCCGACGGATCACTAAAAGATCCTCCAACACCACCATCATCCCAGCTAAGAGAACTATAATCAGAGGCGGTTGGTTCAACTGTAGAAGAATTAAAATCAAAAACATCTCCCTCGCATATCTCTTCATCACTACCGGCATCAACTGTTGGTGAGGCAACAACAGTGAGTTCCATATCATCTGTTGTCTGTGCACAGGAACCATTACCTGTAGCAGTCAGTGTTAATGTAATAAGCCCTGTATAACCAGCCGGTGGAGTATAAGTAGGTTTCAGGGCAGTATTATCACTAAATATGCCACCAATACCCCCGTCATCCCAGCTTAAAGTATTATAATCAGATGCGGTTGGTTCAACTGTGGAAGAATTAAAATCAAATGCGGTACTTTCACAAATCTCTTCATCACTACCGGCATCTGCTGTTGGAGCAGCAGTTACTGTCAGCTCCATATCATCTGATACCGGAGCACATGATCCGTTACCATCGGCTGTGAGTGTTAGGAAAATTGTTCCTGAAAAATCTGCAGGAGGGGTATAGGTGGGTTTTAAAGCTGTCGGATCGCTAAAAGATCCTCCAACTCCACCGTCGCTCCATGACAGTGAACTATAATCCGAAGCAAATGGCTCCACTGTTGAATTTTTGAAATCAAAAATAGTTCCTTCACAAATTTCCTCATCACTACCTGCATCTGCTGTAGGTGCAGCAGTAACAGTCAATTGCATATCATCTGAAACCTGTGCACAAGAACCATTTCCGGTTGCAGTAAGAGTAAGTGTTACTGTTCCTGTAAAACCGGCAGGTGGTGTGTATGTTGGTTTCAAGGCGGTATTATCACTAAAAGAACCACCAATTCCACCATCGTCCCACAGCAGAGTATTATAATCTGAAGCACTTGGTTCAGTTCCCGAATTTAGGAAATCAAAAATATCACCTTCACAGATTTCCTCATCGCTTCCGGCATCTGCCTGAGGAGCGGCGGTAACAGTAAGCTCCATATCATCTGACACTGCCGAGCAGGTACCAGTTCCATTTGCTGTTAAAGTAAGTGTAATTGTACCGGAAAAGCCTGCAGGAGGTGTATATTGTGGTTTAAGTATTGAATTATCATTAAAATTACCACCAGCCCCGTTATCATCCCAGGAAAGTGAGCTATATTCTGAAGCTGTAGGTTCAACCGTTGATGTACCAAAATCAAAGGCACTTCCCTCGCAGATTTCTTCATCACTACCAGCGTCTGCAGAAGGAGCTTCATTAATTGTCAGCACCATGGTATCGGTTTCAGTTATGCTTCCGCAAGGTCCGTTCCCCTGGACAACCATCACTAGATTCACGTCACCAATTTGTCCGGGTGCCGGATCATATTCAGGGACTAATACATTTGGATCAATAAAATCACCTGCTGCCCCATCATCATTCCATGTAACTGAACTAGCATCGGTAGTATCGGGGACACTTGCAGAATTGGACAAATCAAAATTCACATCTTCACAGGTAACCTCATCGCTTCCGGCATCTGCTGTTGGTTTCGGATAAGTTCCTACAGAAATACCCTGGCTTGTCTCACAATTATTTGCATCATAAGCTACAACAGTATAATTCCCGGGAGCAAGATTATTAAAAGTACCATCAGCATCGTAGGTAGTATCGGTTGTTGGAGTATACACTATAAAGAAATCAATTTCTCCGGTACCGCCTGAGGCATAGGCAGTAATTGTTCCATTATCCTCGCCCACGCATGAGGGTGTGGTTTCAATATTGTCAATCACAAGCTGGTCAGGAATACTATCCTGATAATCTCCGGCAAAAGATAAGAATGGTTTGGTTACACTACGTGTGGGGCAACCATTGGCGTCTTCCACAGTCAAACGAAATACACCCTGTGACATATTAGTGACAACAGAAGAATCGGAAGACAGGGTATCTTCAAAATTATTATCCAGATCTTTATCTAATTCCCAGGTAAAAGTAAAAGGAGGGGTGCCGCCGGAAACAAATGCTTCAAGCCATGCATCATTTCCGTCAAAACATGTTAATGCTTTTGTACATTCAACAGTATCAATTTGTAAAGTATCCGGCGGAACATTATTTGTTTGTGCCTGGTCGTCATCATCACCATCAGTTACAACCACCATATACTTACCAGCATAGATATTATTAAATGTATGAGTTCTGCTGTTCTTATTCTGAACATCATCAACAAGATTTCCTCCAAAAATATCATCGTACAGTTCATAATCAAAAGGCATGGTGCCCCCTGATACTGTTACAGAAAAACTTCCATCCTCGGTTGTCCAGCAAGTAGCTGAATCAGTGGAGGTTGAAAGCGTAAAAGAAGCCTTTGCTGATGAGGAAATTTGTTTGTAATTAATATCTTTTGCTGAAGCAAAGTTGCCATCCTGAAAACCTTCTCTGAAGAATAGTCTGAGGTTTTCTGACTGAATATCTGAATTCTTGTTATTCGTAATATTCCACTGATTAACAACTACTTTAGAATTTTCAAAATTTATTTCTCTTGGTTTGTTTCCAGATCCATCAAATACATTACAGGAAATATTATGATCATTGGTAGTAAAACTTCCCTGTTTAAAGTAGATATTTCCTTCTGTTTGTAATTCATTTTCAAGAACCCATTCTCCTTCTTTTCCATCAATAATTAAATCAGCATTTAATGGGGAATTTATATCGATTGTATTTTTCTGATGCCCGGATTTGAGTACAAAATCTCCATAAAACCTGTTTTTTATGTTTGAAGGAATTTCAACGGACCCATGAACTTCAAGGGTAGTATTTGTCCAGTTTTTGAACAAAAAAGACCGACTCTTTAATCCATTGTTCCCTGACTTTTCTTTCCAAATGAAATCATGACAGGTCGCTTCACCTTTAATAATAATGTACTCTTCGGAACCTGTAAAAGAATTTCCGTCAATTATTACATTATTATCTGATGTTGGAACAGCAGCACCTCCCGTGCCACCACTTTGGGTAGACCAATGTTCAGGATCATTCCAGTTACCCTGGCCATTAACCCAATATAAGTCTTGAGAAAAACCTGGCTGTGAACAAAATACAGCCGTAATAAAAAATAAAAGTAGAACTTTATAACTTCTCGCTAGTCCGGACATAACAAGAATATTTTGATTGTTAGTAATTTAAATTGCAATGTTAATAAAATTTTACGTTCCCTCATTGTTTTTGTTACAAAAAATCAGGGAACAGCAAGATTTATGGGCACTTTTTTTCAACAATACAAGATCGTTATTTTTTCTAAGATTCAGAAAATTGTTAATAACTTTTTTATGACTGTTCTAAATGCATTGATGAACAATTAATACACGGAGATTAACAACAGTCTGTTTATCAGTCATTAACATGGTAATCTTCTTGTGCATATCTTCTGGTTATATATCTAACGGGATAATATGCAGCCAAAAATCCGATTAATACAACTGTAAAAAATATACCGATCACATCAAGAAAATGCACTTCTACCGGATAATAATCAATTATAAATGCCCCCTGGCTTCCCAGGCTTATGATTTCAAATGTTGTCTGTATCCAACAAATCAATATACCCATTAATACCCCCATCAAGGCACCGATAAAAGATATCAAAGATCCTTCAAGAAAAAATATTCGCCTGATTGTCTTCATTTTAGCTCCCAGGCTTCGCAACAAAGCAATATCATTTTTCTTATCAATAATAAGCATAGAGATGGACCCAATAATATTAAATGAGGCTACAATGAGAATAAAGGTCAGAATCAAAAATACGTACCATTTTTCAGACTTCATGACTTTAAAAAACAATTCGTGCTGTTCAAAAATATCTTTTACCTCAAAGTCAGGTCCTAGTTTGTTTTTTATTTTTTCTTTTACTTTTTCTACTTTGGCACCTTCAGCTATCTTAATTTCTATTTCCGTTACTTTATCTTCATATTCAAGGATATCTCTTGCAAAATCTATAGGAACAAGGATATATTTCAAATCATAATTTTGTTTCATCCTGAAAATTCCGGAAGGGTATATCATCTTCTTATTAAAGGCACTCTGGGGATTCAGCATGGCATTCTGTCCCCTTTCCGGCACATAAAGCGTTAGTGGCGCCGGGTAGTTAATATTCACGGTAAGAAATCTTGCAACTCCACTACCAATTACAGCAAAATTCTGGTCTGCATCTTTTAGTTTAAAATCTCCGACAAACATTACCTTTTTAATACCAGAAAGCTGGTCATAATTATCCTCAACTCCTTTTATCCGGCCTATATATTGTTTATCCTCGTAGCGTACCAAAGCATTTTCTTCGAGAGATTCAGAATAAACCTCTACCTCAGGCATTGTTTCTATTTCATTAAATATTTCGCCTTTTGGAAGAAATGTTTTCCCTTTTTTAACAGTTATTTCAAGGTCAGGATCAAAATTTTTATACGTGTCACGCATTAAACTATCAAATCCATTAAAAACAGAAAGTACAACCACCAGGGCCATTGTTCCAATCATAACTCCAATCACCGAAATTAATGAAATGATGTTAATAATGTTTCTAAGTTTCCGGGTAAGAAAATAACGTTTGGCTATATAAAATGGAAAATTCATATTTGAATATCATTAATCTTCATTGAGCAACCTGTCTATATTATCGATATAATCCAGAGAATCATCTATGAAAAAATTCAACTCAGGTATTTTTTTTACCTGATTTCTAATTTTGTTCCCCAGTTCATATCTTATCTCACTCGTACTTTCCCGAATAAGCTGAAGGACTTCCTCTTTATCTTTGCTGGGAAATATACTAAGATAGGCTTTTACAATCTGCAGGTCGGGAGATATTCGTACTACTGTTACGGTAATCATCCTTCCGCGGAAAGATTTTGGATCTTTTCGCTGAAATATGGTTCCCAGTTCTTTCTGAACCAATCTTTCCACTTTTTTTTGTTTTGTAGTTGCCATAGCATTCTCCTCAATTCATTCAACAGATTGCCAAAGTTAATGGTTTTTTATGGAAAAATATAATTCAATTTTTTACGGAATTTTAATAAATACAACTTAGTTATAGATGAATTAAAATCAATATAGTTTGTGGGAATAAAAAAGAAAACATACTAATAATAAATCATTTCTCAGGCGCTTTTAATCTTTCTTTTTATTATGGTTATTACGAAAAATGATCACCGGAAAAACCAACCCGGCTATGATCCCTACTCCATTGGCTGCAAAATCAATTAAATTGAAATTTCTGCCAGGGGTTAAATATTGTATAAACTCACTTCCTATGGCTAAAAACAAACCACCGGTCAAAAATATTACTATTTGCTTCTGCTTGATCTGGTAATTCTCATTAGCCCGCCAGAAATAGAAAAAAACAGACAAGATAAAATATACAATAAAATGAGCCATATAATCAGCCCTGATGAAAAAGAGCTTTTTTTCGCTTGAAACAATATCAGGATTTCCGGGGGATGTAGAATTCCAAATGATCATAATAACCCAAATCCAGAAAAGCAAAAAAAACAACTGGCATCGCCGGCAGGTTTTTAAATTATTTTTTGATTTCATTTTTACTTCAATTCCCAGTTAAATCCGTCTTTTGTATCTTTCACTACTACTCCAAGCTCTGTTAGCTTATCTCTTATTGTATCAGCAGTTTTAAAATCTTTGTTCTTCTTTGCTTCCAGACGGATATCCAGGATCATGTCTATCAATTGTTCGGTTAACTGATTATTTCCTGTTTCTTTCTTTTCCCGCTCAATTCCAAGAATATCATAAACAAAATCATTATAGAGCTTTTTGAGATGATCAATACTTTTTTGATCAAGGCTGATGTCCTGGTTATAAGCGGAATTAATGGTTTTTACCATTTCAAAAATATGAGCAAAAAGTATCGGTGTATTAAGATCATCGTTTAGTGCATCGTAAAACTTATCTTCATATTCTTTAATATTCACATCTGTTTTTTCGGCAGCATTAATTTCAGAGATTGTTTCTCCGGCTTTTAAAAGTTTCTCCAGTCCTTTTTCTGCTGCTTCCAGGGCTTCATTTGAAAAATCCACAGGACTTCTGTAGTGAGCCTGAAGAATAAAAAACCTAATGGTCATTGGAGAAAAAGGCCTTTCAAGTATTTCATGCTCACCGGAAAAGAATTCATTAAGGGTAATAAAATTCCCCAGTGATTTTCCCATTTTTTGCCCTTTGATTGTGATCATGTTATTGTGCATCCAGTAATGCACGGATTCTTTACCGGTAGCTGCTGCAGACTGGGCAATTTCACATTCATGGTGTGGAAAAACCAGGTCCATTCCACCACCGTGAATGTCAAACTGTTCACCTAAATATTTTGTGCTCATAGCGGAACATTCGAGATGCCATCCCGGAAAACCGCGACTCCACTCCGAAGGCCATTGCATAATATGCTCAGGGTTGGCTTTCTTCCAGAGTGCAAAATCGAAGGGATTTTTCTTTTCGCTTTGTCCTTCAAGAGTACGTGTGTTTGCCTTTAACTCTTCTATGTTTCTGCCGGATAATTTTCCATAATTATGTTTATCGTTATATTTCTCCACATCAAAATAAACAGAGCCGTTTTTTTCATAAGCAAACCCATTCTCTATAATTTTTTTAACAAGCTCTTGTTGTTCAATAATATGGCCAGTAGCTCTTGGTTCTATGTTGGGACGCCGGATATTCATCTGATTCATATTCTTGTGATAATTTCTTGTATAATGCTCCACAATCTCCATGGGCTCAACCTTTTCCAGCCTGGCTTTTTTTGCAATTTTGTCTTCTCCCTCATCTGCATCACTCTCAAGGTGACCTACATCTGTTATATTCCGGACATATCTTACTTTATACCCTAAATGATCAAGATACCTGTATAAAAGATCAAAAGTCAGGGCAGGTCTTGCATGCCCAAGATGTGCATCACCATAAACAGTAGGACCACACACATAAAGTCCTACATGAGGTGGTTTAAGAGGTTTAAATAACTCCTTTTTTCTCGTAAGGGTATTGTAGATGTGTAATTTACTATCAGCCATAACTCAATTGATTTAAAAAGCAAAGTTAAAAAAGATTTTCAATACACGAGAGAATCGCGCAATAGAGTAATAAAAATCAGTTTAGCAAAATTTATTTAAACTTTCCAAGGCTGGCTTTCTTCAAAGCCTTAATTGCCCCTTCGTATCCTGCCTCATAGATCTTACGTCCTTCAGAGACACTCATCAATCCAAATTCTCTTACTTTCTCAGGTTGTATAAAAAGATCGCAATTTTTAGCCATTGCTTCAACGTTGCTGTTCACCGAAAGGTGGAAACTTCGTTCTGCAATTTTAATAAGCCCCTTCACTTCTTTCTCAAATCCTGTAGGATTCACATGAACACCAATAATCTTATCCACTTTATTTTGTAAAGGTTTAACTGGAAAATTATCAACCACTCCTCCATCCACATAAGTATAGTCATTCATAATTACTGGTTTAAAAAGGACAGGAATACTGGCAGAGGCACGAATTCGGATTGGGAGGTCCCCTTCGTGAAAATATTCAGCTTTCCCCGTATTAAGATTGGTGGCATTACAGTAAAAAGGAATCTTAAGGTCTTCGAATTTTTTAGCCCTGAGTGACTCTTCCAGCACATTTTGCATATTCTGTATACTCAGCAGTCCGTTTTTGGGGACTGTAAAACTTGCATATTTAAAAAGGCTTTTATCTTTAATAATGGTAAGCATCTCTTCAGGTCCGTATCCATCACAAAACAATGCCCCGGCAATAGCTCCCGCACTAACACCGGAAACTATATCCGGTTTTATCCCTTTTTCAAGGAGAGCTTGTATCACGCCTACATGTGCAAAACCTCTTGCAGCACCCCCACTTAAGACAAGACCAATTTTGTAAGATTTTTTCTTTTTAAAAATCGATGGAATGAGTTTCATTTAAATTGTTTTTATGGATAAATTTATTGAATCCAAAGCTTTTTAACAAGTCGCTTTAGGAATAAAACCAAATCAAAAATAATCATTTAATTATTGAACCCTGTTGTATCTCTTCCTGTGGTGAAACAAAGACAAGTTTTCCTTCGTTATTCTCTGCCATCAAAATCATTCCGTGGGATTCTATTCCCCGTATTTTTTTGGGTGCCAGATTGACTATCATACTAACATTTTTACCTACGATTTCTTCTGGTTTAAAAAACTCAGCTATGCCAGATACAACTGTGCGCTGATCTATACCTGTATCCACTTTTAGTTTTAACAATTTTTTAGTTTTAGGGACTTTTTCAGCTTCCAGCACTTTTGCAACGCGCAGGTCCATTTTCGTGAAATCATCAAAACTAATATCCTCTTTTGCGGGCTCTACTCCTTTCTCCTCCTGCTCTTTTCTGCGCCTTGCTTCTTTCAGTTTTTTAACCTGTAAGTCAACTTCTTTATCTTCTATTTTCTGGAACAGATGTTTGGGTTTTCTTATTTCATGCCCCACGGATAAAATATCACTTCTTCCTGCCAGTTCCCAGTTAAGCTTTTCAATGTTTAGAAATCCTCTTAACTTCTCTGCTGTAAAAGGTAAAAAGGGTTCAATTATGATTGATATGCTAGCCGCAATCTGCAATGATAAATTTAAAATGGTCTGAACACGTTCAGGATCTTTTTCATAAAGGCTCCAGGGCTCTGTATCGGCAAGGTATTTGTTACCCAGCCTACCCATATCCATAGCTATTTTAACTGCTTCACGAAATTTAAAGTTTTCAATCCTGTTTTCAAGATCTTCCTTAATCTGAGCTGCTTTCTTCATTATATCCTGATCATAATCAGTCAGTTCTTTACATTCAGGCACTTTCTTATCGAAGAATTTTTTTGTTAGCACCAATGCCCTGTTAACGAAATTTCCCATAACTGCAACCAATTCGTTGTTATTTCTCGCTTGAAAATCCTTCCAGGTAAAATCATTATCTTTCTGTTCCGGGAAATTCGCACAGAGTGTATATCTTAACACATCCATTTTACCCGGGAAATCCTCTACAAATTCATTTACCCATACTGCCCAGTTACGGGAGGTTGATAATTTGTTTCCTTCCAGGTTAAGAAATTCATTTGCCGGCACATTATCGGGTAAAATATATTCGCCGTGTGCTTTCAGCATGGAGGGAAAAATCAAACAATGAAAAACTATATTGTCTTTTCCGATAAAATGAATTAAACGCGTATCCTCATCTTTCCAATATTTTTCCCAGTCTTTATTTTTTTCATCAGCCCATGCTTTCGTTGCAGAAATATACCCAATAGGCGCATCAAACCATACATAAAGAACTTTCCCTTCTGTTCCTTCTACCGGAACCGGCACACCCCATTCCAGGTCGCGTGTAACAGCCCTTGGGTGAAGCCCCTGTGTTAGCCACGATTTACATTGACCATATACATTTGCTTTCCAATCATCTTTATGCGTGTCAATCCATTTCTCCAGCCATTCTTCCTGGTATTTATCTAATGGTAAGTACCAGTGTTTTGTTTTTTTCATTACCGGCTTGTTCCCGGAAAGAGCTGATTTGGGATTAATCAGTTCTTTTGGACTAAGACTCGCTCCGCACTGTTCGCACTGATCTCCATAGGCATTTTCATAATTACATTTAGGACAGGTTCCGACAATATACCTGTCTGCCAAATATTGCTGCTCTTTTTCGTCATAAAACTGTTCGTCTTCTTTCTCAACAAATTCTCCCTGTTCATATAATCTTCTGAAAAAAGCTGAAGCCGTTTCATGATGCAGTGGATCAGAGGTACGGTGGTAAATATCAAACTCAATACCCAGGTCTTTAAAACCTTTTTTATTAATCTCATGGTACCGATCAACAATTTTCTGGGGAGAAATCCCCTCCTTCCTTGCCCTCAGGGTAATTGGGACTCCATGTTCATCGGATCCACAAATAAAGGCAACATCTTTTCCTTTAAGACGCAGATAACGAACATAAATATCGGCCGGAAGATAAGCTCCGGCAATGTGTCCGATGTGTAATGGCCCGTTTGCATACGGTAAGGCGGCTGTGATTAAATATCTTTTGGGGTCTTTCATATCAAAATTTTTGAAATGGTTTGTTTTGCTTAACTTTATTCCGGCAAATATAGTTAAGAAAATTTTCAAATAATAATTGAAACATGATAACTCCTCCTCCATTAAATAAAGGCGATTCAATTGGAATTATTGCCCCGGCAAGGAGCATTAGCAAAAGTGAACTTGTTCCTGCTTTTAATATATTTGAAAAATGGGGACTTAATGTAGTTACAGGAAAAAATATATTTAAGAAATACAATCAATTTGCAGGTAAGGATGAAGAAAGGCGAGCTGATCTTCAGGAAATGATTGACAACCCAAAGATAAAAGCTGTTTTTTGTGCAAGAGGGGGCTACGGCACTATTAGAACCCTGCAAAATATAAAATGGAATAAGTTA
This sequence comes from uncultured Bacteroidales bacterium, assembly GCA_964461045.1. GTDB lineage: Bacteria > Bacteroidota > Bacteroidia > Bacteroidales > UBA12077 > JAGXLC01. Next base: position 26,562 of record CAYWSJ010000004.1, on the reverse strand, counting down.
ACTGAAAACCCTAAATGGATTATTGGCTACAGCGATATTACCACCTTACATTCTTTTGTAAACCAAAAGCTGCAGATAAAAACCATACATGGTACAATGCCTTTAAATTTTCCTTCTGACGGGAAAGAAGATGATTCACTTCTTTATCTGAAAAAAATATTATTCGGGGAAAAAATTCAAATAAAATGGAAACCTGAATTTAAAGAACCGCCAAAAGAAAAGGCAGAAGGAATCCTGACCGGTGGAAATCTCTCTGTGTTATACAGTCTGATAGGAACTCCTTATGATATTGAAACAAAGGATAAGATATTATTTCTCGAAGATCTGGATGAATACCTATATCATATCGACCGTATGATGATGAACCTTAAACTTTCAGGAAAGCTTGATAAGTGCAGGGCAATAGTAGTTGGTGGGATGACAGATATGAATGATAACAGCACTTCCTTTGGTAAAACAGCCAATGAAATTATTGAGGATGTAACAAATGATCTTAAAATACCTGTATTTTACAACTGCCCGGTGGGTCATCTAAAAACCAATCTCCCACTGGTTTTGGGAGAAGAGATAAAGCTGGGAAGAGAAAACAATAAAATTAAGATCACCTTCAACGCTTGACCTCTATAAAACTGTCAGGAATATTAAACATACCATTGTTTACGGAAGTACTCTGAATATCAACAACTGCAAGCCTCTGACGTTCTTTTCTCAACAAACTCCTTTCAACAATCATAAATGGAAAATAATTTGTCTTTCCATGAATTCGTTCATAAAACTCGTATGTCCCGCTAATATGAGAAAGAATAGGGATTAATTTATTGAAGAAATCAAGATCTTTTCGTGCTACCCAAAAAGCCACTTCACTATTTTTTTTACGGTTTCTCACGCGCCATTGATAACATTTTATCCCATTTATTTTCTTGAAATTTTTGGTTTTTAATATCTTATAGTTATCTGTTTTTTCTGAGGAAGCCGGTGGGATATGAAGCTCTGTATATTTCATTCTTTCAAAATCAAGCAAATAAGCCTTTTCTGACTTAGTGTTTATAATCAGGGTATTACCCAACTCCTCATTGCTGGTATAATTATCTATCCTAACCTGGTTGCCTTTTACAAAGAATTGTATATAACTTGTGTCATAATAGGTTTTCTTTACCATCATAATTTTTCCCTCAAAACCTGCTGTAACAAAAGGATATACAAGCAGAAGCAGGAGACACCATAGTTTTTTCTTGAGAAAATACATATCTTTATAAAAGATTGAATCTTTCTATATTTTTCGAAAAATAAAATTAAAAGTTACAATTAGAATGAAAAAAAAGGAATTTGGTTTAAAAGGTGAATCTCTTGCAGTTCATTTTTTAAAAGAAAGACATTATGAAATTCTTGAGCAAAACTGGTATTATAAACACAAAGAAATTGATATTATTGCAGCAATAGAAGAATTTCTTGTAATTATTGAAGTAAAAACAAGAAGCTCCGAGGGTATTGAAACTCCGAACGAGCTGGTTTCAAGGAAAAAACAACGATTCCTTATTGATGCAACAGAGGCTTATATCCATGAAAAAGATATTGAAAAGGAAGCTCGTTTTGATGTAATTTTTGTTTATTTTGAAAATGGAGAACCAAAACTAGAACATATTGAAGATGCTTTTCAACCAAGTCTTTTATAAGAAAATGTTTTGCGTTTGTCTTGCTATAACAATTTAATTTTTTTGTTATTAATGGTGAATCCTAATTATCTGGTCTATGATTTCTAAAAAAAAGATATGAATATAGAAGAATTAAGAGAATACTGCATTAAAAAACCAGGTGCTACAGAAGACTTCCCTTTTGATGAGACCACGCTGGTTTTTAAGGTCATGGAAAAAATGTTTGCATTGACAGATCTTGAAGATGAGTTACATATTAATTTAAAATGTGACCCTGAAAAGGCAATTGATTTAAGAGAACAATATACAAATATTAAGCCGGGTTATCATATGAACAAGAAACACTGGAATACCATTTTTATAGATGGGACAATTGCGGATAATATTATTTATGAATGGATTGATCATTCTTACAATCTTGTAGCAGATAAGCTCACAAAAAAACAAAAAAATGAACTAGAGAAGTTAAAATAATTCACTCAACTTTTAATCTTGTTTATCAAATTATAGTCAAATCTTTTAATCTAATAATGTTATGAAGAAGCTGGGAACCTATTTCTTGCAGGGTTTACTGTACATTGCACCGCTGGGCATTACAGTAGTAATACTATACAATCTTTTAAAATTTCTTGATGGGCTTCTAAAGCCCTACGTCATTGATATAATTGGTTACCACATACCGGGCATTGGACTGGTAGCTATTCTTATCCTGGTAACTCTTCTGGGGTATATGGGACAAACCATCATTGCTAAACCTGTAAAAAGCACAGTGGGTAAAATATTAGAGCGTGCTCCAATCCTGAAAGTTATTTACTCCTCACTTAAAGATCTCTTTTCAGGATTTGTAGGAAAAGACAGGAAATTCAACCAACCGGTACTTGTTAAAGTAAACGCGGTTTCAGAACTGGAAAAAATGGGTTTTCTTACACAGAAAGATCTTAGCAATATTGGCGTTGAAGGGAAAAAGGCAGCGGTATATTTTCCACATTCATACAATTTTTCAGGAGAGCTTTTTATTGTTCCCTGTGAGAATATCAAAAAAATTAATGGATCTCCAACGGAAGTCATGAAATTCATTGTTTCCGGAGGTGTTACAACTTTTACTGTAAATCAAAAAAAGGAAATATCATGAAACAATTAAAGAACACATTATTAATCAGTCTGTTTTTAACTACTTTTTTTAGTTTTTCCCTGCACAGTCAGGATAAATATGAATTTAACACAGTTGTTGATCTGGAAACATCAACAGTAAAAAGCCAGGGCAGGTCGGGAACTTGCTGGTGTTATGCCACTACATCATTTCTGGAAACTGAACTTATCCGTATGGGGAAACAGGAATACGATTTATCCGAGATGTTTGTGGTTCACAATGCTTACCTCAAAAAGGGAAAAGACTATATACGCTATCATGGGAATAATAATTTTGGCCAGGGCGGACAAGCTCACGATGCAACACGGGAAATAAAACAACACGGGATAGTACCCGAAAGTGCCTACAGTGGGTTACAATATGGGAGTGAAGTCCACAACCACTATGAAATGGCTTCTGTACTTAAAGCTTTTGTTGATGACCTGGCAGACAACAGAAAGCTAAGCCCGGTATGGCACAAAGCTTATAGTGCAATTTTAGAGGCATACCTGGGAGAACTGCCGGAAAAATTTGAATATGAAGGCAAAAATTATACTCCTAAAGAATTTCAAAATATGTTAGGAATTAACATGGATAATTATATTGAACTAACCTCTTATACCCATCATGATTATTATAAATCCTTTATCCTGGAAATTCCGGATAACTGGTCGCATGATCCCTATTACAATTTACCCCTGGAAGACCTGATGGATGTAATGGAAAATTCAATAAAAGAAGGGTATTCCATTATCTGGGATGGAGATGTGAGCAGCAAAGGATTTTCACATGGTGATGGAGTAGCTGTAGTTCCTGAAGATTTGGATACGGATTTTAAAACTCATCCTGTTGAAGAAAAAACCATAACCCCCGAAATGCGACAAAATTTATTTAACAATTTCACTACCACAGACGACCACCTGATGCATCTTACGGGTATTAGTGTAGATCAAAACGGAACACGTTATTATAAAACAAAAAATTCATGGTCGGCAGATAGCAATGATTACGACGGATTCCTCTTTATGAGTGATCCTTTTATGAAACTAAATACTGTTGCCATCATGGTTCATAAAGACGCTATCCCTGAAGAAATTGCCAAAAAATTAGGAATTCAATAATTCCCTGGAGGTTAGAAAAGGGTTTGCTTACTTATTAAGCAGGCCCTTTTATTCCAATACCATTAAATTACACCCTCTTATCTCGCTTGAATCAAACCGCCCCAGCACTTCAACCGAACCATCTTCGTTTTTCCTCCCAATATCCTTGGTTTCAATAAACGAACATGAATAAAGATTTGCCAGGTCGATAATATTTATTCCACCGCTTTTGTTAATTTTTCCTACAGAAAAAGGATCATAATATTCCCGTATAAGGATTTTCACCCACGGAGGAGTATAAAATTTGCCTTCTCCCTTCGAGTAAGCCTGTGAAAGCAATTCAGCCATCCCGTATTCAGAATGGATGTTGGGTAAGCCAAAAGATTTTTTTAATTTACTATGCAACTCTTCACGTGTAATTTCTTTTCTTCTCCCCTTCATTCCCCCTGTTTCAATAACAATTAAATGATTAAAAGAATAAGAATACCTTTCAGCCATATCAATTAAAGCAAAGCTTACACCAAATAAGATAATGGGCTGTCCTTTTTTATCCAGTTCCATCATCTTTTGAAATATATTTTCCATGTCATTTAGATAAAAACCGCTTTCCGGGTGGTTTGATTTATCTATCAGTTCACGAACCATGAATATAAGGGAAGAATTTTCGTTTTCATAATATCCCGGCAGAAGGGCAAGTAAGCAATAATTAGAAGGTTCTCCATAAAATTGTATGAAAGTATCAAGAAAGCTTTTTTTATACAACGCCATTTTTTTTACATAATGCTTGCTCCTTTCCATATTTGTAGTTCCGCTGCTTAAAAAAAGCTTCTCATAGGATTCAGAGAATGTAGTTACTATATGGCTTTTAAAAAATTCAACAGGTAAAAAGGGAATATCGCTCAGGCTGTTGATATTTCCAGGATTCTTTTCTAATAATTGACAATATTCAGCATATACCGGATTGTTTTCAAACTGAAAATTAAAAACCTGGAAAGTTAAATCTTCAAAATTGCGTTTATCTTCAATTCTGAAAATCATTTTTTCTAACAAATGAGGCTGCTTTGCATCCCCCGCTTTCATTATTTTAAGCGTTTTAAGTATTCATTGCTGATATTTTTCAGTACCTCCTCGTTCATCTCGGGATAATAAATGCGGATCATGTGATGAGTTACAGTATTTTTCTGAATGGTACCCAAAGCAGCATCAAAAATAAGTGCATCATCCTTGCCCTTTATCTCATGTGTTAATTGCACAAATGTTTCCCAGGAAATTTCTTTGGGAATTTCAAAATAACCTATCGCATCATCGTCTAAATCTGAATATATGGTATCTGAAATTTTTTCGAGATAAAAAAACTTTCTGATCTCAACTACTGCTTTATCCTGAATATTCTCTCTGGTAGTTGCAATTTTCATCCCTTCATCAAGGTAATGCTGAAAAACAGATTTTAAAACAGATCGATTAATATTTTTTAATCTAACTACAGTATAACTGGTTCCATTTACTTCTAAATACCCTATTGCCGAGGTTATTTCTTCTTTATATTTCCTTTCTATTTTACGAATGGCTATCTTCAGGTCATGTTCAAGATAATTTTCACTGAGTGCAATATAATAATAGTGGGGTAACTTCTTCTTTGATTTAAACTTTATTGCGGGAAAAGGATTAAGAGATTCAAGTACTAAATAATCTGACAAGTATCTGCAGATATGATTTTTTACCAGTTCTTTCTTTTTAATAACTCCCGAGGCACTTAAAACTCCTGTGTTATTCATATCTTAAATTTTTCGCAAATATAAAACAATAAATAGCTTGTTATTATTATTTCAAAAATAAAAAAAAAAGAGAACGAAAATCACTGATTGTGATAAACATTCTCTTTTTATTGAGTAAAGTTTTCCTTTAGTTTTTATCTATACTTACAACAGCCCGGAAGGCTTGCATAAGTATTATCAGAAGCTTTTTTCTCAGATGTATCATGACCGGCATTTGCTATAGCTTTATGCACGTCCATCATATTCACCTTTCCTTTTGGATAATAAACAGTCAGCTTATCTGAAGACTTATCCCACTTAGCTTTCTTAACTCCATCAACACTTTTTGCCGCTTTTTCGATTCGGGTTTCACACATTCCACAGTTACCCTGAACTGCAAATGATTTCTTTTCAAGATCACAGTCTTTTGCTTCAGCAACTTTAACTGATTTATCCTTACTTTCTTTTTCACATTGGGCGTTCATCTGTAAAGGATTAAACAAGAAGAACCCTAAAAATAAACTTAAACTAAATACAATTGTTTTCATAGCTATTTGATTTTTGGTTAAAAATTATTTTTTCATCTTTTTTGATTTCAGGCGCAAGCTGTTCATAACAACCGATACTGAACTAAAGGACATAGCTCCACCTGCAATCATAGGATTCAACATAAATCCATTAACAGGATAAAGCACACCGGCTGCTATGGGTAATGCAATTATATTATAAATAAATGCCCAGAACAGGTTTTGTTTTATGGTTTTCAAAGTATCTTTAGACAATTCAATGGAAGATTTAATCTTCTGAAGATCTCCTTTTACCAAGGTTATTTCTGCACTTTCAATGGCCACATCGGTCCCTTTGCCCATCGCAATACCAATATCAGCCTGGGCTAACGCAGGAGAATCATTAATTCCATCTCCAACCATAGCCACTTTATGACCTTCATTCTGCAATTTTTTTACATAATCTAATTTATCCTGTGGCATTACTTCTGCCTCAAAATGATCGATCCCGGTCTTTTGGGCAATTGACTGCGCCGCAGGCTTGTTGTCTCCGGTAAGCATATGCACCTCAATTCCGGAGGATTTCAAATCATTAATAGCTTTAACTGAAGTAGGTTTAATTTCATCTTCAATATGAAACAGAAGTCCGACCTGTTTATTCTTAGCAACATATACAATTGAGGCAATTGCTTTTCCTTGATCTGCAGATTCTTCCTGCAGCGAATCAGGTATTTCAATTTCATATTGCTCCATCAAAGCCTGGTTACCTATCAGGAGTTGATCATCCTTATATCTTGCCTCTAGTCCTTTCCCCGTAACAGATTCAAACTCATCAAAAGAAAATCCATTTTGCGCATGTTTTGAAAGATACTCTGTTATCGCATCAGCAAGGGGGTGCTCTGATTTAGATTCTAAAGTATAAACCAAATCCAACAACTCTGTATCTTTTTTCCCTCCAGCCCATTTCATATTGGTAACTATAGGCTGACCGGTGGTTATGGTACCTGTTTTGTCAACTACAATTGAATCAATTTCATTCACTTTTTCAAGAATGCTGGCATCTTTAATCAAAATTCCATTTTCAGCTCCTTTTCCAATACCAACCATAATTGCTGTTGGTGTTGCCAGCCCCAGGGCACAAGGACAGGCTACAATAAGCACCGTTACCAGGGTAACAAAAGCATAAGTTAACTGAGGTGAAGGCCCCGCAACAAACCATATTACCGCACTTACAATAGCAATAATAATAACCACAGGCACGAATATTCCTGCAATTTTATCAGCCAGTTTTTGTACCGGAGCTTTACTCCCCTGAGCCTGTCTTACCATATCAATTATCTGAGACAACATGGTATCTGAACCTACCTTTTCAGCCTTCATGCGAAAGCTACCGGTTTTATTCAGGGTTGCCCCAATTACTTGCTCTCCATCACTTTTCTCTACAGGTATTGGCTCTCCGGTGATCATGCTCTCATCTACTGTGGAGTAGCCCTCGATAATTTGCCCGTCAACGGGTATTTTTTCACCAGGACGAATCTGAATAAAATCTCCTGTTTTAACCTGATCAATGGGTATTTCCATTTCTTTCTGATCACGAATTACCCGGGCTGTTTTAACCTGCATGCCCATCAATTTCTTAATAGAATCGGATGTTCGGCTCTTCGCCCGGGCTTCAAAATACCTGCCCAGCAGTATTAAAGAAATAATTACAGCCGCTGCCTCATAATAAACATGCGGAGTAATACCTTTTGACTGAAGATATTCCGGAAACAAGGTGTTAAACAGGCTAAAAATAAAAGCTGCTCCAGTTCCAAGCGCAACAAGGGTGTCCATATTGGCTTTAAAATTCCTGGCTTGTTTCCAGGCAATTTCAAAAAACTCTCGTCCGAACCACCCTATCACAGGCAATACCAGAACCAACAAAATCCAGTTTCGATAGGGTAATTCTTTAAGGAACATTGAAATTACGAAGACAGGCAAGGAAAAAGCAATAGCATACAAAGCTCTGTTCCTGGCAGTTCGTAACTTAACTTTTTCCTTGTTTTGTTCTTCTTGTACATCAGTCTTCTGATCAAGAATAAGATCATATCCAATTTGCTGAACATGGTCTTTCATCTTTTCTTCCTCTACCTTTGAATCATCATATTCCACAAGAACCGATTCGTCGGCAAAATTTACATTCGCTGAACCGATCCCCTCTATTGAACCAAGCATGGTTTCAACACTCTTGGCACAAGAAGCACAGTGCATTCCTTCAACCTTAAAAGTTCTTTTAATCATAAAAAAACACCTCTTCAATTCTAGTTATTAATCAATTCTGCAGTGTACCCGGCTTCTCCTATGGCTTTCTCAATAGCCTCTTTTATTTCCTCAGGCGTAGCCGAATCTGTCTTCACTTCTACAACTTTTTCCGGGCTGTCTAAATCAACATCCCATGAATTTACTCCTTCAAGGGCATCCATGTATGGTTTAATAGCATACATGCATCCTGCACATTTCAGGTTTGTTTTAAATTTAAGCGTGTTCATACTTTTGTTTTTTTATTTTATCCAATTTTGTTACTGCTAAGAACCCAAAAACAGGCCTTTGTGTTTTTCAAAATTTGTAGAAAGATTTATAAAATTTGGAAAACACCCTAATCCATAAAAGAAACAGAACAAGAAAAAGTTTCTGCCTTTTTGAATATTCTGGAATTAAATTAAGTCTATTCCTCAATATCTTCCTTCCTTCTAATAAATTCTTCCCGGCTGATCTCTCCGCTGGCATATTTTCGTTTTAAAATTTCCAGGGTCGACTCCTCTGATTTTGAACTGTTGTATATACTGGCAAAAATAAGTATTAAAGCTACGACTAGGATTATTCCTATTACCCATCCAAAACCTAAAAATCCATGTCCGTGATACATAATTTAACACCTCCATATCTTTACTCAAGATAACCTGTGGATGTTACTCTTTGTTTTACAGAATATTGAAAAAGATTTGTGAAATTATGCTAACTATGAAACTTATAATTCATCCAGCGGCTTTCGCTCGCTTTTCTGTAATTTTTTAAAAGCGCTTGGAGAAAAGCCTGTTACCTGTTTGAATTGGTTGGAAAGGTGAGAGATACTGCTGTAATTCAACTTATCAGCTATCTCACTAAGGTTATATTCATCATAAATTAATAATTCTTTGACATATTCTACTCTTTGAAGAATAATAAATTTCTCTATCGTTATTCCTTCTTTTTGAGAAAATAATTTGCTCAGATAGTGATAATCTTTCCCGGTTTTTTCTGCGATAAAGTATGAAAAATTATAGGGAGTTTTATAATTCTCAGGATATCTTATATGATTAATAATCAAACTCTTTATCTTTTCCACGTATTTAACATTTTGATCTTCGATTAATTCAAAACCAATATTCTCCAACTCTTTCTTTAATACTGGAATATCAATCTCTTTCTGTGGTTGCTTAAGTATAACCTCACCCAATCTGACTTCAATATAAGAAATAGAAAGTCTGTCCAAAATATCCTTTACAGCCATAATGCATCTTGGACAGACCATGTTTTTTATATGTAATTTATACTCCTGGCTCACCAAAAAATAATTATTTTACGAATCTTTTTTGTCTTCGGATTGTTCGTTTTCTTTTTTATAGACACTGTATATCCCTTCTTCCTTCATTTTTTTATATTTCTCATTATCGGTTTCCACATTAAACTTAGAGCTTTTGTCGGAAAGAAGTTTTAGTCCGAAAACGCCCATCACAATGGCTACCAATACAATCGCAATGACAATTAATTTAACAAAAAGTGGCATAACTATAAACTACTTATTACTCCTTCCAATTGATTCTTAATATGTTCAGCAATTTCGTCCAGTTCTGAATTTTCCACTGCTGTCATTGAAGCTATTGGATCAATGGCAGCAACATCGATTTTACCCTCTTCTTTCTCCTGAACAACAACATTGCATGGTAACATAAGGCCTATATGCGGTTCAGCAGAAAGTGCCTTGTGTGCATTCGGCGGATTGCATGCACCCAAAATTCTGTAGTTTCTGAAATTAACATCCAGTTTATTCTTAAGTGTTTCCCGAACATCAATATCACTTAAAACCCCAAAACCGGCTTCCTTTAGTTTGCCTTTTACCTTTTCAATTACCTCATCAAAATTTCCGTCAATGATTTTATTTGTGTAATAATTCATAATCTTGTTTTCTTATTAAAACAAAAAGATAAAACTTTTGTTTAACTACACTCTCAGATTAATAAAACAGAAATGTAGAATTAAGGTTTTTTTATGTCTTTTAAGAGCATTCCTTTGGGAAACTAAAATCTCCATTCAACACTAAGAAATCCAGTCCCATTTGACTCGCCTCGTTTGTTGCATCTTCAGGCGAATGCACGATAGGTTTTCCTTTTGCATTAAATGAAGTATTTATAAGCGCTTTTAAACCATATTCCTGGTCGAGAAACTTCAGCAACTCATAAAGAAAAGGATTCTGTTCCTTCTTTATGATTGTCTGTATTCTTGAAGTTCCATCCACATGAACCACACCATCTATTTCTTTTTGTTTTTGAGGTAATATTTCAAATTCGGTCAACATATAATGAGATAGGCTCCCCTCCTCTTTTCTGCCAGTAAAAGAAGAAAGGTTTTCTGCGAGCATCACAGGAGCAAGGGGACGATACCACTCTCTTCCTTTTAGCTCACAGCTTATATGTTGGGCCAGACTTTTGCTGTCTGCCCTTGCTATAATACTTCTGTTCCCTAAAGCTCTTGGACCAACCTCTCCAAATCCATTATAAATAGCTCCTACCTTGCCTTTCATAATTTCACTGGCAGACAACCGGACGGAATTTTCAAAATTCTCATTATAACTTTCTTTTAAACCCCAATTATTAAGATAGGGAGAATGAATCTTAATCTCCCTGTGCTTTCTCCTTTCGAGCATTGCACCGGCTCCTATGGACAAACCAGAATCGTTTGTACAGGGTGGAATAAAAACTTCCCGGAACAGATTTTCATTAACAAGGGTGGCGTTACATTTAATATTTAATGCAGAACCTCCTGTATAATACAAATAATTTGCCTGAACATCATTATTAATTTCCTTAATATAGTTAATAAAGTCTCTTTCAAATATGTACTGAATTGTGGCAGCGATATCCTGAACAAAAGGATGTTTCTGGTTAAAATGTTTGAGTTCTATTCCATGATCTTCTTTGACTTTATCAAAAAAAGCCTGCTTTTGTTTCCAGATATTTTCAAAATATTCATTTTCTTTCAGCCATTTTTCCAGCTCTTCCCTGTATCTACCGTAAGATGAAAAACCCATTAATTTCCCGGGCAAACTGTTTTGATCCTTTAAACTTGTACCAATAATCGAGAATGTTAGTGCATTAGAATTAAAAAAAGAAGACAAATAATTCAGTTTCCAGTGATACTCAAGTCTCTTTAAAACTCCATTTGCATAATGCCAGGCAGAAAAATTTGAAAGACTGGCACCTCCGTCAAAATGAACTAACAAACTATTGTTTTTAAACATGCCGAAGAAAGGAATGCTGCTATAAATATGTGCCAATTCGTGATTGCATAAATACGCATTCACCTCTTTTCCAAACCAGTACCCTCTTCCTTCTTTTAATCCCTCAGCTAATGAATCACATAATGGGGCTTCAAACCTTATATTTCCTCTTTTATTGATAAAGGAAGAGCCAATTACATTATCCACAAAAACCAAATCAATATTTTCAATTCCGGCAAGCTTTTCTTTCTTTAACAACTTCTCGAGGAAAACCGGCATCTGGTTGTCATATTTTTTTCGGGAAAACCTTTCCAGTTGGAGATATTTTTTAATTTGTCCGTCATTAAATAAACAAATGTTGTGATCATGAACCATAACAGGATATACTTTATCATCAATATCCTGTATTCCATAAACAGCTAAAGTTAAATTCTTCTTATTCATACTTCTAATAAATCAAATAAATAAATGCACGTTTGCCAGAATTTTCTTATTTTTAAAACCCTAATTTTATAATGTAAATATTAATAATTACCAAAGATTAAAACTAAAAAAAAAAAATACCGTATTAAGGTAATATATTTGTGAAATTTTAACCATAATTATTACATGGGTCTAACTGATAAGGAAGTCCTTTATTTTGTTACAACTATAAAAAATCATTCGGAGTACAACTTCACGGAGTATTCTGAAAAATCCCTTAAAAGACGAATTCAAAAAGTCTTGGATGACAACAAAATGGATATTTCCACCATTATTAACAAATTAAAGAATGACCGGGCTTTCCTTGAAAAAGTAGTAAAAGACATTACTGTAAACACAACCGAACTTTTCAGAGACCCACAAGTATGGCAAGACCTACGTTTCCGAATTCTTCCCAAATTCAAAAATAACAAAAACATAAATATTTGGCACGCTGGTTGCTCTACCGGACAAGAGGTTTATTCAATGATGATCCTGCTAAATGAACTTGACTTGTTTGATAAGGCTAAAATATTTGCAACTGATATTAATATAGATGCTCTGGAAGCAGCCAAAAAGGGTGTTTTTAAATACCGGTTTAATATTGGATACCTTGATAATTTTGATAAAGTAGTAAAGGAAAATCCTTTTAATTACGAAGAATACAATGATGTTCCATACTCAAAGTATTTTAAAATAAACAAAATATCAGACTCCCTGGAAATGAATGATTTCCTAAGGGAAAAACCAATCTTCAGAAAACATGACCTGGTTAAGGGAGAAGATCTATATTTTGCAAAATTTGATTTGATAATTTGCAGAAATGTAATTATTTATTTTAAATATGAATTGCAAAGCCAGGTTTTTCAAAGATTTTATGAACACCTCTATACCAATGGCTATTTGCTTTTTGGCATGCACGAAAGTATGCTGGGAGAAATAGCCAATAAATTTGATAAAAGAGGAAATTTTTACAGAAAAAAATATTAAACAGACTTAAATCAATTCTAAAATGGCAAGATACGAATTAGGAATTGTAGATACTAGAAATATTATAAAGGCGATTAAAGAAAAGTATGACTTTAATTTTAAAAATTATGCCCTCACTTTCTTTAAAAGAAGAGTAGAATTGATTATTGATAAATATAACCTTAAAAATGCAGATAACTTTATCAGAAGGATTGAAAATGATAAAGATTTCTTTGAAATATTCCTGAAAGAATTATGCATTGAAATAACTGAAATGTTCCGGGATCCATCCTTATGGAGATACTTAAAAGACGACTTTTTTCCTCAAATTTTACAAAAAAGCTCCCAGTACAAAATTTGGTTCCCCGAGGTAAGCTCAGGAGAAGAATTGTATTCAGTAGCCATTCTTCTTGATTATTTAGGCGTACTTGATAAGGTTCAGTTTTTAGTAAGCAGTATTAGTCAGATCCACCTTAACAAGATTCAGGAAGGATACTTTGACTATACCAAAATTGATGTGAATGAATCCAACTTCAAAAGGATAATTGACGAAAAACCACTAAGTGATTATTACACAATAAAAGACGAAAGTGCCTATATCGATATTTCATTACTTAAAAATATTAAATTTATCAAACAAAATACTATCTTTGAGCAATATCCTAAAGGGATAAAACTAATTTTTTACAGAAACCATTTGTTGTATTTTAACCAGATCCTTGAAGAAAGACTTCTTAAATCACTATACAACTGTTTGGTTCCTGGCGGGCACCTTATAATTGGAATGAATGAAAAAATTGATTATTGGAATTCAGAGAAAGATTATATATTAGTAAACGAAAACGAAAAAATCTATAAGAAAAAATTAGCTTAAATGTTTAAAGCTGTTATCATAGGAGGTTCTGCCGGTAGCTTCAGGGTGATTACAAAAATTTTACAATCATTGCCAAAAGGTTACCCATTGCCCATTTTGCTCAACCTGCATCGCCTTAAGCATGTAAGGTCAGGGTTTGTGGAGGCACTGTCTATTAAATCAAACATCCCGGTAATTGAACCCCATGATAAAGATTCCATCAAACCAGGGAATGCATATCTGGCCCCGTCAAACTATCATATGTATATAGAATTAAACAAAAAAATTGCTTTGTCCACTGAAGAACCTGTAAATCATTCCAGGCCATCAATTGATCTTTCTTTTGAAACAGCAGCTCAAACATACAATAAAAACCTGCTTGGAATAATCCTTTCAGGAGCTAACAGAGACGGCGCACAAGGACTTAAAAAAGTGAAAGAACTGGGAGGAACAGCTATTGTGCAAGATCCTAAAGAATGTGAAGTGGCAACAATGACAGAAGCATCTTTAAGAGTAACGGATGTAGATTATGTTTATACAACAGATCAGATAATTGATTATTTACAAAACTTAAAATAACAATTTAATGAGTTATAAAAAATCACATAAAATATTAAGCACTGCTTTTTTCTTCATATTCTTAATTATCCTTGTTCTCGTACTGGCCAGAATCAGAAATATTTCATTAGATCAGGATTTCCAGGCTACCATTATTTATTTCCTGCTTGGAATAGCAACCTTAACCGGATTGGGGCTCTATATTCAAATTATTACACTCACCAAAGAAAAAATAAGTAAAGAAGAATATATCAAAAAAACATACCTTACCGATATTGAGGGAGATACAGCCAAAAAAGAAGAAGATGAAGAGGAAGAACAGGAAATAGACCAAAAAGAAATAGAATCTCTGCATAAAAAAATCATTCCTAAAGACACAAAAGGCAAAGCTTCTTTACAAAAACATACAGAACAGGTACTCAGTAATCTTGCTAAAGAATTTGATATTGTCCAGGGCCTGTATTATACAAGAAAAAAAGATTCTGATACATTTACAATAGCTGGAAAATTTGCATATTTTGGAGAAGAAGAACCAAAAGATTTTGATCTTGGGTCAACACTCTCAGGCCAGACAGCTCAAAATCAGAAAATATTAAATCTGACTAAAATACCGGAAAATTACATTACAATACTTTCCGGACTGGGAAGCAGTTCACCTAAAAGCATACTTTACATCCCTGTAATTAACCAGGAAAAAACAATAGGACTAATAGAACTGGCTTCATTTAAAGTGTATGGGAAAAAAACTGAAAAACTGCTTGCATCTTTGAAAGAAAAATTAGGCGAGCAACTTGCTAATAAAATATAATATACAGCTTATTGATATGAGTCGAGAAAAAAATTCAATTACAATAACCAAAAATGATATTCTTACAGGAGTTGCTGTTTCTATCTTAATACCCATAATAGCATGGGTTATTAATATTATTTCCGGCAACCTTGCCTTTTCATTCTCTTCCATTGCCCAAATTCACAAAACCAATCCTACGTTATGGGTTATTGACTCTATCCCTGTTGTAATTGGGGTTGTAATTTATATTTACTACCGCAAAAGAGAAAAAGAAAAACTTGTTTTCGAAGACATCATTAACCAGAGAGATCTTGATATAGACAGAAATGCAACTTTTGCAAAAAAAATTGGCGAAGGACATTACGATGCCAAATTAGAAATAAAAAATGAAAACGACGTTCTTGGGAAATCACTCCTCAGGATGAGAAATAACCTGCTGGAAAGTAACCAGAAAGAAAAAGAAAGAAACTGGATTGCAGAAGGGAAAGATATTGTTTCGGAAATTTTAAGATTACATAATGATATAGATGGCCTTGCATTTGACGTGATTGTAAAATTAATCGATTACATCAATATAATACAGGGCGCTCTCTACATCTATAATGAAGAAGAAGAAAAACTGGTAAACGTTGCGACGTACGCCTATAACCGAAAAAGATATATTAACCAGGAATTCAAAGTTGGAGAAGGACTAATCGGTGAATGTGCCTATGAGATGGACTACATCTATCGAACAGAAATTCCTGATGACTACGCAACTATTACATCTGGTATTCTGGGTGACAAAAAACCCAAAAGCCTTTTAATAGTGCCTCTTATAGCAGACGAAAAACTTCAGGGTGTTATTGAATTTGCAGATATAAAAGAAGAAATACCCGAACTTACCATAAATTTCCTTCGTGAGCTGGCCGAAATTATCGCCAGAACAATCTACAACCTGAAGATGAACCAAAAGACAGAAAAATTGCTTCAGGAATCACAACAAATGACCCAGGAACTGAAAGAAAATGAGGAGGAGCTAAGACAGAACGCAGAGGAAATGAGGGCTACCCACGAGGAGCTTGAAAAATCAAACAAAAAACTTGAAGCACAGATAAAGGAGGTTGAAAATGCCCAGAAACGCCTTAAAGCACTCCTTGAAAATGCATCCGAGGTAATCTCGATATACGACGAAAACCTGAAACTCAAATACCAAAGTCCAAACGTTAAAAATATCCTTGGATACACACAGGCTGAAATGATGCGTGGAAAAGACATGGAAAGACTTACAGCGAAAGGGGAAGCTGCTCTGAAAGACATGTTTAAGAAACTCAAGGAAAATCCAAAGGAGCCACAAACTCTACAATATACCTATATCAAAAAGGACGGCAAAAAAATCTTCCTCGAGACTACAGGAAGAAACCTTCTCGAAGATCCTGCCATAAATGGTATCATACTCAATTCAAGGGATATTACTGAAAGAAAACGAGCAGAGAAAGAAGAAAGAATGAAGAGTAAGATGCAGTCCCTTTCAGAAAACAGTCCCGACTTAATTATGCGACTTAATACCAGGGGTCAGTTCTTTTACTCTAATCCTGTATCAAAATCATATGTAGGGATTGACCCACAAAAATTAATCAATACACGCATAAAAGACCTTGAAATAGAAGAAACACTTGCCCACTTCTTTGTTGATTCCATTGAAGAAATTAAAAAGAAAAATGAAACACTCAACAAAGAAATCACAATTCCTACCGCTAAATTAGGCGAACGCATAATGAATTTTAAAGCGATCCCGGAATTCAATGAAAGTGAACTGGAAACCATTCTTTTCGTCGGACACGACATTACAGAGGCAAAACGAATAGAAATGGAAATCCAGAAAAAAAATAAGCAGATTACAGACAGTATAAACTATGCACAAAGAATTCAAACATCAATACTCCCAAGCAATACTATTGTACAGGAATACCTGCCAAAATCATTTATGTTCTACGAACCCAGAGACGTCGTAAGCGGTGACTTCCCCTGGTTCTTTAAAAAAGAAGATATTATTTTCATTGCAGCTGTCGATTGTACAGGGCATGGAGTGCCCGGAGCATTGCTGTCATTTATTGGGTATTTCCAGTTAAACAATATTGTGGACCACAATAAAAACTATACCGCTGCCCAGGTTCTTGACAAGCTTCATTTTGGTGTCAGATCTACCCTGAAACAAGACAGGTTTGATGCCGAAGCAAGAGATGGAATGGACATTGCACTGTGCCGGATTGACAAAAAGAAAAAAGAACTGCAATACGCCGGAGCACACAGACCTTTATACCTACTGAGGGATGGTGAATTAACACAGTACAAAGGAAACCGAAAAGCCATTGGCGGGATTCCCCACAGGAAAAAGGCTGAAAAAGATTTTGTAAACCATATCATTAAATATAAAGAAGGAGATAAAATTTTCTTCTTCACTGACGGTTTGCCCGATCAAATTGGTGGGCCCGATAAAAGGAAATATACACCGAAAAAAATCAGAGAAAATATACTGGAAAATAAGGATTTAACGATGCAGCAATTTTCAAGTTTCTTTGCAAGTGACTACAGGAAATGGAAAAAAAACAATAAACAAATAGATGACGTGTTATTAATTGGAATAGAATTTTAATATATTTACTTTGTTTAACTAAATTAATACCTATGTTATGGATAAACATAATGTGAAAGGCTTTCTTGAATTTGTATACGATTTTTATAGGTCAATGAAAGCTCATGAAATTACACTGGTCTATGAGGGTGAAATTACACACCAGATCACAAAAGCTTTTACCTCATTGACCGAATCAAACATGGCCAAAGAAGAAGAATCAAATACAGTGCAAAAGAAAGTCTTCCATGTAATGGTTGAGTGTTTGCAAAACATAAGCAAACATGCCGACACATTTGGCTCTGACGATTACCTGTTTGCCGGACGTGGAATCTTCATGGTAAGCAAAGGAAAAAGAGATTACCATGTAACAACCGGGAATGTGATAGAAAACAGGAAGATAGAAGAACTAACCGACATGCTCGAGGAAATTAACAGTTTGGATAAAGAAGGATTAAAACAACTTTACAAAAAACAAATGCGAGAAGGAAGATTATCCGATAAAGGTGGTGCTGGCCTTGGTTTTATTGATATTGCAAGAAAAACCGGGAACAAATTAGAATACCACTTTTTACCAATTGATGAAACAAGTTCGTTTTTCCTTCTTTCATCATCAATTTCTAGAAATAATTAATAAATGTTTGAATTATGGAAGTAATAAAAATAAAAGGAACAGACGATACGCCTAGTGTTATTCTTGACAAAGATAATGAGATCTTTGAAATATCAGGAAGGTCTTTACCTGAAGATGTGACAACTTTTTATGAACCTATCCTGAACTGGCTTGAAGAATATGCAGAAAATCCAAATGCAAAAACCATATTTTCATTTAAATTAGTTTATTTCAATACAGCATCTTCAAAACTTCTTCTTGATATTTTAATGAAACTGGAAGAAATGTATGAAAACGGGAACGATGTTCTTATTAAATGGTATTATCCGGAAGATGACGAAGATATGGAAGAAGCCGGAGAAGAATATGCAGATATAGTAGATATCCCTTTTGAACAGGTTAGTTACGTATTGTAAATTGTCGAGAAAATATTAGAAAATGAGTGAAGAGATTCTGAAGGCGTTGATGCAGTTGTTTGCGATTATTGCAAAACAAGATGATGGTGTTGAAACCAACGAAAGAGATTATGTTTTAAATTTCCTCACTCAACAACTCAACGATGAGGCTATTCAGGAGTATATAGAGCTTTTTGATAAAAAAGCAGGATACAAAAAAAATAACCAAAACGGAGAAAAAGAGAAAAAAAGAAAACTTACCTCCGTTAAAGACTCCGTAAGAATACTAGGGCTTTGTAAAAAAATTAACAAAACACTTACCCAAAAACAGAAAATAATTGTTCTGGTAAGACTTTTCGAGTTGATCAATGCCGACCGAAAATTCTCAGAACAAAGAATGGCCATCATTAACACTGTTGCCGAAGTCTTTAAAGTTACCAGGGAAGAATACAGAAGTATTGAAACCTTCGTTATTAACAATGATATTTCCAAACTGGACAACCATAACATACTCATAATAAACGACAAAGAAAACCCCTGTGAGAACTGTAAGCATATCCAGTCAACTGCACTAGACGGCAACATATTTATACTGCATATAAAAAGTGTAGACCTGTATTTCTTACGCTATACGGGAAGTGAAGAAATAAACCTTAATGGCCTGCCTCTTAACAACAAAAGAATTTATCTCTTTGCTCAGGGTGGTTCAATCAAGCTCCCTAAAGGAAAACCAATATACTACAGCGATGTTGTTGCACATTACCTGGCTGACTCAACCTCCCTGAAAATTTCCTATGTAGCAGATAATATCGGCTATCAATTCCCGAACGGTGCCATAGGACTCAGAAATATTAATTTTTCAGAAACACAGGGAAAATTAATTGGAATCATGGGAGCCAGTGGTGCTGGTAAAACAACACTGCTGAATATCCTGTCCGGCATTAACAAACCAACCACAGGAGAAATAAGAATTAATGGCACAAATCTCCATGAAGGAGAAGAAAATCTTAAAGGTTCAATAGGATACATTCCCCAGGATGACCTTCTTATTGAGGAACTTACAGTTTTTCAGAATTTATACTATAATGCAAAACTGGTTTTTAGAGACAAAGAAGAAGAAGAACTCAAGGAGCTAGTAGATAAAACTTTATATAATCTCGGACTGGGAGAAATCAAAGACCTTAAGGTCGGTTCTCCTATGAATAAACTTATTAGCGGAGGTCAAAGAAAAAGACTGAACATTTCCCTCGAATTAATCAGGGAGCCTGCCATTCTTTTTGTAGATGAACCAACCTCAGGATTATCCTCAAGAGACTCTGAAAATGTAATGGACCTCCTCCGGGAATTAACTCTGAAAGGAAAGCTTATATTTGTCGTTATTCATCAACCTTCATCAGAGATCTACAAAATGTTTGACAATATGATCATCCTTGATGAAGGAGGATACATGGTATACTATGGAAACCCCGTGGAAAGTGTCATGTATTTCAAACGCCTTGACGCACAGATTAATAGCGATGTGGGGGAGTGCCCTACCTGCGGTAACGTAAATCCCGAACTTATATTTAACATTATGGAAGCCCGGGTAGTTGATGAATATGGAAGATACACAGACAAAAGAAAAGTATCACCTAAAAAATGGGAAGAAAGGCTACACGAAAACATAAATATAGAACATGTCAAAGAAGTAGATGAAGAACCCCCTTCTTCAACCAAGATACCCTCCTGGTTAACCCAATTTAAAATATATACAATCAGGGATTTTCTCTCAAAAATAAGCAACAAACAATACGTTGCCCTGAATTTACTCGAAGCGCCTGTTCTGGGCTTTATCCTATCATATATTATTCGCTATGTACCGAACCCTACCTCAGATGAGTATATATTCCGCATAAATGAAAACATCCCTATTTACATCTTTATGGCACTTATTGTTTCACTGTTTTTGGGGTTAACAGTAAGTGCAGAAGAAATATTCAGAGACCGGAAAATACTTAAAAGAGAACAATTTCTGAATTTAAGTAAATCCAGTTACCTAACCTCTAAAGTGCTTATTTTGACTGTTATATCAGCCATACAATCCGTTCTGTTTGTACTGATTGCCAACAGCATCCTCGAAATACGCGGAATGTTTTTCGAATACTGGCTTGCATTATTTATAACAGCCGTATGTGCTAACATGATTGGATTAAATATTTCAGCCACCTTCAACTCTGCTGTTACAATATACATCATCATTCCGTTATTAATGATCCCAATGATGATACTCAGCGGGGCTATGTTCCCCTTCGATAAATTAAACAGGAATATTACCAGTGTGGATAAAGTACCCCTTATTGCTGAAATAATGCCCACAAAATGGTCTTATGAGGCACTTATGGTAAACCAATTCAAAAACAATAAATACGAACAACATTTTTACGATCTTGAAAAAAAGGAAAGCAAGGCCAATTATAAACAGGTCTATTATATCCCCGAATTAGAAAAAAAGGTCAAAAAAATTAAGAAAAATCTTAAATTTAGTCATAAAGAGGACATAAAGGAAAAGCTAAAATCTGATCTTGCGCTACTCAGAAATGAACTGGGAAAAGAAATGAACAAAACAGATCTAACTTTCAAATACCTGGATAAACTCAAGGTGGATAAAATAAACAAATTGATTTTGAGTGAAATTACTGATTACCTGGAACGATTAGATCAATATTATTCAAAGAAATTTCATTTAGCAAACAGAAAATTAGATAATATCAGAAGTTATTTGCTTGAAACAAGACCTTCTTTTTATAGAAAAATTAAGGATCAGTACTATAACGAGAGTATTTCTGACCAGGTAAAAAAAGTTCTGGAAAAAAATAAAATCATTCAATACGAAGATAAGTTAATACAACATATTGACCCGATTTATCAGGATCCCGAAGAGGAAGGATTTTTTAATTTCAGGGCTCACTTTTTTGCGCCCAGAAAATATTTTATGGGAAATTATTTTGGCACTTACTGGTTTAATTTAGCGATTATTGCTATAATGACTATTATATTCTATATAGCATTATACTACAATGCATTATATAAATTGCTTAATTTACCACAGAAAGTCAATTTAAAAAAATTAATCTTTCGGAAATCCTAAATATTTTTTTAAATTTACACGATATAATATTATTTTTGTATTAATCCACATAGCAGAATAAATATGAAGATAAAGTTTATTCTAGGAGTACTCATAATCGCTTTAATTTCAGGATGTAAATGCTCGAATGAAGGGAATGAAGATAATTCTTTAGAGGTTCCTGACTCTGTTGCAAACAAAGGTGTTTACGAAGTTTCAGATCAGGCAATGGAAAAAATTACAGAGAACATCTCATCACCCATTGAAACAGCAGCGTTAATCAAAAGCCTGAATGTCCCGTTTTCAAAAGAATACCTGGCATCTACAGATAATGTGGATAGTTACAGTACCAGCTTCAGGCAATCAATCCTCCTTGGTATTTACGCGGCTGACCTCGGTTATCTTAATATGTACAGCAAAACAACCGTATCTATAGATTATCTAAAATCCATAAAAAAAATTGCCGACAAATTAAAAATTGGCCAGTTTTTTGATTTTAGTACATTAAAAAGACTGGCATCCAGTAGTGAAAATATTGATTCTTTGATTTACATTTCTCAAAGAAATTTCAAACAAATGGATGAGTATTTGAGAGAAAATAGCAGGAGTAATTTAAGCGCCCTTATGATTGCAGGTGCATGGCTTGAAGGATTATATCTTACAAGTGAAGTATATAAATCAGATCCTGACCCACAATTAAGAGAAGCAATTGGTGAACAAAAAGTAATGATGTCAAATCTGATGATTCTTCTGGAAAACTACAGGAACAATCCGGATTTCCAGGACCTGATTAAGGATTATAAAAGAATTCATAAAATATTTAAAGAAGTTAAAATAACCATTGAGCAAGGGGAAACAGAACAAATAATTGATGAAAATGGTCAGCTTACTTTCAAACAAAATGAAAAAAGTATCGTAAAAATAACAGATGAACAATTATATAAAATTATTGAGGAAACAAACAAAATCCGAAATAACTTAATCAGTCTATAATATTATGAAGAATACGTATTTTTTTATTATTATAATCTCTTTAATAACATTTGCAGGAATCAATCAATCCTCTGCTCAGAGTGGTGAAGAATTGGTTAATATCTGCTCAAGAGTAGCAGGAGATGCAACTTACCTAAAGGATTTTACTGTTAAGTTAGGAAGCACACCTCCAGGTCAAGAACCATTGCAGGATAAGCAATCATTGGTCTTAAGAAAAAATACTGTTTATAAATTTTCTATTTGCAGTTCAAAAGATTATGCCGGAAGAGCCATCTTAAAATTATTTAGTAGTAGTAAATTAGAAGCCTCCAATTATATGGTTGCCACAGGTAAAATTTATCCCTCCTTCGAGTTTACATGCCAAAAAACAGGAGCTTATCATATTTTTGTAGAATTCGAAGATGGAAAGGAAGGGCTTGCAGTGGTTATTCTCTCGTTTGTGAAAAAAATCTAAAGAAAACCTGATTCATTAAAAGATATTCGCTTTGAAACAATTTAAAACCCCGGCTGGTATGCCGGGTTTTTTTGTAATAGAATTCAACAAATAATACCAATTATATCTTGCTCTTTTAATAACCATTTAAAGTATATAATGATTCACATGAACGAAAAGCACCAATAAGAAAAGCAAACCTATAAATATATTCCCAGTAGATTTTGAGCGAATATTTGTAAAATAATTCCCCAGCAAAAATGAAACCGGCAACCCAATAAAATATATAATACCAGCAGAAGATATATATTTAGGCACAAAAAACATAGCCAAACTTAAAACAAACATCCACCAAAATATTTCATAATACATTCTTATATAAATTTTTCGGGCCGGAAAAGTCCGTAAAAGAAAAAAGCTGGCAATAATCACTAAAAAGCCTATAAATCCATACAAAACATAATGAGAAATGCTATAAAAAGTAATTTCTACAGTAGAAAATACCAGGGAATTAACCTTTACCCAAAAATCATTAATTGTCAATCCTTCGCTTAGATAAAAAGAAGCAAGGACAAACAAATAGGGAAAAATGAAACCAAGAACAGTTACAAACCACTCTCTTAAACTGAAACTTCTAAGAATAGAAAGAGATATCCAAATAAGTAAAATAAAAATTGCCGCATAAACGTAAAAGAGACTTGCCAGCGAAACGAGTAATCCGGCAGCAAACAAATTATTCAACACATATCTTTTCCGGTACAAAGAAAAGATCTGTCCTATCATGATAAAAATGAACAGACTTCCAATAAGAGCTGCATTTAGCTTCTGCAGATGAATAAAACTACTTGCAAAAAGGACAAAAATAAAAGCAGGGAAAAAGGTCTGCGATTCAATAAGGATATATTTTTTGTTGTAAGCAAGAAGTACAATTGCCTCAATAATAATAATTACAAAGGCTATAATCCTTGATGATAAACTATTTAGATCTAAAAAGTCGCTAAGAAAATTAAAAAATAATGCATCTTCATACCTGTCCACAGGAAACATGGGCTGTTCTGAAAAAGAATACCACCAAAGCAATATGCTTAATAAAAGAAGCAGCAACAACATGGCCGGTGATTTACTTCTTGCAAGAGATAAAAACATAATTTCAGTCTTAAAGGTTCATTCCAATATCGCGTCTGTAATACATCCCTTCAAATTCTATATGGTTGATTTGTTCATAGATCGAAGCAAAAACAGATTTGAAATTGTTTTTCATGGAAGTGACCCCCATCACCCTTCCTCCATTAGAAAACAATTCTCCTTTTTCTTTTTTTGTCCCGGCATGAAACACCATCACATCGGAAAATTTATCGTAAATGCTGATTTTCTTGCCTTTTTCATATTTCCCGGGGTAACCTTCAGAGGCTAATATCACTGTTGCTGAAGGATAAGGATTTATTGACACCTCAATTTCATTTAATTTCTTCTCTTCTATTGCTTTAAAAAGGTCAATAAAATCGCATTCCACACGGGGCAGTACAGCCTGGGTTTCGGGATCACCGAGACGGACATTGTATTCGATGACATAAGGTTCATTTCCAACCTTCATTAACCCGAAATAAAGAAATCCTGTATATTCTATGTTCTCCTTTCTCAGTCCTTTCAATGTAGGTTCTATAATTTTCTCCCTGATCTTCGTCATCAAATCGTCATCGGCATAACTTACAGGAGAAACAGCTCCCATCCCTCCTGTATTAAGGCCGGTATCTCCTTCTCCTGCCCGTTTATAATCCTTAGCAGCAGGTAATAGTTTATAATTTTCTCCATCAGTTGCAATGAAAACAGACAACTCCTTCCCATTTAAAAACTCTTCAATTACAACAGTTTTACTGGCATCACCAAATTTACCACTTAACAATTCTTTAAGCGAATTTTTAGCTTCTTCTAAAGAATCAAGAATCACAACGCCTTTTCCCGCAGCTAAACCATCTGACTTCAATACATACGGAGGTTGTAGCTGTTCAAGGTAGTTGTAGCCTTCCTCCAGTTCTTTTTCAGTAAAACTTTTAAAATCAGCAGTTGGAATCTGATATTTTTCCATAAACTGGTTGGCAAAATCCTTGCTCCCTTCTAAACGGGCTCCTGCTCCCGAAGGTCCTATGAGGTATACATGCTGAAGATCCGGATCTTTTTTAAAAAAGTCTCTGATTCCTTCCACCAGGGGTTTCTCCGGTCCAACAACAACAATGTCCACGTGGCTTTCCAGAACAAATTTTTTAACATCTTCTAAATTCTCTGGTGAAAGATCTATATTCGTTCCAACACTTTCTGTTCCTCCATTTCCCGGAGCAATAAACAAGTTAGATAATTTCGGGCTTTGTGAAATTTTCCAGGCAAGAGTGTGTTCTCTGCCTCCTGATCCTAATACCAATACATTCATAGCATATAATATTTATTCGGGGAATAAAAATAATAAAAGGCTTCCATCATTCCAATGAAAGCCTTCAGAAAAGAATAAAATATGAAATTATTTAAGTATGATTGATTCTTTTCCAATCATTTTTTCTTCAGAAGTTAATTTAAAGAAATATAGTCCGGCTGGCAAACCATTCAGATCAATTGTTCCCTTAAAATTCTTGCCTGATTTCTTATAGGTTTCACTAAAAACAATTTGTCCCATCGTATTGATAACTTCAATAAGAACATCATTCGACCTTTTTAGCTCGAAGGAAACATTTAATTTTCCTGTAGATGGGTTCGGATAAAGCTCTAAGGAAGTATAATCAACATCATCGATGCCATCAATTAAATTATCAATTGTAATTATATCCGTAGAATCCGGGCCGCATTCATTTATATCTGTCACATACACTTTATAATCACCTGGTTCAAGACCTGTAAATTCACCTGTTTGGTTTACACTGATTGAATCACCAAGAATATAAGAAAGTGTTCCGGTTCCTCCGGCTGCCTCAACAGTTATTGAGCCCCCTCCAGATTCTGTAACATCTGAAGATGTCACATTGGTAATAACAATTTCATCAGGCTGATTAATTATAAGTGTGCTGCTGGTTACAATACAATTGTTTTCATCTGTTACATCCACCGTGTATTCTCCTCCTCCGAGTGCTGTAA